>CAJUJV010000033.1:23062-39971 GCA_910586845.1 uncultured Hungatella sp.
GATTTTTTGGTGGCAGTCATGGAATGGTGGAGCATATGAGACTTCATGCGGACATTATGAGACCCAAGTTTGAGGCAGTCAACGAGATCCTTACCAACGAGCTGGACGGGCTGGGGATCGGAACCTGGACCACGCCCAAAGGCGGATATTTCATGGCCTTTGATTCCCTGGACGGCTGTGCCAAAAACATCGTGGCCCGATGCAAGAAGGCAGGGCTGATCATGACAGGCGCGGGGGCCACTTATCCATACGGAAAGGATCCCCATGACAGCAATATCAGGATCGCTCCCTCCTACCCGCCTCTGGGGGATCTGAGGCTTGCCATGGAACTCTTTGCCCTGTGTGTCAAACTGGTCAGCGTGGACAAGCTGTTAAAGGACATACAGGATCGGGAAGGCTGAGAAGAGGCGATCCGGTAAACGTAAAAAAGAGGCAGTCATGTGGCTGCCCTTTCTTTTTGTCTTGACTTTGTATTTTTCTGCCTTTATTATAGTGGATAAGGTCTTTCTGACTGGAGCTGTATTCAGAGAGGCAGGAGGGATAAAGAAAAGAATGACAGGAGAATCCTATGATTTCTAAGATATGGAACAGATTGTGGAACAGGGAAGGGATCACCTATGTGATATTCGGAGTGCTGACTACGGCAGTGGACTGGGCCGCCTACGCGATTCTCTGGGCCATGGGGATGGATTACCGGGTGTCCACGGCCTTAAGCTGGGCGGCGGCGGTACTGTTTGCTTTCGTGACCAACAAGTTTCTGGTGTTCCGCAGTATGGGGTTGGAACTGAAGAAGCTGTGGAAAGAATTTGTGTCTTTTGTGGCCTGCCGGCTGGCTACGGGAGCTTTTACCATGGTTGGGATGATTCTCATGGTGGGGAGTCTGCACTGGCCGGAGTTTGTGGGAAAGTTAGTCGTCTCGGCAGTTTCTCTGGTATTGAATTATATATTGAGCAAACTGTTTATCTTTAATAAAGCGGGAGACGGGGAGAACTGATATGGATAATGATGAAGTGATCAGGGTTCTGGAGGAACTGGAAAAGGGAGATCCGGCCCTGGAGGGGGAACTGCCCCCTTCCGCAGCCCTGCAGGAAGAAGAGATAGGGCAGAGACAGCCGGCTTACAGTCCCAGGACAGGGATCCGGCAGAGAAAAAGCAGAAAGAAGAAAAAGGGCATGGGCCCGTGGAGACTGACCGGAGAGCTGGGAGGACGTCTGAGAGATTCCGACGGCATGTGGGCCTCTTTTATAGTCCCTGTGGTGGTCATGATTATTATTTTTACCCAGAGAGGGATCTTCCCCTTCGGAGAACAGAGCTTTCTGCGGACCGACATGTATCATCAGTATGCCCCGTTTTTTTCGGAATTCCGATATAAACTGAGCCAGGGAGGAAGCCTGTTCTACAGCTGGGATATCGGCATGGGCGTAAATTTTACCGCTCTCTACGCCTATTATCTGGCCAGCCCCTTAAACTGGCTTCTGGTCCTGTGTCCCAGAAGCCTGGTGATCGAGTTCATGACCTATTCCATTGTGCTGAAGATCGGCCTGTCAGGCCTGTCCTTTGCATATTATCTCAGGAAGCACTGCGGCAGGGAAGACTTCGGAGTGGCATTCTTCGGCATCTTCTACGCCCTCTCAGGCTATATGGCGGCCTACAGCTGGAATATCATGTGGCTGGACTGTATCCTTTTATTCCCTCTCATCGTTCTGGGACTGGAGAGGCTGGTAAAGGAGAAGAAAGGGCTTTTCTACGGTGTCACTCTGGGCCTTGCCATCCTGTCCAACTACTATATTTCTATCATGATCTGTATTTTCATGGTAATCTACTTTCTGGCTCTTCTGGTCCTGGAAACGGGACAGGGAAAGACCAGAAAAGATTATGCGGTCAGCGTGGGACAGTTTTCCATGTATTCTCTCCTGGCAGGAGGGCTGGCTGCGGCCGTGCTGATCCCGGAGATCTACGCGCTGCGGATGACGGCATCGGCGGAATCCACATTCCCCAAAACGGCCACCTCCTATTTTTCGATTTTTGATATGATCGCCAGACATCTGGGAAATGTGAATACGGAGATCGGTCTGGATCACTGGCCCAATATATACTGCGGCGTGGCCGTGCTTATCCTTTTTTTGCTGTACCTGTCCTGCCGCCGTATCGGCGTGAAGGAGAAAACCGTCTACTGCGGCCTTCTTCTCATATTTTTTGCCAGTTTTTCCATCAACATGCTGAATTTTATCTGGCACGGATTTCATTTTCCCAACAGTCTTCCCTGCCGGCAGTCCTTTATCTATATCTTCCTGATGCTGCTGATGTGCTACCGGGTCTACACCAACCTGGATGAGGTTCCGTGGAAGCACATGACCATGGCCTTCTGGGGCTCGGTGGTGTTTGTGCTTCTGGCAGAGAAGCTGGTGGAGGATGAAGATTTTAAATTTTATGTTTACTATGGGGCCATTTTGTTTCTGGTCCTCTACGGAGGCCTTCTGTATCTGTACAAGATAAAACGGATAAATTATGGGCTGCTGATGATCCTGACACTGGCAGTGGTCTCCATAGAGGCGGCGGTGAACACTACGGTTACCAGCGTGACCACCACCAGCAGAACCAGCTACACAAAAGACAACGAGGACGTCAGGAAGCTGACCGAATCCCTGATCCCCAGCAGCACGTTTTACCGTATTGAGAAGGTTACGAGGAAGACGAAAAATGACGGCGCATGGATGAATTTTCCCTCTGTGTCCCTCTTTTCTTCCACCACCAACGCGGACCTGACCCGGTTTTTTAAGGAACTGGGCTGTGAGGGCAATACCAATGCATACAGCATCACGGGAAGCACCCCGCTGGTGGATTCCCTGTTCTCGGTCCGGTACGGCCTCTACTCCTCAGAGCAGGAGAATCAGGAGATGCTGGAGCTGGTGGAGAGCAGCGGGGAGACATGGCTGTACCGCCGTCTGGCGACTCTGCCCGTGGGCTTTTTAGTATCTTCGGATCTGGAGACGGACTGGCAGAGGGATCTGGGCAACCCGGCGGAAGTCCAGAATAACCTGTGCGACGTCATCGGCGCCGACCGGGCTCTGATCAGCCTGGATGGGGAAAGCTACGGGACCACCTTCCGGGCGACGCCGGAGGAGGGCGGGGACTATTATGTGTATATTTCCAATAAGAAAGTAAAAGAGGTTAAAGTAAAGATCGGTGATCACAGCCAGACCTTTAAAAATGTAAACAGAGGATTTCTGCTGGAGCTGGGGATGTGCCGGGCAGGGGAGGAGATCGAGATCACCAACGAGGAGGGCAGCGAAAATCTCAATGCCCGGATCTACCGGTTTTCCGATGAAGGCCTTAAGTCCGTATATCAGATCCTCAACCGCTTTCCGCTGGAGATCACCAGATGGAAAGACACGAAGCTGGAGGGAGAGATCCGGGCGGACAGGTCAGGAGTTCTGTTTACCAGTATCCCCTATGACAAAGGGTGGACCATTAAAGTGGACGGAGAAAAACAGGAGAGCGGCAAGATCTTCGACACCTTTTTAAGTGTTGAGCTCTCTGAGGGCAGCCACCGGATCTCCATGTCTTATGAGCCGGAGGGCTTAAGGACAGGCGCGGGGATCAGTGCATTCAGTATTTTGTGTCTGGCGGGCATCGCCGTCAGAGGATACAGACACAGGAAAAATCAGTCTGGGGAACCAGAGGAGGGAGAGGAAGATGACGATGAAGCTGTGGGGAGGACGGTTTACGAAAGAGGAGAATGAACTGGTACACGATTTCAATGAATCCCTGTCCTTTGACCGGAGATTATACCGTCAGGACATCAGAGGAAGCCTGGCTCATGTAACCATGCTGGCCCGCCAGGGGATTGTCTCAGAAGAAGATAAGGAAGCCATTATCCGGGGATTAAAAGGAATCTTACAGGACCTGGATGAAGGAAAGCTGGAATTCACGAAGGAGTATGAAGATATCCACTCCTTTGTGGAGGCCACCCTGATCCGGCGCATCGGCGAGGCAGGCAAACGGCTCCACACGGGCCGCAGCCGCAACGACCAGGTGGCCCTGGACATGAAGCTGTACTGCAGGGACGAGATCAATGAGCTTCACAGACTGGTGAAGGAACTGTTAAAACAGCTCTTAACCATCATGGAAGACAACCTGGATACCTATATGCCGGGATTCACCCATCTTCAGAAGGCCCAGCCGGTTACTCTGGCCCACCACATGGGCGCTTATTTTGAGATGTTTTACAGGGATTGTCAGAGACTTCAGGATGTGAGAGAGCGGCTGAACTACTGTCCCCTGGGTTCCGGCGCCCTGGCGGGCACCACCTACGCCCTGGACCGGGAGTACACGGCGGAGATCCTGGGATTTACAGGTCCTGCTCTGAACAGTATGGATGCGGTGTCCGACAGGGACTATGTCATTGAGCTTTTGAGCGCTCTGTCCATCATTGCCATGCACTTAAGCCGGTTCAGCGAGGAGATCATCATCTGGAACAGCAACGAGTACCAGTTTGTGGAGCTGGATGATGCCTACAGCACGGGAAGCAGCATCATGCCTCAGAAGAAGAATCCTGATATCGCGGAGCTGGTGAGGGGCAAAACGGGACGGGTCTACGGCGCCCTCATGTCCATCCTGACGGTTATGAAAGGGCTTCCCCTGGCCTATGACAAGGATATGCAGGAGGATAAGGAGCTGACCTTTGACGCCATCGATACGGTCAAAGGCTGTCTGTCCTTATTTACGGGAATGCTCTCCACCATGAAATTCCGGAAGGACATCATGGAAGCCAGCGCCAGAAAGGGCTTTACCAATGCCACGGATGCGGCGGACTATCTGGTGAATCACGGCGTGCCTTTCCGGGACGCCCACGGCATCGTGGGACAGCTGGTACTGTACTGTATCGAGAGAAACATGGCTTTGGATGACATGAGCCTGGAGGAATTTCAGGCCGTCAGCCCGGTGTTTCAGGAGGATATCTATGAAGCCGTCAGCATGAAGACCTGTGTGGAGAAACGGGTTACCGCAGGCGCTCCGGGACAGGAGGCCATGAGAAAGGTGATCGACAGATGCCGCGGAAGGCTTAAGGAGCTTAAGGAGACTGAGCGGGCAGAGTGACAGAAAAGCAGGCTCCGCCCTGAGATCCGTCGGACACCCGGATGCTTCCGTGGTGGAGAAGGGCCAGTTCTCTGGCGATACTCAGGCCCAGGCCGAAGTGCTGCTTGTCGCTGCGGGACCGGTCCGCCTGGTAGAAGCGGTCGAAGACATAAGGCTTCACGTCGTCGGGGATGCCGCATCCCTGATCTTCCACCTGGAGCAGGAGCTGCCGTGGACAGGAACGGGCGCGGATACAGACGGAACGTCCGGGAGGGGTGTAGGTACAGGCATTGTCCAGGAGGATCAGAAGAAGCTGCCGGATCCTCTGAGGATCTGCGGTGATCAGAGGGAGAGGCTCCGGGGGAAGATCCAGACAGAGGGAGACGGACCGCTCCCGGCAGAGAGGCCAAAACCCTTCATACAGGTCGATGAGAAGGGTATCCATATCCACGGTCTCCGGGCACAGAGTCCAGCTTTGGGCATCCGCGGATGCGAGAAGCAGCATATCGTCTACAAGACGGGACATACGGACACATTCGCTGTCTATAAGAGGCAGCAGTGTGTCTTTTTCTTTTGGGTCATCCCGGAGAGCGTCTGCGGCGGATCTGAGGACGGCAAGGGGCGAACGGAGTTCATGGGAAGCGGCGGCGATGAACCGGGCCTGTTTTTTTTGGCTTTCTTCCACCGGCTTTAAGGACCAGCCCACAAACTGCCAGCTTATGAACCACAGGCAGCCTGCGCCGAGAACCGACAGAACCCCCATAAGCAGAAACGTCTCTTTCATGGATTCCAGGACGGGAGGGATAAGAGAGACGGCGCAGAGGCCTTTTACCCCGTTTTTGGTGGACGCGGCAGAGACCATGGCATAATACCGGTCCCCCTGGTCTCCTTCTATAACCATGAGAGAGGTGGTATTGATCCCGGAGGATACAGGGGCCTGGTCCGTGAATACACCCTGGTCTTCCGCCTGCTTCAGCGCCCGGTCGATGAGAGTGAGACGGTCCGTGTCAGGATTCCAGGAGCCGCGATACAAAAACGGGATACCGTTTTCACTTATATGGATGATCATGTGGTGTCCGGCCTCGGTCTCGGCCAGATATCCGTGGGAGAGGGCGCCGGAGGCCAGGAAGCGGGAATTCAGGGAGCTCCAGATGACCTGAAACTGTTCCAGCCGGTCTTTCCGGCTGTCACGGACAGAGAACAGGAGAAGCGAAACCATGACCAGAAGAAGGATGGCGCCTGTGGTCATGGTGTAAAGGCAGGTCAGCCGTATCCGCAGTGTTTTCATAAGCAGCTCCTTCTTTTACAGGGTTTCCAGCCGGTATCCCACCCCGTGGACCGTGGCGAGTCTGACGGGAGCTTTCAGGACTTTCAGCCGCCTCCTGACAAAATAGACATAGTTGTCCAGGTTTCCTTCTTCCCCCTCCCAGTCGGAACCCCATACATAGGAGAGGATCATGGCCCGGGGAAGGGTCCGGCCCGGATTTTTCATAAAATATCCCAGGAGAGCAGACTCCTTTTTCGACAGAGAAACCTGAGTTTCTCCCCAGGCCAGCCGGCGGCTGTCAGGATCCAGGCACAGGCCGAAGGCCTTTATTTCCGGTGTGATCTGCAGGTTCCTCGGCCTTCTGGTGACGGCGCGGATGCGGGCCATAAGTTCTTCCACAGCGAAGGGCTTTACCAGATAATCGTCGGCCCCGGCATCCAGCCCGTCTATGCGGTCGTGAAGTCCGTCCAGAGCCGTGGCCAGGATCACCGGCGTATGCAGGCCCTGGCGGCGCAGAGCCTCCAGGACCGAGAGGCCATCCAGTTCCGGCAGCATTCGGTCCAGGATGATCACGTCATAGGTCTGCTGCCTGGCATAAAAGAGGCCGTCTGTCCCCGTATGGCAGCTGTCGGCTTCGTGGCCGCTCTGGACCAGGGAGCGGCAGATCAGACGGCACAGATCCCGGTCGTCTTCGATCACCAGAATTTTCATACAGGTCTCCTCCTTTATTTCCGTGATTTCTACAGAAAAGTATAACACGGAAATCTCTAAAAAATCTTGAAAAATTCCAGAAGATTTTCCAGTTTTTTTAGAGAATTCCCTGATATGATAAACTCAGAAGAGAGGAGGAGCATGATATGACAAAAACCTGCAGAACATACATGGCAAAGATTTTGATCGCAGTCCTGACTGCCGGCCTGCTGGGGGGCTGTCAGAGACCGCCGAAAGGAGAGGGGGAGAGTCCGGCCTCTTCAGAAAGGCCGGTTTCCGATACTGCGGGGACCGGGGACACGCCGGATTTGAAACAGGGAAAAGAGCCTGCAGCCATGGGCCGCTACAGAGAGACTGAACTGGAACTTCCGGAAGGGACAGAGTCCCAGTCCCTGATCTGTTTTATCTCGGGTGAGGGCGGCCGTATGGAACTGTACACGGCGGCAAAAGGAGGATCCGAAAAGAGTTCGGATGTGTTCCGCTACAGATATGAAGAGGAAACCTGGAAAAGGGATGAGGACTGGGCCGGGGCCGGGGCGCTCCGGGACAGAGGACTGGACCTGATGAACGTGGTTTACGGGCAGGACGGAAATTATTATCTGGGCGGCGTGGACGGAGATTACCGTTATCATCTGCTGAAACTGGAGGAAGACGGAGGGACAGAGGAGCTTCTGGAAGAGGTGTTTCAGCCGGGGGAGAAAAAGCAGTACGGTCTGATCCCCCCCGGATTTGGGGTCACGGAAAACGGCAGCATTCTGATCCACGATTACTGGGAAGTATATCTGTACGACTCCGGAGGGGCCAGGCTGCTGTCCATGACAAAAGATTTTTCAGGCAGCGACAGCGATGCCAGAGGTTTTTTAAACGGCAATGAGTTTATTACCGTCAATGGAGGGAATATCGTAAGATACGATCTGAAAGACGGCAGGGTCACGGAGACGGTGGATTACAGCGAAGTCGACGACAGCAGGGAATCGGTCTGTCTCTTCGGCGACGGGTCCGGAGGAATCTATGCGGTCAATGAAAAAGGTCTGTCCCATATTAATCAGGGAGGCACCGTGTGGGAGATCCTGATCGACGGAAGTTTAAACCATCTGGGGATGCGCAGCCTGTATCTGAAGGGATTCCTGAAAGGAGAAAAAGAAGATTTCTACGGCGCATTTGTCAGCGAGGGAAACAGAGGCATCACCGTGTATCACTATGAATACGACCCGGATATGACTGCGGTTCCTCCTCTGGCTCTCACCGTTTACAGTCTGGAGGATCAGTCCGTCGTAAGGCAGGCCGTATCCCAGTTCCAGAGCGAACATCCGGACGTGAGAGTGGAACTGCGGACCGCGGTGGAAGACGGCGGCGCGGTGACAGAGGAGATGATCCAGGGACTGAACACGGAACTGTTGAGCGGAAAAGGAGCCGATGTGCTCATCCTGGACGGTCTTCCGGCGGCTTCCTATATAGAAAAAGGAGTCTTGGCGGATCTCTCCGATCTGGTAAAAGACCTGGAAGAGTCAGGAGACATGATGGATAATTTCCTGGAAGGCTTCCGGGAAGAGGACGGGAGCATCCGGCAGATTCCCGCCAGAGTGGGATTTCCTCTGGTGACAGGCAGGCCTGAGGCGGTGAAGGCACATGAAAGCCTTGAATCCATGACAACGTATCAGGGGGAGAGGCCGCTGACGGAGCCTGACAACTATGAGAATCTGCAGAGAAAGATCGGCTGGCTCTGTTATGAGGAGCTGTTCGGACAGGAGATGAAAGTGAGGGACAGACAGGTTCTCATCCGTTATCTGGAATCCGTGAAGCTTATAGGAGAGGCCAACGGCTCCCAGACCTCTTTTACCGAGGCCGAGACACTGGAGCGGTTTGTCACCAATCACGTGGTTCGAAACGGGATCACAGGGGGAGTCGTGGACTTTGACAGAGGCGTCAGCGACAGCGGAGTGGAGTTTCTGGAAGGATATTCCAGGCTGAGTTTTCCGGCACAGGTGAGGAGGCAGAATCCGGGCTCTGTCATGGCTGCCGTAGGAAAGCTTTACTTCCCGTCTGCCATGGCAGGGATCAATCAGGCCGCGGCTGATAAAGACATGGCAGAAGAATTTATCCGCTGTCTGCTTTCCTTTGAGGTGCAGAAGGAGGATTTCTATGACGGATTTCCTGTCAATAAAAAGGCTCTGGAGCATCTCACCGAATCGGCTGCCAGGGACCAGTACTCCGAGAGCGTAGGTTATACGGACGGATACAGGCTTCATGCAGACTGGCCGACTCTGGAAGAGAGGCGGGAGATATTGGCCATGATGGAAAATCTGAGTGTGCCTGTGGTTGTAGATGAGACAGTGATGAAGATGATTACAGAAGGTTCACGAGATTATTTTGACAATAAAAAAACCGTGGACCAGGCGGCAGACGAGATTCTGAGGAAACTGTCCATCTATCTGGCAGAGTGAGGAAGCTATGGCGAAATTAAAACAGGAGGCTCTTCCCTGGCTGTTTCTGGTCCCCAGTCTGGCTGGAACGGCGGTTTTTATGGGATTTCCCTTTCTGGATGCAGTGCGCAGATCCTTCCAGGACGCCATGGGGGTCAGGTTCACCGGTCTTAAAAATTACCGGGCAGTGTGGAACAATGAGGCCTTCCGCCTGGCGGCAGGAAATACGGCCCGGTTTCTGGCTTTGTGTATTCCCCTTCTCATGGCGGTCTCCCTGGGTCTGGCCCTGGTCATCACATGGAGACGGAAGGGAGCCGGAAATCTGAGGCTGGTCCGGACCACTCTGGTACTTCCCATGGTGGTCCCGGCAGCGGCCATGGTCCTCATATGGAGGATCCTTCTGTGTCCCGACGGGATCTTAAATCAGGCGTTGACAGTGGTTACCGGCAGACTGTGGGAGACGGACTGGGCGTTTTCCGGCCATGCCTTTTCCGTGCTCATCGCCACCTATCTGTGGAAGCATACAGGCTATGACATGATCCTGTGGCTGGCCGGTCTTTCCGGGATTCCGGAGGAGCTGTACGAGGCGGCCAGGATAGACGGCGCCGGCCTGTGGCAGGAGCTGATCTATATCACCTTTCCCCAGCTGGGAGGGACCGCGGGACTGGTGGGGATCCTCTCTGTGGTCAATTCCTTCCGGGTGTATCGGGAAGCCTACCTTCTGGCAGGGTCCTACCCGGATTCTTCCATCTATCTGATCCCGCACCTGTTTGCCCACTGGTTTTTAAACCTGGACATCCAGAAGATGACTGCCGCCGCAGTGATGATGACCGCCGTCTTTCTGCTGCCTGTTGCAGCCTGGAAGGTTACAGGAGGGAGGAGACCATGAAAAGACGTCACTGGTTTACAGGAGCCGTCCTGCTGGCCGCCTGCCTTCTGGTGTGGCTGCCTCTGATCCTTATGACGGCTGCTGCCTGGATGCCAGAGGATGAGCTGTACTGGAGATATCTGTCGCCTCTGGGAATGGGAAGAGACCGGGTCAGGGCGGCGCTTCTGCCCTCCTATCCTTCCCTTGCAGCCATGAAAGAGCTGCTGATCGGATCCCCCGGATTTTTCGCCATGTTCTGGAATTCCTGTATCCAGGTGATCCCTGTGGCGGCAGGACAGTTCCTCATAGGGGCTCCGGCGGCGTGGGCCTTTGCCAGGTTCCGTTTTCCGGGAAAGAAACAGCTTTTCGGAATCTATGTCATCCTCATGATCCTGCCTTTTCAGGTGACTCAGGTGTCCGGCTATCTGGTGCTGGACAGACTGGGGGTTCTCAACACCCATGCAGCCATGATCCTTCCGGGGATCTGGTCCACTCTTCCCGTGTTCATCATGACCAGATCCTTTGAGACCATACCGGAGGTCCTGACGGAGGCGGCGTATCTGGACGGAGCAGGAGTCTGGTATACCTTTCTCCATATCGGTCTGCCTCTGGGCTATCCCGGTATTGCCACGGCGCTGATGCTCAGTTTTACAGACGGCTGGAATGCCCTGGAGCAGCCTCTGACCTATCTGAAAGACAAAGATCTCTGGCCCATATCCCTGTATCTGCCCGACATCGCAAGAGACAAGGCGGCCGTGGCTTTTGCAGCCGCGCTTATTACCTGTTTTCTGCCTGTGCTGGTCTATCTCAACTGTCAGGAAGAGCTGGAGCAGGGAGTGGCGTCATCAGGGCTGAAACAGTGAAAACGAGGTGAGAACAAGATGATAAGACGGCGGCTTTTGGCCGGATTTTTTCTGTTTATGCTGGGCTGCACCGTGGCTTCCAGGATCTACGACAGCGTGACCGTGCCGAAGGTAACCACGTCACCGGCCAGAAGAAAGGCTGTGGAGACCAGAGTGGAGGGGACGGGAACGGTGAAAGTAAAGGAAAAACAGTTCTGCCGGATCCGGCCGGGTCTTCGGATCAGCCGCATCGAAGTCATACCGGGCAGCGAGGTGAAAGAGGGAGATCCCCTGTTCTGGTATGACATGGAATCTGTCCAGGAGAGACAGGAGGAGCTTCAAAAGGAGACGGAGCAGATTATGCTTGCCATAGAAAAAGAACAGATATCCAGGACAGACTGGCCGGGCCTGACCAGGACGGAGACGGCCCGGTGGGAGCTTTCCCTGGCAGAGAGAGAGCTGGAGGAGGGGGAGAGGGAGTTCCAGGACATTCTCTCAGACCATGAGGCGGAGCTGGAGCGGCTGCAGGCCGCCTATGAGGACGGCCTTTACCGGACGGAAGAAGAACTCTGGCGGCAGCAGGAGAGAGACTGGGAGTCGGCCAGGCAGGAGGTGGATACTCTGAGGGATTCCAGAGACGAGGCAGTGAGGGAGCAGCAGAGAAAGATTGAAGATCTGGAAGAGGAGCTTGACGAGCTTCCCGAGGAAGAGGAGAGCAGACGGGAAAAGCTGGAAAAGCAGCTGAAACGGGCCAGAGAAGATCTGGAAGCCGTGTCCGATTCCTGGGAGGAGCGGGTGGACACCGCCAGATTTCAGCTGGATCTTCTGGATCGCCAGGAGGACCTGATCAGAAAGGGACAGACCAGTGTGCAGGAAGCAAGACGGGAAAACTATGAGTCGGCGGTGAAACAGGAGGAAGAACGCCTGAAGGCGGCCAGGAAGGAACTGGAGGCTCAGAGAAAGGCTGTGGAGAGGGCCCGGTGGCAGCTGGAAGCGGCGGGAAAAGAAGACGATTCTTCCAGAAAAACCAGAGATCAGCAGAAACAGATCTCTCTGCTGACAGTAAAAGGCCTGGAACTGGATAAGAAAGAAAAAGAAAAGGAAGCGGCCATGCTGGAGGCTCTGGCAGAAGCAGGGGGACGGGTAAACGCTCCCCGGGCAGGGGTCGTGGTGGACATGGAACTGGAGGAGGGTAAGACCAGCACAGGCCAGGAGCTGCTGTCCCTGACATGGGGAGGCGCCTGGTTCGAGGGAACGTTTCTGAAAGAAGAACAGGAGCTGGTAGTGGGAGACCGCCTTCAGATCTCCATCCCCGGGAGCGGCAGATCCCAGGAGGCGGTGATCGGGCGCATGAATCTTCTGGGAGAGGCGGAGGGAGTGTTTCAGGCGGACCTGGAAGGCGGGAATATAAAACTCGGGGCCGTGACCTCTTATTGCTGTACCAGGCAGTCGGAGATATTTGAGAAGGTGATCCCCCTGTCGGCCCTGCGAAAAGACATGAAAGGATATTACTGTCTGGTGGCGCGGCCGGTGTCCACCATTCTGGGAGAAGAGTTCCGGGCAGAGCGGGTCAATGTGGAAGTACTGTTCCGGGGAAGAGAGGAGGCGGCCGTAGACGGCCCTGTCTTTGACACGGACAAGGTGATCACAGGAGAGAACAAAGCCATCGGTGAAGGCAGCAGAGTGCGGCCGGTATCGGGATTTCAGACAGGACAGAGATGATGAAGCAGACAATCAGGAAAACCATTTCATGGGTCCTTCAGGGATTTATGGCAGCTACCGCTCTGGTTATGGCAGCGGCCCTGGCCTGGCATTATTTTTTTGGAGTCCCCTGCCGTATGGAGGCGGACTGCCGGGGCCGGGGCGTGGAGGCAGAGGCTCTGAAACAGTGGGAAGAGACAGAGGAAGGCAGGTCCATGGGAATAAGAGCCATAGCAGGATGGCGGGTGGAGGAACAGGAGATCGTGTCATCGGTCAGTACGGGCAGACGGCAGAGAAGCCGGGTAACGGCGGTGTACGGCTCCATGGATCTGGTGCTGCCCGGAAAGATCCTGGACATGGGATACGGCATGGATGGACAGGAGGGTTACTGTGTGGTCACGTCAGGTCTGGCTTCCTGTCTGTTCGGAAGTACGGCTGTGTCCGGAGAATGTATCAGGGCCGGGGGCAGATACTTTATCATAGGGAAAGTTGTGGAAAATCAGGAGGAGATGCTTCTGATCCCCATGGATGAGGGCAGCGTGGAATATGTGGCGGCGAAGTTTGAGACTGCCGTGGGAGCAGGGGAGAAGATGAGAAGGATCATGGAGGCCCTGGATTTTTAAAATGGCGGTTGACATATTCGGAATAGTAGGTTACGATTAGATAAGAACGACAGTTCGGGGAGATACCTTAAAAGGGGTCTCCCCTTTCATTACAAATACCGGAGGAGAGATTATGCCAGCAAAGTTCAGACAGTTATTCGCCCAGGTAGACATGACAGAGGGAAAGCCCTGGGAAAAGATCGTGGTCTTTACCATCCCCATGCTTGTGGGCAACATCGCCCAGCAGCTCTACAATACCGTGGACAGCATCGTCGTGGGCAGATATGTGGGCGATAACGCTCTGGCAGCCGTGGGCAGCGCCAGCCCCATGCTGAATCTGCTTCTGGTGCTGTTCGTAGGAATTTCCATGGGAGCCAGTATCATGGTGTCCCAGTATTTCGGCTCCAGAGACAGGGAGAATCTGTCCCGGACCATCGGGAGCACCATGACTCTCACTGCGGCCGCCTCCCTGTTTCTCATGGTGTTCGGATCCATGATTATCCGCCCGGTGCTGCGCATGCTGAACACTCCGGACACCATCATGGACTGGTGTGCATCCTATCTGTTCATCCTGCTTATGGGCATCGCGGGCCTGGCCTACTATAACATCCTCTGCGGAATCCTGAGAGGGCTGGGGGATTCCCTGTCTGCCCTGGTATATCTTCTCATCGCCACGGTCATCAACATCATTCTGGATGTGTGGTTTGTGGCCGGTTTTCACATGGGAGTGGCCGGGGTGGCTCTGGCCACCGTCATCGCCCAGGTCATCTCAGCCGTTATGTGCGTGTTCAAGCTGCGGAAGATGACCCACCTTTTTGACATGGAATGGAAGTACATCAGGCCTCACAGAGAGAACATGATGATGGTCCTGAGGCTGGGACTGCCTTCCGGCGTCACCCAGGCCATCTTCTCCCTGGCTATGGTCATCGTTCAGTCCCTGACCAACAGCTTCGGCGAGATGGTCATCGCCGCCAATGTGATCATCATGAGAGTAGACGGATTTGCCATGATGCCCAATTTCTCCTTCGGGACAGCCATGACCACTTATGCGGGCCAGAACGTAGGGGCCAGGCAGCTGGACCGGGTAAAACAGGGGGCCAGACAGGGGACGCTCATTGCCGCGGGGACCTCCGCCGCCATCACGGCCCTGATCCTTCTGTTCGGCCGTCATCTGATGGCTATCTTTACCAATACCACGGAGCTGGTGATCTTAAGCGCCAACATGATGTCTATCCTGGCGGCAGGCTATATCGCCATGGCGGTGACTCAGAGTCTGTCCGGAGTCATGAGGGGAGCGGGAGATACGGTGACTCCCATGTGGATCTCCATGATCACCACCGTTGCCATCCGCGTGCCTCTGGCCTACGGCATCGCATGGATGACCAGAACACCGGAACTGCCTCAGGGGCGTTATGAGTGTATCTGGATCTCTCTCCTGGTGTCCTGGATCCTGGGGGCCGTGCTTACGGGACTTTTCTACAAGATGGGATCCTGGAAGAAAAAGATCCCCGACCAGCCGGCCGCCGCACCGGAAACATGATCCCGGCCTCTGTATTACCAGGAGATGACCTCGTATCCGTCCTCTGTTACCAGGACCTGGATCTCCCACTGAGCCGAAGGACTGCCATCCTCGGTGTACACGGTCCAGTCGTCGTCTTCGTCCACATAGACCTCTTCCGAGCCCATGTTGATCATGGGCTCGATGGTGAACATCATTCCCGGGACCATGACCATCTCCGTGCCTTTGGGAGCCACATAGCTGACCCAGGGATCCTCGTGAAATTCCAGCCCCACTCCGTGGCCGCCGATGTCCCGGACCACACGGTATCCGTGGGCTCTGGCGTGATCGTTGACTGCCTGGGACATATCTCCCAGAAAACCCCAGGGCTTTACCTGGGCAAGCCCCAGTTCCATACATTCTTTCGTCACTTCCACAAGCTTTTTCTTCTCCGGAGACACGTTCCCGATACAGAACATGCGGGAAGAATCCGAGTAATACCCGTTCAGATTCGTAGAACAGTCGATATTGATGATATCACCGTCTTTTAAGACCACGTCAGGAGAAGGGATACCGTGGCATACCACCTCATTGATGGAAGTGCACACGCTTTTTGGGAAACCTTCAAAATTCAGAGGGGCGGGGACGGCGTTGTACCTGGTGGTCTGTTCGTAGACCCAGCGGTCGATCTCCTCCGTGGTGACCCCTTCCCGGATCCGTCCGGCCACATAGTCCAGGACCGCCACGTTCACTTTGGCGCTCTCCCGGATGGCCGCGATCTGTGCGGGCTGCTTGATCATACTGCGGGAGGGGATAATGTGGCCCTGATTGCGGTACCAGGCCAGTTTCTGGTCAAAATCATAGTGGCATTTTTTATACTTGATTCCGCTGCCGCACCAGCAGGGATTATTGCGGTTGAGAAAATGCATGGAAATCAGCTCCTTATCTGAAATTTGCCTGTTAAATCAGGGTATCCTAAGTATAGCACAGGATGTGCAGATGGAAAAAGTCTTGCTTTTTTCAATAAGAAAACTTATAATGGTCTAATAATTACGCACTTAAGAAGGTGATTTCATGGCACAAGATTATTCTGAGGAAAGGCGGGAACAGGAACTGGAGGCCCCGGCTTCCTTCACGAGTCCGGAAATTTTATATGAAGATCTGGTCCGCAGCATCCGCAGGTACCATCCGTCCGATGATATCTCCATGATAGAAAAGGCATACAGGATCGCCAGAGATGCCCACAGGGACCAGAAGAGGAAATCAGGAGAACCCTACATCATTCACCCTCTTTGTGTTGCCATCATCCTGGCGGACCTGGAGCTGGATAAAGAAAGTATTGTAGCAGGCATCCTTCATGATGTGGTGGAGGACACCGTCATGACCCTGGATGAGATCACGGAGGATTTCGGGCCAGAGGTGGCTCTTCTGGTGGACGGCGTCACCAAACTGACGCAGCTGTCCTGGTCCATGGATAAGGTGGAGATCCAGGCAGAGAATTTAAGGAAGATGTTTCTGGCCATGGCCAAGGATATCCGCGTCATCCTGATCAAGCTGGCGGACCGTCTTCACAACATGAGGACCCTGCAGTTCATGAGGCCGGAGAAGCAGCGGGAGAAGGCCAGAGAGACCATGGATATCTACGCGCCCATTGCCCACAGGCTGGGTATCTCCAAGATCAAGGTGGAACTGGATGATCTCTCCTTAAAATATCTGAAGCCGGATGTGTACGGCGATCTGGAAGAGAAGATCTCCCTCAGCAAGGAAGCGAGGAAAGAATTTGTCAACGGCATCGTGGAAGAAGTAAAGAACCACATGGAGGACAGCGGGATCCGGGCCACGGTGGACGGCAGAGTGAAGCATTTCTTCAGTATCTATAAAAAGATGATCAAACAGGATAAGACCCTGGAGCAGATCT
>CAJUJV010000034.1 GCA_910586845.1 uncultured Hungatella sp.
CAGCTGGGCGCCGTAGCACAGCCCCAGAACGGGAATTCCCAGCTCAAACAGCTCTCTGCCGCAGGAAGCCGCCCCTTCCTCGTAACAGCTGTCGGGACCTCCTGTGAGGATGATCCCTTTGGGGTTCATGGCTTTGATCTGTTCAATGTCGGTCTTATAGGAATAAATCTCACAATACACGCTGCATTCACGGACACGGCGGGCCACCAGCTGATTATACTGGCCCCCGAAATCGATCACAATTATCTTTTCTCTGTTCACAAGTATCCTCCTGGCCTTTTCTCTGAATCTGAAATCTGTTCCCCCGCCCCTGTACTTTCCTCATTCTACAACAGGAAGCCGGAAAACACAAGACCCAACTGAAGCTAAAAAGTGTGCGTCTTGACGCGCACTCGCGCCGGAGCACGGTTGCGACAGAAGCCATTATCCTTATGGGTGTAGCGTCTTCTTTTATCTTTCCAGATACCTCTTCACATACTGCCCTGTATAAGACCGGGGACAGGCGGCCACCTCCTCGGGAGTCCCCTGAGTCACCACGGTTCCTCCTTTGTCCCCGCCTTCTGGCCCCATATCGATAATATAGTCCGCAGTCTTGATTACATCCAGGTTATGCTCGATAACCACCACCGTGTTGCCTCCCTGGGAAAGCTTGCGCAGGATATCCACCAGTTTATGGACATCGGCGAAATGAAGGCCTGTGGTAGGCTCATCCAGAACGTAGATGGTCTTTCCCGTCCCCCGCCTGCTCAGCTCCGTGGCCAGCTTAATCCTCTGGGCCTCGCCTCCGGACAGTTCCGTGGAGGGCTGTCCCAGACGGATATAGGAGAGTCCCACATCGTTAAGGGTGGCAATCTTCCTGTGGATCGTCGGAACGTTTTCGAAAAATTTCATCGCCTCCTCCACAGTCATGTTCAGGACGTCGTAGATGCTCTTTCCCTTGTATTTGACTTCCAGAGTCTCCCGGTTGTACCGCTTGCCGCCGCAGACCTCGCAGGGCACATACACGTCAGGCAGAAAATGCATCTCGATCTTTATGATACCGTCACCGGAACAGGCCTCGCACCGTCCGCCTTTAACGTTAAAGCTGAACCGGCCTTTTTTATATCCCCGCTCCTTGGCATCCACCGTGGAGGCAAACAGATCCCGGATCATGTCGAAAACGCCGGTATAGGTAGCCGGATTGGATCTGGGCGTCCTTCCGATAGGGGACTGGTCTATGGCGATGATCTTGTCCAGCTGTTCCGTGCCGGTGATCTTCTTAAACCTGCCCGGGATGGTTCTGGCCCGGTTCAGCTGCCTGGCCAGGGTCTTGTACAGGATCTCGTTGATCAGGGAGCTTTTTCCGGAACCGGACACACCGGTGACACAGGTCATGACTCCCAGAGGAATCTTCACATCGATATTCTTCAGGTTGTTCTCCGCCGCTCCTTTTATCGTAAGCCAGCCGGAAGGCGTCCTCCGCTCCGACGGCACCGGGATCTGAAGGCGGCCGCTTAAGTAGGCGCCTGTTATGGATTCGGGACAGTCCATAATGTCCTGGGCCGTACCTGTTGCGATCACCTGTCCCCCGTGCTCTCCTGCCCCGGGCCCGATGTCCACGATAAAATCCGCCGCCCGCATGGTATCCTCGTCATGCTCCACCACCAGCACGCTGTTGCCCAGATCTCTCAGATGGAGCAGGGTCTGCAGCAGCTTGTCGTTATCTCTCTGATGGAGACCGATGCTGGGCTCATCCAGAATATAGGCCACCCCTACCAGCCCTGATCCGATCTGAGTAGCCAGACGGATCCTCTGGGCCTCGCCTCCGGACAGAGTTCCTGTGGCCCGTGACAGGGACAGATACTCCAGGCCTACATTGATCAGAAAAGTGACTCTGGCTCTGATCTCCTTTAAGATCTGGGCTCCGATGGCCTCCTGCATGGGAGTCAGCTCCAGTCCGTCCACAAATTCCCGGAATTTGACGATGGACATATTGGTGGCATCATAGATGTTGAGCCCTCCCACGGTCACTGCCAGAGAACTCTTTTTCAGACGTTTGCCTTTGCAGGCAGAACAGGGAGTGATGCGCATGTAGGTCTCATACTCTGCCTTGCTGGATTCGGAAAATGTCTCCTTATACCGCCTCTCCACGTTCTCCACCAGCCCCTCAAAGGCCACATCGTAGATCCCGGTGCCCCGCTGTCCCGTATAGTGGACCTTTACTTCTTTGCCTCCGGTTCCCCACAGGATGATATCCTGGATCTTCTGAGGATACTGTTCAAACGGCGTGTCCAGGCTGAAGCCGTACTCCCTGGCCAGGGCATCCAGGATAGCCCTGGTAAAGCTGCCTTTATCCGTGCAGGACTGCCATCCCATGACTACGATGGCCCCCTGAAGGATACTTAAGGACCGGTCGGGGATCATAAGGTTCTCGTCAAACTCCATCTTATATCCCAGACCGAAACAGTCCGGACAGGCGCCGAAAGGATTATTGAAGGAAAAGCTTCTGGGCTCCACCTCCTCGATGCTGATGCCGCAGTCCGGACAGGCAAAATGCTGGCTGAAATTCACAGGCTCTCCGCCCACGACATCGACGATCATAAGGCCTCCGCCCAGAGCCATGGTACTCTCGATGGAATCCGTAAGGCGTTTCTCGATGCCCGGCCTCACCACCAGACGGTCCACGATGATCTCTATATTGTGCTTGATATTCTTGTCCAGCCTGATCTCCTCGGACAGCTCATACTGATTGCCGTCTATGCGGGCCCGGACATATCCGCTTTTTCTGGCCTGGTCCAGCACCTTCACATGCTCGCCCTTGCGCCCCCTCACCACCGGCGCCAGCAGCTGGATCCTGGTCTTCTCAGGCATGGACAGGATCTGATCCACCATCTGATCCACGGTCTGTCTGCGGATCTCCTTGCCGCACTTGGGACAGTGGGGAATACCGATCCTGGCATAGAGAAGACGCATATAGTCATAGATCTCTGTCACCGTCCCCACTGTGGAGCGGGGATTACGGTTGGTGGATTTCTGGTCAATGGAGATGGCAGGGGAAAGGCCTTCGATACTCTCCACATCCGGCTTCTCCATCTGCCCCAGAAACTGTCTCGCATAGGAGGACAGAGACTCCATATACCGTCTCTGGCCCTCCGCATAGATGGTGTCAAAAGCCAGAGATGACTTTCCCGAACCGCTCAGGCCTGTGAGGACCACCAGTTCGTTCCTGGGGATATCCAGGTTGATACTTTTCAGATTGTGCTCGTTGGCACCTCGTATTTTAATATATTGTCTTGACATAGTCTGCTGCCGCTCCTTGCCGTCATCAATCAATGGTTCCGAAAACCATCATAGCACAACCTTTCATAAATTGCAAACATTTGTTCGCATTGTTTTAACAGACCTTCTGCCGGACCGGCGGCTTATTTCTGCTGCTTTCTCTCTGCGGCCAGGCGCTTCATCTCCCTGGCATTGTCATAGACCGCCTCCGTGATCTCGGCGCCTCCCAGAAGTCTTGCCAGCTCTCCGGTCATCTGCTCCTCGTCAAGCTCCCGGATAAATGTGGTGGTAAGGCCGTCTCCGGATGTCTTGGCGATCTCAAAATGTGCATCCGCCATGGCTGCGATCTGGGGAAGGTGGGTGATACAGATCACCTGATGACTTCCCGCAATGTAGGCCAGCTTCTCCGAAACCTTCTGAGCCGTCCGGCCGCTGATCCCCGTGTCGATCTCATCAAAGATCAGAGTTGGAATATCGTCTGTGTCTGCCAGGACCGACTTGATGGCCAGCATGATTCTGGACAGCTCGCCTCCGGATGCCACCGTGCCCAGAGGACGTACCGGCATACCCGGATTGGTTGAGATCATAAACTCCGCCTCGTCATATCCCCCGGAGCCGTACTGAGGCAGCCGG
Organism: uncultured Hungatella sp.; assembly: GCA_910586845.1. Taxonomy (GTDB): domain Bacteria; phylum Bacillota; class Clostridia; order Lachnospirales; family Lachnospiraceae; genus UBA3402. The sequence continues at coordinate 3,892 of CAJUJV010000034.1, forward strand.
TTAAATTCCATGGAAAACTGTACATCCATAAAATTCAGATCCTTCAGCCCCTGGCTGATCTTTTTCGTCAGCTTCGCCGCCTCTTTTTTTCTCACCTCCGACAGCTTTGCACACAGCCTTTCCAGGTCGTCCCTGCATTCTTTCCACTGCCTCTCTGTCTCCTGCTTTACCAGGTCATAGTTCTCCAGTTCCTCCAGCCGCCTTTTTTTCTCCTCCAGCTTCTTTAGGATCTTCTCCGTGGAGCTGCCGTACTTGGCCTGAAGGTTATGGATCAGATCCAGCCGTTCCTCGATGCGGACAAATTCTTCCTCGTCAAAAGAAAAGCTGTCCATGTATTCCCTGATGTCCCGGGATACATCATTGATGACCGCATCGGCATCGTACATCTGATCCCGGATCCCTCCCAGGCTTTCATCATATTCCGCCGCCTGGTCCACTGCTTTCAGAGCCGTGCTCACCTGTGCATTTTCCAGGATATCGTAGGCCTCCGACAGCTGTTCCATGATCTTCTGGGAATTTTTCAGCCGGCGGTATGCCGCGGTCAGGAGTTCTTCTTCCCCTTCCTTCAGCTCTGCCTTCTCCAGCTCCTCGATCTCATACCTGCAGAAATCGGCCTCTCTCAATCTCTCTTCCTGGTCCAGGTTCATGGTATCCAGTTTTTTCGACAGTTTCTGATATTGGCCGAAGACACGGGCCGTCTCTTCTTTTATGGGGGTTGTGCGGGATTTGGCATAATCGTCCAGGATCTGAAGATGTTTGGATTTGTACATCAAAGACTGATGCTCGTGCTGACCATGGATGTCGATCAGCAGACTTGTGATCTCCTTAAGCCTTCCGGCAGTGACCGTCTCGTCATTGACCTTGCTGACGCTCCTTGCAGCCATGATCTTTTTGGTGATGATCAGGGTATTGTCCTCCGGAAGGTCGATATCCATATTCTTAAGAAGATCCTGTTTTTCTTTTTCATCCACGGAAAAGATCAGCTCTACATAGGCATGATCGGCTCCCTGACGTATCATGTCTCTGGAGGCCTTACCTCCCAGCGCCATGTTCACCGAACCGATGATAATGGATTTGCCCGCACCGGTCTCTCCTGTCAGGATATTCAGCCCGTCCCGGAAAGACACCTCCGCCTTCTCGATCAGCGCCAGGTTTTTCACACGTAACTCCAGTAACATTTTATTCCTCCTCTTCCAAACAGACCGGCACCCGCCGCTCCGCGTCTACTTATCCTCCGTCAGTTTTCTGATCTTATCCATAACCAGGATGGTATCATCCACGCTCCGCACCGCACACATGATGGTGTCGTCTCCCGCGATGCAGCCTACGATCTCATGAAAATGGATGGCATCCAGAGCGGCCGCCACTGCCATGGCCATACCTGAGACGGTCTTGATCACCAGAATGTTCTGGGCCATGTCCATGGACATGTATCCGTCTCTCAGGATCCGTATGTATTTGTCGCTGAAAGAGCCCTGACTCTGAAGAACCACATAATGCTGCTTCCCGCTTTCCGACTGGACTTTTGACAGCTTCAGCTCCCGGATGTCCCTGGATACGGTGGCCTGAGTTACCCGGTAACCGGCTTTGTTCAGATACTCCGCCAGCTCTTCCTGAGTCTCGATCTCATATTTGCCGATCAGTTCTACGATCTTGCTGTGTCTCTCTACCTTCACTTGTTTTTCTCCCCTATGCCAGCTTATTTCTCAGATTATCCAAAAAAGAAATATTCTTCAGTTTCACCAGGATGGTCTCCACATCCGACCTTTCGATCCTGATCCGGTCTCCCACCCTCATGCTGAAGGTAATGTCCCCGTCAAATACGGCCACCTGTCCGGAGTCGTCGTTGCCCATGGCCTCGATCTCGATCCGATCCTCCGCAGGCAGTACGATGCTCCTTCCGTTGAGCGCATGGGGACAGATGGGCGTCAGTATGGTCATCCTGGCTCCCGGCGCCACAATAGGGCCTCCGGCCGACAGATTGTAAGCCGTGGAGCCTGTAGGAGTGGCGGCGATCATACCGTCGGCCTTATACTCGCTGAGATATTCCCCGTTGACATAGATCCGGAATCTGAGCACTCTCAGGTTCTCCCGCCTGGTGATGACGATCTCGTTGAGTGCCAGGTCTCTTTCCGCCTCCCTTCCCTGGCGGAAAATGCTTCCTTTCAGCATCATCCGGTGTTCCAGCTGATACTGGTCCGTGAGAAGAGCCTCTAAAAGCTCTTCGATATTCTCTTTTTTTCCGATCTGAGTCAGATAACCTACATGGCCCAGGTTCACCCCCACCATGGGAATATGCCGTCCCGCCAGATCCCTGGCCGCCTGGATCAGTGTTCCGTCGCCTCCCAGGGTAATGACGCATTGGGTACTGTCGGGAACCTGACAGGCATCCGTGTACTGAAAATGATTCTGTCCTCCCCGGTACAGCTTCTCCCCCGGTTCCTGGATCCGGCAGGATCCCCCCCGCTCTTCTATATGGCGGCAGATGTCCTCTGCCGCCTGGTCCACTCCCGGTTTTTCCGGGTTTTTTATCAGATAGAACTGTCTCATGTCAGAATACTCCTAAAGGGTATTGTGGGCCTCTTCCACCACTGCCCGTGGATCTGCCGTCATATAAGGCTGCCCGCACTGTTCCGGATGATTCTGCAGATGGAGAAGGTACTCGATGTTTCCTTCCGGTCCCTTGATGGGAGAAAATTCGAGATTTAAAATCCCGAAGCCTGCGCTTTCTGCAAAACTCATGACCGATTGGATGACTTCCAGGTGAGTGCTCTTTTCTCTCACTACGCCTTTCTTCCCCACCTTCTCCCGGCCGGCCTCAAACTGAGGCTTGATGAGACAGACCACCTGAGCGTCGTCAGACAGCAGCGCCTTCACCGGTCCCAGGACTTTGGACAGGGAGATAAAGGAGACGTCGATGGAGGCAAACCGGATCCGGTCCGTCACATCTTCCTCCGTCACATAGCGGATGTTGGTCTTTTCCATACAGATCACCCTGGCATCGTTTCTCAGCTTCCAGTCCAGCTGTCCGTGGCCCACATCCACTGCATAGACTTTTACTGCCCCGTTCTGCAGCATACAGTCCGTAAAACCGCCTGTGGAAGCCCCTACATCCATACAGACCTTCCCTTCCAGAGATATGCCGAAACGATCCACGGCCTTCTCAAGCTTCAGCCCGCCCCGGCTTACGTATCTCAGTGCGGAGCCCCTGACCTCCACCGAGACCCCGTCCTCAAACGCGGTCCCGGCCTTATCCTCCTTCTGGCCATCCACATAGACGATGCCGGACATGATCAATGCCTTGGCCTTCTCCCTGGATGGAGCCAGGCCTCTGGCTACCAGAAGAGTATCTAATCGCTCTTTCATGTTGCGCTTTCCTCCTGTACATCCCTCCGGGCCGGACAGAAGCACTCCTTGATCCTTCTGATAATGGAATCGCTGTCGATCTCAAGCTCTTCTCTCAGAACAGATACATTGCCGTGTTCGATGTAGGCATCAGGCAGGGCGATGTTGAGCACTCTTACGCCGGGATAATGCTCATGGATATATGCAGTGACTTCCAGGCCGTAGCCGCCCTGGAGGACGTTTTCTTCCAGAGTCACCAGATAATCGTGGGTCTGAGCCAGCCTGGCTGCCAGCTCGTAGTCTATGGGCTTGATAAATCTTCCGTTTGCCAGGGTCACATGATAGCCTTCCGCTTTCATCTTCTCCCGGATATGTTCCGCAGTACTGACCATGCTTCCCACGGCCAGGAGAGCGATCTGGTCCTCTTCATAGAGGATCTCGCCTTTCCCGTAAATGACGGGAGCATCGAACTCCTTCAGCCCCTTGTATGCCTCGCCTCTTGGATAGCGGATAGCTATAGGGCCGTCATAGCTGACGGCAAATTCCAGTTCCCGCTGCAGTTCCCACAGATTTTTGGGAGCCATGATGCTCATGTTGGGGATAGAAGACAGGTAGGAGAGATCGAAAATTCCCTGATGGGTCTCGCCGTCGCTTCCTACCAGTCCGGCCCTGTCCACGGCAAATACGACAGGCAGATTCTGAAGGCACACATCATGAAGGATCTGGTCATAAGCTCTCTGCAGAAAAGAAGAGTATACTGCCACCACAGGGCGGAGTCCGGCGGCAGCCATGCCTGCGGCACTGGTGACCGCATGCTGCTCGGCGATACCCACGTCGAAAAATCTGTCCGGATACAGCCCTGCAAATTTTTTCAGACCGGTACCGTCGGGCATGGCCGCGGTAATCGCCACGATATCTTCCCTGTCCCGTGCCAGCCGGCACAGCTTTCTGGAGAAAATATCCGTGTAGCCGGGCTGATCTTTTGGCTTTTTGGGCTTCCCCGTGGCAATGTCAAAAGGATCTACCCCATGGAACCGGGAGGGATTTTTCTCCGCCGGTCTGTAACCTTTTCCTTTCTGGGTCAGAACATGGACAAGGACGGCGTGATCCAGCTTTTTGGCCTCCTGCAGCACTCTCCGCAGCTGTTTCAGATTGTGGCCGTCCACCGGGCCCAAATAGGTGATCCCCATATTTTCGAACAGCATCCCCGGGATCAGCAGCTGCTTGATGCCCTGTTTGGTCCGGCTGATCTTGTCGATGAGGGCAGGACCTGCCACAGGGACCTTCTCCAGGATGCTGGTTACATTCTTTTTCAGATCATTGTAGCCGTACCCTGTCCGGATACTGCTGAGATATCTGGACATGCCCCCTACATTTTCGGAGATGGACATGTTGTTGTCGTTTAATATGATAATAAAATTCCTCTCCAGCCGGGCCGCATTGTTCAGAGCCTCATAGGCCATGCCGCCGGTGAGGGCTCCGTCTCCTATGACCGAGACCACTCTGTAGTCTTCTCCCCGGATATCCCTGGCCTGAGCCATGCCCAGACCTGCCGAGATGGATGTGGAGCTGTGGCCTGTGTCAAAAGCATCGCAGGGACTCTCCTTGGTCTTGGGAAAGCCGCTCAGACCTCTGTACTGGCGCAGATCGTCAAAATAATCCTTCCGTCCGCTGAGGATCTTGTGGGTATAGGCCTGATGACCCACATCCCAGATGATCTTGTCGTTGGGAAGATCAAAGGTCAGATATATGGCCATGGTCAGCTCCACCACCCCCAGATTGGAGGCCAGGTGTCCGCCGGTGGCGCTTATTTTTTCAATGAGAAACTCCCGTATCTCAGAGGCCAGGATCTCCAGTTCCTTCTTGTCCAGAGCTTTGATGTCCTCCGGCCCGTTTATCTTCTCTAACATCGCCATCATCCCTTACTTTTCTCTGGTTATCAGCATATCTATAAGGTATTCGAGAAATTCGTGATCTCCGGGAAGACTTTTTAAGATCTCTTCTGCCTGAGCAGACAGCTGCCGCACCGCCAGTCTGGCTTTCTCCAGCCCGTACAGCGACACATAGGTAGTCTTCTGGTTTTTCTCGTCGCTGAGCACAGGCTTGCCCAGCATATCCGTGGTGCTGGTTAAGTCCAGGATATCGTCCTGGATCTGAAATGCCTGTCCCACACAGGAGGCCATCTTCTCCACTGCCTCCACCTGGGATTTGTCCGCTCCTCCCAGTATGGCTCCGATCATCATGGATACTTCCAGGAGAGCTCCTGTTTTCAGCCGGTAGATAAAGTCCAGTCTCCCGGCGTCTATGGGTTTCCCTGACAGTTCCACATCCACGGTCTGCCCGCCGATCATGCCTCCGATACCTGACTTCTGAGCGAGAAGCCCCATGCATCGGGCCACCGTCGCCGGTCTCTCGGAGCCTGCCAGGGCTTTCACTGCCGTCTCGAAAGCATAGAGCGCCAGCCCGTCCCCTGCCAGCACCGCCATGTCATAGCCGTACTGCACCCAGGTAGTGGGCAGCCCCCGCCTCAGCCTGTCATTATCCATGCAAGGCAGATCGTCATGGATCAGGGAAAACGTATGGATCATCTCCACAGCGGCCATAAAAGGCTCCACCAGTATCCCCTCCATGCCGGCCCTCACAGGGTCGTCCTCCCCGTCCGGTCCCGGCCCCCCCGCAAACAGACGGTACACCTCCCGCATAAACAGGGGACGCAGTCTTTTTCCTCCGGCCTTTACACTGTAATTCATGGCCTCTGTCACGGTCTTCTGATACCCGTCCTCCGGCGGCAGATATTTTCTGATCACTGCCTCCGTCTCTTCTGTATACCGTTTTAATCTCTCTTCAGGATTCATATTCTTCCATGCCTTCCTCACTGAGGACCAGGATCTGCTTCTCTACCTTGTCGATCCTCCGGCTGCATTCCTTCACCAGCTTCATCCCTGCCTCAAAGCCGGCAAACGACTCTTCCAGAGTGCTCTCCCGGTCTTCCATCTTCTCGATGATGGACTCCAGTTCTTCCATGATCTCTTCTATGGTTTTTGTTGTCTTGTCTTCTTCCATGTGCAACCTCTATTGGATATTCAGAGGACAGACCTCTGTAATCTTCGTCTTCAATGTTCCGTCCGCCAGTCTTACGGACAGCTGCTGTCCCGGTCTGGCCTGATTCACGGACCCGATCCTCTCTCCCTCTTCCCCTGTCAGAAATCCGAAGCCTCCGCTGATGCGCTCCAGAGGTGACAGCCCCTTCAGCCTGCCGCTCAGGAGAGCCAGCCTGTGCTTTCTGTCTGTCAGTTTTTCGGCCATCAGAGCTTCCATACGGTCCTGGATATCTGCCAGATGCTGGCTCTTCTCCCGAAGCTGGTAGCGGGGATGACCGGCCCGGAGCCTTAACCGGCACTCTTCCAGCCGATGCTTTTTTCTCTCCAGGCATCCGGACATGGCCTTCGTCAGCATATCCCGATACTGATTCATCTGTGCTTCGAACTGACGGTAATCAAAAACCGCCAGCTCCGCCGCTGCCGACGGCGTGGGTGCCCGCATGTCCGCCACATAATCGGCGATGGTCACATCCGTCTCATGGCCTACTGCCGAGATCACCGGGGTGCTGCACTCGAAGATGGCTCTCGCCACCATTTCCTCATTAAAGGCCCACAGATCTTCTATGGAACCTCCGCCTCTGCCCACGATTATCACATCCAGGCCCATAGAGTCCAGGGTCCGGATCCCTGCCGCGATGCTGTACCTGGCCTGATCTCCCTGAACCAGGGCCGGACAGAGCACCAGCTGCACATAAGGGTTCCTCCTGGCGGAAATGTTCATGATATCCCGGATAGCCGCGCCTGTGGGAGCCGTGACAACGCCCACTGTCATGGCATATCTGGGCAGCGGCTGCTTGTACTCTGCCGCAAACATGCCCATCTCTTCCAGTTCGCTGCGCAGCTGCACAAACCGCTCATACAGGTCTCCGGTTCCTTCTCTCCGGATCTCCCTGGCATACAGCTGATACCGCCCATCCCGCTCGTACACGTCCACGGAGCCTGTGACGATAACCTGCTGTCCTTCCTGCAGCTGAAAATTAAGACCTTTTCTCTGGCCGGCAAACATTACCGCAGATAAGGTCCCTGACTTGTCCTTCAATGTAAAATAGATATGTCCGGACGTGTGATACTTGCAGTTGGAGATCTCTCCCCTGACGCTTAAGCGCTTCAGCAGATAGTCCTGGACAAACATATTTCTGATATAAGAATTGACCTGTGTTACCGAATATACGCTCGCCATGTCTTTTTTCTGCCTGCCCTACAGACCGGCCGTGTCCGGGGTCTGCTGCTCTTTCTTTTCTGCGTCCGCTCTCACCAGTTTCGCCAGAACTCCGTTGATAAAGGAAGGAGAATCGTCTCCGCCGAACTTCTTGGCCAGCTCCACAGCCTCGTTGATCGCCACTTTCTGAGGGATCTCCTCGTCGTAGAGGATCTCGTAGAGAGCCAGTCTGAGAATGGTAAGCTCTGCCTTGCCCATCCTTCTGGTCTTCCAGCCTTCCGCCACCTCGTTGATCCTGGCATCCAGCTCCGGAACTCTGTCCATGGCAGCCCCTGCCTTCTTTATAAGATAGCTTCTGTCCTTTTCATCCATGTCCACCTGATGAACGATCTGAAGCCCGCCCTCCGGTGTGGACTCTTCCTCCTCCGGCGCCTCAAAATACTGCTCCAGCTGCTCCTTTGTCTCCTCTGCCGGGTAAAAATCTGCGCAGAATAACATTTTAAAACAATGCTCGCGCAATTCTCTTCTGGTCATCTCCGAATCCTCCGTCTGTCACAGGGCGCAGACGCCAACGGCGGCTGCGCCCTTCTCCTCTTTAATGGTTCTCTTCCATATTCACGCCGGCGATCTTGATGTTCACGTCAAGGACATTCAGTCCGGTCATGTTCTCGATGGCGCTCTTGACTTTATCCTGTACTTTCTCGGAAACACCGGGGATATTGTAGCCGTACTTGATGTTCAGGGAGAGATCCACCGACACATGCTCTTCTGTCACGTCTACCTTCACGCCTTTGGAAAGATTCTTCATCCCCAGCTTGCCTACCAGCTCGTTGGTGATGTTGCCTGCCATGGAGTCCACGCCTTCCACCTCTGTGGCCGCCAGCCCTGCGATGATGGCAACTACTTCATCCGCGATCTGTACCTCTCCGATTTTATCCTTCTCATATACTTTGTGAGTATTTCTGCTTTCCAGTTCTGCCACGATAATTACCTCCTGTGTTTCTATAATAGCCTTATTATAGCAAAAATACTCCTGTTTGCAAAGGAATTTTTAGTCCGCCAGGTTCAGAAGCGTAATAATGATGTTTTCCGCCTGGACTTCCGCCTTCCTCTTCACGATATCCTCGATCTGGGCTCTCTGGGCGTCGGTTATGCTGGTGGCATTGACCACCACATCCACTTTATCTGTCGAGATACTGACGACCGGATCAGAAAATCCTTTGGCCATCAGAAGAGTCTCCGCCGCGTTCTCTTTCTCCGAGATCTCGGTCAGTTTGATCATGCTCTGGATAGCCTCCTGTTTGGCTGCCTCTTCGATTCCGCTGTTGTTGATAATGGCAAGGAGGGTATCTTTGTTTCTCGCCCTCACCTGCTCCCTGTTCAGCTGGACCCCTGCTATGTAATCAGACACGCTCATACCGCTGGTGAGGATAGCCTCCCCCGGATTTTCATAACCGGTCTGAGTACTCTGGGCATCCCCGCTTTGGGCCCCCGCCTCCATACCTGCCTGTTCTCCCAGGGTCTCAGCCTGGGCAACCTGCTGCACATCCCCGGAGCTTGAATCTTTCTCTGCCATGGACTCAGCCTCCTCCAGCTGACTCAGATCCTGGTCCAGGCTCCCGATCTCCTCATAGCCGCCCTGGGCATCCAGCATCTTCTGATTCTCCATAAGGATATCCTCGTCCGATATCTCCATCATGCCGGCTTCCGACATCACATTGCCTGCTTCCAGATCCTGTTTGCCCGTATAGTTCAGATACCCTGCGGCGGCGATCATCACGGCCAGAGTAGTGACGATGATCTGGTTTCTCCGAAACAGCTTCTTCATATTGACGTTTTTTAAGTCTCTCTTAAATCTCATGCACGACACTCCTTTTTATTCTGCCCTCTTTAATACTTTTATTTTATGTGAGGGCACGTCAAATAATGCTTCCACCGCCGCAGAAATTTCTGCCTGGATGGCAGGGCTTCCTCCTCCCGAGGCGCTGACCACTACTCCTCCGATCTCAGGCCTTAACTCTTTCTCCAATAGCGGTCCTTCCCCTCCGTTTTGTCCTGTCAGTATGGTATTCTCTGCTACCTCCTGGCTTCTGATGTCTCTGGTGCCGCCTCCGGAGTCGGTCTCTCTGGTACTGGAATAGGAAGAGTTCTGATCCCTCCTCCACACCTTTTCCTCGGAGCTTTTCAGGACGATCATCACTTCCACCTCACCCACGCCTTCCACATGGCTTAAAAGCTCCTTCAGCCTGGACTCCAGCTGCCGTTCATAGGCAGCGCTGTCCCGGGAACCGTCCTGTGCCGGCTCCGGATAATAATCGCCTGACCCGGCGCTGTCTGACGGCTGACTCTGTGGGATGATTTCCGTGCCTGTATCCCTGTTTTTCTTCTTTCCTCCCACAGGAAAAGCCAGTATGAGGAAGATCAGGCCCACCGCCAGAACCACGAGCCAGGCATCCTTACTTCCCCTGAAACTGAATTTCCACTTCTCCGGTTTCCAGCCCATAATAAGTTCCCACCTTTCGCCTTAATTTCTCTAACTCCGGGTCGCTGACCTCGTCTTCCGGCGCCGTCCCTCCCTCCTCTGTCTGCTGCTCTCCCAGAGTAACCCTTACCTGCTCTATGGGGGTTACCGCCTGGACCGCGCCGTCTTCCTCTTCCTCCTGTCCCGGTTTCTGTACCTCCATACAGATATGCGCCACCGAACCGTAGCCCCCGCTTTCCCTGTCCCTGTCGATAGTCACTCTGGCCTGCAGAAGCGTGATCCCCATCTCCCGGGCCATGGCATCGATGTCCTCTTCCACCACCTGCTCATAAGTGTCAATGACCCGGGACAGCCTCTCGTCTTCCATGCCCAGAATCTCCCGGGACAGTTCTTCTGCCTCCTGTTTAAAGCTGGCAGCTTCAAAATACCGGGTCAGCTCATCCTCCAGATGCAATCCTCCGAGCATTGGTTCCAAAACCAGCAGGATCAGGATCATCCCGGCACACAGGCGGATATAGGAATGATATTTTCTGCCGGGAAGCAGGTTCTCCGTGACCGTGATAAACACAAGAAAAAACAGGATATCTGCCACCCAGCCTGAAAGCCGGTCCATCTTCTATCTCCTTTTATGCATAATATGTCACATTGGTTCCGGCGCAGACTACGGCCACGGTGATCACCAGGATCAGGGCCGCGCAAGCCACTGTCTGGACCATCATCTTCTGGCCCCTGGCCGCCATGGACACGCAGGATACCAGTCTTTTGTCGCAGACCGGCTCCATAATCGCCGATACACACTGATACATCACGGTCAGGATCAGCAGCTTGATCACCGGGACCGAGATAAGGATCATAAGGATCACCAGGGCCGCCATGCCCATGGTATTTTTTATGAGAACTCCCGATCCCATGAGAAGCCGGGTCACCGCCTCCGCCCCCTGACCCACTCCCGGGATCATGGACACCGCCTTCTGCACCGCCCCCTGTTTCAGAGAATCCACATAGGGCAGAATCAGATTCTGGATCAGATGAAACCCCAGGACCAACCCGGGCACCGTCTTCAGTCCCCATGACGCAGCCTGGCCCAGAAGCTCCGTCAGTCTGGACAGAAATTCCTCCTTCACCAGATTTCCGGCCATACCCAGGAGCACATGGATTCTGATCACGGGAAGGATAACGGAACACAGAAGCCACTGTCCTGCCGCCATGATCCACAGAGTAAATTCATACATGACCACAGCCGACACGCTTCCTCCTGCAAATGCCACCGCCATAAAATAGGAAGGCATCAAAAGCCTCGTAAATTCCAGGACAGATTCCACCACCTCCCCGGCCAGAGACATGCTCTCCATCATGGCCGTCATCAGAAAGGTAAACATCAGCAGATAGGTAATAAAAAATCCTGTCTCCGAGATCTCGCTGCCGGAAAAGACCGTGGAAAAATTCGTAAACACGGCCCCCATACAGCCCAGCACCAGAACTTGTCCCAGGAAACCGCCGCTTCTGGAGATCTCGGAAAACAGCGTTTTTTTCAGGCTCTGTGCCGTCTCCCTGCACAGGCCTGCCAGGTTCCCGTCTGCCAGAAGAGCCATGACCGTTTCTATGGTCAGGCCTGCACCCGCCTCCTCACCGTCGAGAAACCGGTTGATTCCGGAAAGATCAAAATCCTCCAGGCCCGGCAGTCCCTCCTGTCCGTCTCCGGACCGCGCCCAGACCGGCCCGGCAGTCAGGAAAAGGAACAGCAGAAGGATTGTCAGACCGACCCAGAAGACCCAGGGTCCCGTGTTTCTTCTTCTCGCCACACGCCCCCGCTTCCACATCATCTTCCAGAATTCTTTCTCACTCATGACAGAAACCCTTTCATTGTCTCCATAAGAGCCAGCAGAACCGGCATGCTCACTGCCAGCATGGACAGCTTTCCGAAGATCTCGATCTGAGCTCCCAGGGATCCGTATCCTGCGTCTCTGCAGATTCCGGAGGCAAATTCCGCAATATAGGTGATCCCGATCATTTTCATCAGAACTCCCAGATATACCCCGTCGATCCGGACACATGCCTGGATTCTTTTCAGGGCTTCCATCACCGCCTCCAGTTTGGAAAGGCCGTAGAAAAAGATCACCAGGCCTGCACACAGCACCAGATAGACTCCGTATTCTCCTTTTACCGCTTTCAGCTGTACGGCCAGGATCACCGCCGTCAGCCCTATGACCGCTATGGATGCCATCGTCATGTCCCTTCCTCCTTCCCCCGAAACCGTTATAATGCAAACAGTTTCTTGATGGTCTCAAACAATTCGTAAATATAAGGCACCATCCAGAACAGTACCAGCACCAGGCCTGCCAGGCTGGTGAGAAAGGCCTGTTCTTCTCTTCCGCTGTGCTTCAGGATCTGGCAGATCACAGATACCAGGATCCCCACCGCCGCAATTCTAAAGATCAGATTGACTCCCATGGCCGACCTCCCTAACACATCATAATAGAGAGAAACAGTCCTCCCATGATTCCCAGACTGGTGTACAGCCGGCTCTGTTCCCGCTCATGTTCCCGATAAAAACCGATGCTCATATCCAGCTGTTCCAGATAGAGCGCGATCGTGTGCTCCTGCATCTCCAGATCCAGATACCCCAGGTGCTCCCCGAAGGCGCAAAGTTCCCGAATCTCCCGGTCCGACAGAAACATGTCCTTCTTCCTGTTCTCCACCTCTTCCTGCCAGATCACGGCAAACAGTTCTCCCTGTCCGCGGCCGATCCTCTCCTCCGTGCCCCTAAACAGCTCTCCCAGAACCCCCTCCGTTCTTCTGCCGACCTGTCCAAAAGCTTCGCCCAGAGGCGTATGACCGTAGAGAATCTCCCTTTTCAGCATCAGGACCATTTTCTTCAGCTGTTCCATCATCTTCAGATGCTCTTTCCACTGGGCCGCCTTCCACAGTCCCAGAGCGCCGCAGGAACAGGTTACCAGAAGACTTCCCGTCAGTTTAAGCACCATAGGCCATCCTTTCCGGGCCGTACAGCCGGCGCCCTCCGGAATCAAGAATCTGGTCAACCCATCCCGGTCTGTCCCGGCGGCCCAGAACGATATAGCGCTCAAACATTTTCCTTTGGATCATATCCTGGAGAACGGGCTTCCTTCTTAAGTCCTCCAGGTCGCTGCCGTGCACTGTGGCCATAAGCTTGCAGCCGCAGCTCATTACGTACTCCATGGCTTCCAGGTCCTGCCGGCTTCCCGCCTCATCCACTGCGATGACCTGGGGAGACATGGTGCGGATCAGCATCATCATTCCCCTGGCCTTCGGGCAGCAGTCCAGCACGTCGGTGCGGATTCCCAGATCGTTCTGAGGCACCCCCTGATAACAGGCTCCCAGCTCCGACCGCTCGTCCACCACTCCCACAGTCACTCCCCGGCGGCCGCGGCTCCCCGTGGACAGCTGACGGATCAGGTCTCTCAGCAGTGTGGTTTTCCCGCAGCCCGGCGGCGAAATGATCAGGCTGTGGAGCACCTGACCGTCTTCCCAGATATAGGGCATCACCGAATCCCCACATCCCAGGACCTGGTGCGAGAGACGGACATTGATAAACGATATGTATTTCATGGTTCTGATATTCTCGTCTTCCGCCACCGTCTTTCCCGCCAGTCCGACCCGGTGGCCTCCCTGGACAGTGATAAAGCCCCGGCGCAGTTCTTCCTCAAAAGCATAGAGGGAGTAGCGGCTGATATACTCCATGGTCTCCCTGATCTCTTCTCTGGTCACCATATGGACCCCCCGGATTTCTTCCTTCAGGATTCCTGCCGGGGTCACGCCGTATTCCCTGTCTCTGCAGATCAGAAGAAGCGGTGCCTCGGCCCGCAGCCGGATCTCCTGTACTTCATTAAAATCGGCATCCGACTGCTCCAGGATCCGGCGGATCTCTTTTGCGAAAATACGGATAATTTCATCTTTCCTATCCACGTTGTCCCCTCCTCTTTTCTTCAATATATGTGGGGGCCAGGGGGAAAATGACTGGAGAAACAGAAACCATTGTCCACCCTCTCTCCCATATGATATACTTTGTCATAAAGAAAGACCTGTCTCTGACAGGATGAGGTGTCTTGAATATGGAGAAAGAAAAAAGAACTCACGGAGTTCAGATGAACAGTATCATTCGCGCCTGGAAGCTTCTGGAGATTTTGAAAGCCCATACGGATGCCGATCATAAGCTCACGCAGACAGAGCTGCTGGGACTGATGAAGCAGAAGGAGGGAAGCTGCACCGAGAAAACCCTTCGCACGGATCTCCGCAATCTGATGGCGGTTTTAAATCCGGCGCCGGAAGAATACGGGGAACGAACAGATGAATTTCGTATTGTCTATGACGGGATCGGTACAGAGGGACAGGACAGAATCTCCGGAGTCCGGTATGTCCATGAATTTTCAAACAGGGAACTGGAACTGCTGATCGAACTGGTAAAAAGCAGCGAAGACATGGACCGGGAACAGTGCGCCCTGCTGGAGGACAAGCTGAAAGGGCTGGGAAGCTGTTATTATCAATACAGAACCGATTCTGTCAAAAGCGTTCCCAGATTTTCCACAATCAATAAAGAACATCTGTGGGAAAATCTGAATGTCATCCGGGATGCAATAACAGGCAACAAAAAAATTTCATTTCTGTTTAACGGCTATAATCGGGATGGAGCGCTGTCGCCTGTCAGGCCCCGCCCTTACATGGTAAGCCCTTACTACGTGCTGATCTACGGGATGAAATATTATCTTCTGGCCAACACAGAAGGTTATGAGAACGCATCTGTCTACAGGCTGGACCTGATGTCGGAAGCAAAGCTGACAGACGAGCCGCGGAAAAGTATACGGGATGTGGAAGAATTAAAACATGTCAGTCCTGGCGAGTATATGGAAAGACATATGAACATGAATTATGATATGCCCCTCACAGTGACATTAAAAGTCAGAAGCGACGGCTACACAGTGCTTCACGACTGTTTTGGAGATCACTATACTTATAAGAGAGCCATCGATGCCGGGCACGATGAAGTGACCGTCGTATGCAGCCAGCAGGCAATCCTGGACTGGGCCATCCAGTTCAGCGGACGGATCGAGATTCTCAGACCCCGTACCATCCGCAAAAAAATCCTGGAAAAGGCACAGACGCTGATGCAGCAGTATAAAAATTAATTATAGAAAGGAACCCTCCCAAAGTTACCGGAACAGACTGCTATAATACAGTCATAAACCCTGAACACAACAGGGGACCATAACAGGAGGGGCCATGAAAAGAAATGAAGTGAAAAAAGCCATCAGGACGGTGTACGGGGAGCTGTGGGATATTCTGGCTCTCTACGAGAAGACCGGAGGGTTCAACGAAGTTCCGAAAGAGGATGAGGGAACAGACATCTGGGATTATATGGGAGAAAAACTGTCCCATGTGAGAAAGACAGCCGGGATTCTTTTTCTGGGAGAACATGAGATTTCACGGAAAGTATTTCAGATCATCGATGAGACGGAATATTTTATCAGTCAGCACGAGATTCCCGGAGTCGTGCCCAGATGGAAGCTGCTGAATCCCCGGCTGACTTATTTTGACTGTGCGTTTTCTCTGATGGATAAGGATCCCGAGTTATTTAAGCAGATCAGCCGCGGACAGACAGAGTTCTCCCTGTCCTGTTATCCGGACCCGGAACTGATCCGGGCCAGGGAGAAATACTTCAGGAACATAAGAGAAAAAAGCAGCCGTCATAATCTGCAGTATTCGGAAGACCGGATTTTCCAGGATGAGCTTCTCTCCACGCTGAGGCTCTTATTCGAGGATTCCTTTCAGGAATATTTGCACAAATAGCGCTGCATGGTGTCCGCATTGGGGGGTATGGAG
Organism: uncultured Hungatella sp.; assembly: GCA_910586845.1. Lineage (GTDB taxonomy): Bacteria > Bacillota > Clostridia > Lachnospirales > Lachnospiraceae > UBA3402. The sequence continues at coordinate 19,835 of CAJUJV010000034.1, forward strand.
CACACGCCCCCCGGCGGATCCGCAGGGAAAGGAAAGATCATAAAATGAAGAATTACAAAATCAATGAATTACAGGCCCTGGGAACGTTCCTCAGCAGGGAACTTCCCTACTTTGACGTGAGGGAAGCAGTCTTAAGAGAAGTGGCAGATGACGCCGGGTCTCTGGCGGAGAAAGAGGCCTGTTCTGAAAAGAAAGCCGCGGTTCTGTGGAAAGAATTCAAGCCGGATTATGAATTGTATCAGAGTACAGGCAACCTGGTTCTCAAAACGGCGATCGGAAGGAAATGGGCCCAAAAAAGCAGATACGATTTTGACTATGATAATTCTCTGCTCCCCAGTTATGTCTTCTGCAAAACAGTTCTCGGGGGAAAACAGCCGGAAATACGTTATACCAATGGCTATGAATGTAAAATACTCTGTGCAGGGGGAGATCTGTACCGCGGCGATACTATGAATTCATGGGCTACAACACTGAGAGAATTTTTCAGTCGCTTTAATAAAGAGAAAAGGTATCTGGAGTATTTACCAGAAAGCAGAGAATCCATATGGAAAGCTCTGATCACCCCGGATAATTACAGAAATCCTCTTCCTGCATATATCACGGAATTCATGAAGGTTGTATACACCATAGGAAATTTTACTCCCATCCCGTGGGGCTTAAACGGACCGAGAGGCCTGGGAAATACAGAGGACTACTGGGATCTGGCTCTGCTCTGCTTTTATAACTGGTATCTCAGCCGGGATGAGGAGAGTCTTAAAAAGCTTCTGCAGAACAGGGAAGAAGCCGTCAGCTGCTGCAAAAACTGGCTGGATGGATTCGGAACCGGGAAGACGGGATGGAATCGGTTCGTCCATGAGAATTTCATGGCTCCCTTTGTTGACGGCCCGGATGAAGACGGTTTCGGAAAACCGAAAGAATTGTGGGAAGGCCATTTCGAGGGCAATGTGAAACCCGGGAAACAGGAAGAGTTTATGCAGTTTTTTGTAAATGCAAAAGAGCGCATCCTGGAGCGGGGAAAGCTGATTTCAGAAGCATTTGCAGAAAATATGTTCACTTGTGATAGGGCTCGTGATTGAGGATGCGGAACCCTCTGTAGATCTGCTCCAGGAGGATCACCCTCATCAGCTGATGGGGGAAGGTCATCCTGGAAAAGCTGAGCTGAAAATCGGCCCGGTCCAGCACCTGTGGGGACAGCCCCAGGGAGCCGCCGATAACAAATACAATATGGCCCACGCCCCTGACTCCCAGCTGCCCCAGTTTCTCCGCCAGTTCCTCGGAATCCAGCATGACTCCCTGGATAGCCAGGGCGATCACATAGGCGTGATCCCCGATCTTTGCCAGGATCCGCTCTCCTTCCCGCTGCCTGATCTGGTTCTCCAGAGCCGCCCCTGCCCCGTCAGGGGTCTTTTCGTCTGCCACCTGGATGATCTCCAGCCTGCAGTACCGCCCCAGGCGCTTCTCATATTCCTTTATGGCCTGGTCAAAAAAACGTTCCTTTATCTTTCCTACGGTTACCAGCGTGATCTTCATCTCAGCTCCAGAATCATGTCATACCACACGGCTCCGCCGTGAACCGACGCCGACACTCCCAGATTCCTGTATCCGAACCTCTCATAAAAGCCCAGAAGCCGCTCCTTGCAGGTGAGGATGAGCCCTTTCCTGCCCTTCTCCCCGGCCTCCCGGATCATATGTGTCATCAGCTCCCCGGCGATGCCCTGATGCTGCCATTCCGGCACCACATCCAGGCCGAAGATGCTCTGGTAACTGCCCAGAGGATCATGAAGGGAGCTGTCCGCGAACATCTCGTCTCTGATGGTCCTCTCCTCAGTCACTGCCCCGTTGATAAATCCTATGATCTGTCCGTCCTTTTCCGCCACGAAAAAACTGTCCGGAAACCTGCGGATCCGCTCCTCAAAAGTCTGTCTGTCCGCCGCCTCCGCGGGAGGAAAGCACAGGGCCTCCACCTCAGTCACTCTGTCCAGATCCTCCATGGTCACCTGTCTGATCCTGTCTGTCATCCGTCTCTTCTCCTGTCCTCTGTCATTCGTCTGTTATCCCGGACCGGCAAAATCCATGTCCCATCCTCCGTGCCGGCTTCGGATATGTTCCTTCCAAAACCCGGTCAGCTCTGAGCCCGGAAATAATAGCCTACGCCCCACTTGGTATGCACAAACTGGGGAGCGCTGGGGCTGGGCTCGATCTTCTCTCTCAGCCTTCTCACATGAACGTCTACGGTCCGCACGTCGCCGGAGTCCATGGCTTTGTTGCCCCACACATAGCCCAGAAGAGATTCCCTGCTGTACACCTTGTTGGGATTGCAGGCCAGAAGCTCCAGAAGGTCAAACTCCTTGGCCGTCAGATTGATCTCCTTCTCCCCGACGAACACCCTCCTGCCGTCCCGGTCCAGCTTCAGACTGCCTGCCGTCACCACCCGGTTGTCCGGCACCCGGTCCCTTTTCCCCTTCTTGGAATTACGCCGCAGGATAGCCTTGATCCTGGCCTTCACTTCCAGGATATTAAAGGGCTTGGTAATATAATCATCGGCGCCGTACTCCAGTCCCAGGATCTTATCCATGTCTCCGCCCTTGGCCGTGACCATGATAATAGGCACCTCGGAAAATTCCCGGATCGTCTGGCAGACCTCATAGCCGTCTGCCCTGGGGAGCATCACATCCAGCAGGATCACATCAAACTCCGTGTCTCTCGCCTTATTGATGGCTTCTTCCCCGTCATATGCACAGTCAACCTCCATCCCGTCCTGTTCCAGACTGAAACGGATTCCCTTGACAATTAATTTTTCATCATCTACAACCAATACTTTTGCCATAATCCCACCTCTTCCTGTTCCCCTGCTCTGCAGTCCTTCCCGGTGAGCCCTGTGTCCGGTCTAAGGGGCCTGCACCGTAATGTCGTCTTTTATCTTCTGAAAAGCCGCTTCTTTGATGCCGGGTATCTTCATGATCTCCTCCGTGGTCCGAAAGGGCCCCTGTTCCTCCCGATAACGGATGACCGCCTCCGCTTTGGCCTGGCCGATGCCTCTGAGAGTCATCAGCTCCTCCATGGAAGCCGTGTTCAGATCGATCTTCCCCGGTGTGGTCTCTTCCCCCGGGGATCTCCCCTCCGGTGTGCCGGGCATCTGGATCCAGGAGGCCGTCTCCTTCTCCTCAGCCTCCACAGCCCTGCGGGAGGGCACAGTGATCTTCATCCCATCCGCCGTCTCCTGGGCCATATTCAGATAATCCCGGGCCGCCTCTTCCGTAAATCCTCCTGCCAGTTCCACGGCCCGGAAGACCCTGTCGCCGGGCTCCATCTCATAGACTCCCGGATCCTTAACCTCCCCGCAGATATGTACATAGAAGCGGACCGATTCTGTCTGCCGGAACAGCGGCTCTTCCGACGATCCTGTCCCGGATCCCTCCGGAAGTCCGCTGTCTGTCTCTGTCCCGGTCAGGATCAGCCCGCTCTGACTCTCTGTCCCTTCCTCTGTCTGCCGGACGCCCAGATCCATAGTCAGGACCTGGCGCTCCGGATCCGCCTGATTTGACTCTCTGCCGCAGCTTGTATAACATATGCCTGCAGCCAACATGCATATGACAGCGGGCAGATATCTGATCTTTGATTTTTTCATGGTATTCCTCCTTCTCATTGTTCCGGAGAATACCATCTTCAGCCTACTACTATTCTAACTAAATCGCCGTCCAAATACAAGCACATTTTCTATTAATATCGGAAAATGACGATCCCTGCTATGGCCACCGCCGCGCCGATCAGTTTCTTCCACTCCAGCCCCGCTTTCTCTACTCCGAAAAGGCCGAACACCTCGATCCCGTAAGCTACGATGATCTGCGCCACCACGATCAGAAGAGCCGATCTGGCCGGCCCCAGGCTCCCTACGCTTTTGATCACTGTATAGGTGATCAGTGCTCCGATGACTCCGCCGGTCAGCATGTACCAGGGCTGCACCTGGCTCAGACCGCTGATCTGCTCCCGCCCCGTGCACAGCCACATCACCAGACAGGTGAGAAAGGCCGTCAGCTGCACCCAGCCCGAGGACACCCAGATACTGGTCTGTTTCGTCACCTCTGTGTTAAAAACTCCCTGAATACTCATGAATGCACCCGAGATCAGTGCGATCACAATACCCCACATGGCATGATCTTCCTCCTTTGACTCGGCCTTACGGCCATAATGGTATGGTTTATTCTGCCTGTTTGCATGTGATTTTATACTGTCTCTCAAAAAAGAAATGCCGTGAACAGGGATCTTATTCCCCGACACGGCAATTTTTTTACATAAAAAAGTGTGTGTCCTGACGGCTCTTCCGTCTTAACGGCCGCTGCCTGTCTTTGTTCTGACGGCAGCCAGAGCCAGATGTCTGGCCAGAACCGCCGTAGTCACTGCCCCCACGCCTCCCGGAACCGGAGTGGCCATGGAACCGATGTCTTCTATGGCTTCAAGATCCACGTCTCCGCAAAGTTTTCCGTCTTCACCCACATTGATTCCCACATCGATGACCACGGCTCCCGGCCCTGTGTGATCTCTGCCGATCATCTTCGCCCTGCCGGCCGCAGCCACCAGGATCTCCCCGTTTCGGCAGGTCCCCGGCAGATCCACAGTCCTGGTGTGGCACACCGTAACCGTGGCATGTTCCTTCATCAGCAGCATGGCCAGAGGTTTCCCCACCACCATGCTCCTTCCCACGATCACCGCCCGTTTTCCGGCAATGGGGATCTCATAGGCTTTCAGGGTCTCCACCACGGCTTCGGCCGTGCAGGGGGCGAAGCCGGAGCCGTCTCCTGCAAATACTTTCGCGATATTCACCGGAGAGATACCATCCAGATCCTTGGACGGATCGATGATTCTGTCCAGATCCTCCTGGCAGATCCGGTCCGGCAGAGGCTTAAGGAGCAGGATTCCGGATACCTCCGGGTCCTCGTTGATCTTCCGGAACTCTTTCTGAAACTCTTCATTATCCACATCCTCCGGAAAAGCGTAAGACCTGGCCTCCATACCGAAAGCCGTTATCTTTTTTATGGCCCCTCTCTCATAAGACAGATCATCTGGTTTCTCACCCACGCGGACGATGGCCAGACGGGGAATCTTTCCATCCAGCTCCTTTAACAGCTCATGAACCTGGTCCCTGATTTTTGCAGATACCTCTGCTCCCTTTAAAATGATCATGTTTTTTCATTTCCTTTCAGCCTTGTACACACCCGGGCATAAATCTTATCCGCAGTTTCTGTCCCCCGGGCCAGCGCCCTGCCGGCCCGGCTGTTGATCTCTTCGGCTCTGTCCCTGTTCTTCATGGATTTGGTGTTGATGTACACATTCATCACTGCCCCCGTGACGGCAGTCCTGGCCAGCTGGGCCCCTACTCCCACGTCGCTGACTGCCATGACGCTGCCCTTTTCCTCCAGCTCATCCAGAATCTCCAGGATTTCCACGGCCAGTTCCATGATCATGACAGGGACGAGACTTGCAGACACGAGATTCTCCTCCATGACGGTTTCCTTATAAGCCCTCTCCTCTTTTGTGCCCGCCGGAAGACCGTAGGCCGCCGCCAGAGGGGCGAACGCCCTGGCGTCTTCATCAGCCAGATGCACCATCCGGTCTCTCATGGCAGTCAGGCTCTCCATCATGGAACGGACCCGCGCCTCCACATCCGCGTATTTCTTTTTCCCCACGGTCAGGTTCCCCACCATCAGGCCCAGGGCGGCCCCCAGGGCGCCTGCCAGGGCAGAGGCTCCTCCCCCTCCGGGAACAGGCTCTCTGGATGAGAGGACCTCCAGAAATTCTTTTATTGTCTGCTCTTCTGCCATCCTTGTCTCCTTTTCATAAAATCTTCCCTAGGGAAGATGATACCCATAAGTTTCCAGTACCTTCAGAGGGAACTCTGCGCGGACCGTCTTTAAGGGATCCACTACCTGACACACCGCCATATTGGACAGAAGGGACATGAGCATGGCCGCCTCAAAATCGTCCTTTCCCGCCGCCCTCTTTATAAAATCTTTCATGGCTTTAGCCGCCATATCTCCCGCTTCGTCGAGAGTCTCTGCGGACTGGATCGTCATCACGTCTCCCCGGCAGTACAGAAAAGGCGTGGGCAGGCAGCAGGCTTTCACCACGGTCACTCTGACTGTTACCTCGCCGCCTGTCTCCAGGCCGCAGATCATCACCTCTCCGTCTCCCATAAGCCCGTGGAGGTCTCCCATGGACAAGAGAGCGCCGGGAACGCTGACCGGCAGATACAGCACGGACCCTCTGACAATTTTTTTACAGTCCATATTGCCTCCGTGGCTGCCGGGTGTATCGGTGGTGATCCCGGTTCCCGCCGGGGCCGTGCCGATGACTCCGATCATCGTATCCAGCTCCAGGGTCAGTTTCTCATCAAAAACAGTTTTTCCGTTTTCCAGAGAAAAAATCCTTGCCGTTCTCCCGGTAAAATCTTCACGGAACACTCCTGCCACGGGCGAAGATCTCATGACTCCCCAGGATCTGGGAATGATATCCAGGATCTCCACCTTCAGCACGTCTCCCGGCAGCGCCTCTCTCACATACAGCGGGCCTGTGGCCGGATTCTCCAGAGCATCTTCCTTATCTCCCAGAGGACGTTCTTCACAGACTACCCCGTCGTCATAACAGTCTCTTGTCTCAAAAACCACCGTGTCCCCGCTGCTGCACACCGCCGCAGGCTCCACATCCTTATCCAGAATATCTCTCACATTGTCTCTTCCGATCACCAACATGTCTTTTACCTCTCTCTGTAATGCAGAATCTCTCTGATCAGGCCGAAGCTGGCCCAGATGGAAAGGCCGTATCCCAGAATAAGATTCAGGATAAATCCGCCCCAGGATTCCGTATCCGTCATCAGCGTACCGAAGTTCACGATCACATATCTCACCGTATCCAGACTGGCATCCCACTCAAAAAATGCCCGGCACAGAGCGATGATATAGTCCAGCACATTGGCGAAGCACACCATCAGGGCCGCGATAAACAGGGAGATCAGCGCCCCTTTCTTGTCCAGCTTTCCTGACAGCTTCTCATATCCCTTCAGAGCGAATTTCAGCATAACGAACCCGGCGATTCCGGCGATGAACCCGATGAGGCTGATAGCGATCCACAGGACCACTCCCACCAGAGAACCGCCGACAGCGCCCAGGATCCCCAAAAAGACATTGCTCTTCCTCACGGGTATCAGCCGCACACCGTTTACATGGTATGCCTGATCTCCTGAAGGCGGCTGCTGCCGGCCCGCGGGCTGCTCCGGAGGCTGCTGCCATGCAGTTCCTCCCGTGCCCTGGCCTCCTGCCTGGCCGGCTCCGTCTCCTTCCTCCGGTTCGTTCTGCCATGCGGCCATGCGACGCATGTTCTCCCGCTGCCTCTGCTCCGCCAGATTCAAATCTCTTCTCGCCCAGATTATAAACACCAGGGGAACCGCCCCCACGATGCCCAGGACCAGGCCGCAGATGAGAAGCGCCCTGCCTATAAAAGAATCTGCTTTGCCTCCCGGTTTTCTGGTCATATCCAGAAAGCTGATTCCCATGTAGCTTTCGAAATTGTCTTCTGTCATAAACTCGTCGTCATAGAGGATGTTCATGCTCTCGATGGCAAACTCCCTGATGTCATCCTCAATGGGGGCGGCCACACCTCTGACCTTCATGGGTTCCGGCTGGGGGGCTCCCTCCTCATACACATAATCCATGTAGGGCTGATACTCTTCCCTGAGATCCCCTTTCATTTTAATAATGAACGGATACCACTCCCTGTCAAAGGCAAAATAATAGTGATAGGTCTCCTTGAAATCTGCCGCGAATTCCTCGGTCAGCCCTACGATCTCCCATGTCTTCCACGCATCCTGAACCTGGCTGCCGTCCTCCCACGGATCAAACCGCTCCTCCCTCTGTCTGGCCCTGGAGGCCTTTGACGCCGCATCCATATAGAAAAAAAGTCCGGACAGCCCGCAGATGGAAGCCATGATCAGAATTATCACGAATCCTATGATACCTGTTGTGTTTCTCTGCTTCTCTCTTCCGTAATTAACCGTTCTGTTCATATTGCTTTCTCCTGTCTTTCGTCCCTCGATATCATGGTTTCTCCGGCCGGACCGGTCCCCTCCTTAAGAATCTCGTCAAAGGGGATGGAAGGCGCTTTTACCTTCCCGAAACTGCACTTATATTTCTTGAAACTGCGTTCCTCTTCCATACTCCGGATGTTCAGATCCAGAACAATGGAATCCGGCTGTCTCCTGGTAAAATTCATGTGAAGCCTGTCATAAAGCCTGGACTGACTGCCGCCTGCAAAAATATAGTCACAGTGTCTGGCCACCTGGCCCATCTGGTCGAACTCCGAATTCGCCATGATCACAAACAGAATGTTGTAGTCCATTCCGTTTTTCATCATCTGCAGCAGCCACTCCGGTATCCTCTCCACAGAATCCATGCCTGAAAACCAGTAGACCATGGGAGGAAATACTTTATCCGGATTCTCCCTGTACCTGTAAAATAACATCAGATTTTCAGCCGTGATCTTTTCCGCCGCCGGATAGTCTCCTTCTCTGATCCTCCTGACCGCTTCCGGTATGTCCTTCATCTCAAGGGAGCCGAAAAGCCGCTCCATGACAGCCTCTGCGGCTTCCTCCATCTGAATCAGTTCCTGGGAAGAATAATTGCGCCTCTGCCGGTTTAAGTTGGCCCGGTAATTGCCCATGGCAAATTCGTAAGGCGTGGAGCTTTCCTGGAACAGCTGCAGCAGCATCCTCCTTTTGGCAAAGGATAATTCCAGGGCCTCCATGTCCTCCGGATTTGTGTGCACTTCAGAGACTCCCACCGCCTTTTCCAGAGAAAACAGGCTTCTCACTCCCGGCTGGAAGGAATAGATCCTGTGAGCATATCCGGTGCCCAGGACCTGCCGTCTGGGAGAAGTGGTAAAATTCACTGCCAGAAGCTTCTGCAGATATGCCAGATCTTCCATCCGGGGCGATACTGCCAGGATGTTCTTGTTTCTGCCGTATTCCAGGAACAGGGTCTGGATATCATACCTGAGATTGCTGTAGGTCACATAAGAACCCAGGGTCAGAACCTCGAAATACTTTCTCACATTCCCCTGAAAATACTGTTTCCTGTACTCCCTGATCCGATCCAGGATCTCTTCCAGGGATTCGAAAGGCTCCTGGGATTCTTCCTTATAGAATTTCTGCGACTTGCGGAAGGGGATCTTGCCCGCAAATCCCTGGATATTTTTCAGATATTCATAAAAGTAGGATATGGTGCCTCCGTCCTCCCCGGTCTCGATAAAAGGCACCTGGAATCTCTGATTGGTCTCCTCCGTTCCGTCGGAAGTGTTAAAGATCACGGTCCCCTTGGGCAGCATGGCGGCTCCCCGGTTGCCGATCACATCCATGGATACGCCGGCGCTGCAGTTTAGGGCAAACCGCAGCCGGAAATTGGCCAGGTCCGACCTGGACAGAGTCTGGCTCATCTCCTGGCTGGCAAACAGGATGTGGAGTCCTGTGGCCCGCCCCTTCTTCACGATCGCCGTCATCAGCTGCCGGATCTGTTCTCCTTCCTTGGGGCTGGCCTCCAGAAACAGCTGCTGGAACTCGTCTACGATCAGCAGCATCCGGGGCAGGACCAGATCCGGATATTTGTCCCGGAAATCCGCGATTTTGGCCAGACCCAGCCTGGCAAACAGCTCCTCTCTGGCGTTCATGCACTCTGCCAGATAGCTGATGAGGCTGAGAACATATCGGATCTCGCTGGTGGCCGCGCAGGCACAGATGTGAGGCGTTGCATAAGTATTCATATATCTGGAAAATTCTACCTTCTTGAAATCTGCCAAATAGAGATCCAGCTCCCACGGAGCATACTCCATCAGCATATTGAAGATCAGATTGTTCAGCAGCACCGATTTTCCGCTTCCGGTCTGGCCTGCCATCAGGCCGTGAACTCCGTTGTCCCCCATGGAGATGGCCGTCGGTTTCGACGTCCTGGAGTCCATGCCGGGCCTCAGATTGATACCGTTTTTCGTCGTGTTGAACCAGAGACCTCCCGGGGGCTGCCGCTCCAGAGACACCTCCGGAAAGCTCCTGATCATTTTTTCAAAATACCTCCTGCACGTTTCTCTGTCGCCGGCACAGTCATCCAGCTGATCCAGAAAGGTAACAGGTTCCGGGCACAGGAAGGCTTTTCTCCCGGGCCCGTAGACCACCCGGTCCACCTCACCCGCACTGAGCTTCGTGTCTTTATAAATATAATTCTGTAAGCCGGGAACAAATTCTTCATGTCTGAACATGGCGCTTTCTCCTTACATATACGGGATTCCTTTTCCCCAGGGAAGATGGACATCAGGTCCTTTTCCCCCTGTCGGCACGGCGTTTACCGTATGGTTTACCCCCTGGCGGAAAAGTCCCAGACCGTCGTCCACCCTGTTTATCATGGACCGGAAGCTTTCGGTCATGCTGAGTCCCGTGGTTTTGACAAATCCGATGATACAGGACACGGCATTATTTTCCGCCGCCATGCCGTTGATCTCTCCCAGGGCTTCCTGTCCCGCCTCCTGGCAGCGGCGCACACAGACCGACAGTGCATGAGCAAAAGTGTCAAAATCCTGGTCCTGGATCCGGGGCTCCCCGGTGTCCACATGGATGGGGTTGGGGCCTCTGCGGAACATCTGATCCAGATGCTCTCCCATGACATCCATGTGTCCCCTGGCATTGCGCACTGCATCCTCCCCTGCCAGGATACTTCTTGCCAGAGCATGAAGGCTGTACTCGCTGTCATACCAGTTGGCAAACTCCCGGCGCAGATGATCCCTCAGCTCTCCCTTATAAAATTCATAGATCTGGTTGGTAAAATTCACCAGAGGCTCATAAGCCGTCTTCCGGGACAGCTCCGTGATCTCGTCGTAGAAATCCTCCACGCTTCTTACGCAGGCCTGAGCCTGGCGTTCATAGATGGCCGTGATGCGGCCGAACTCCGATTCGTTGATGACTGCCATCGGATTACCTCCTTCCCCATTCTGGCAGGATCCCGTCATATCCGTGATATCCCCACCGGGACAGATCGGCGGCCCGCTCCACATTGGAAGCCAGCCACTGTCTCGCCCTGTAAAAGGATTCTTCAAAATATCTCAGATAATATCCTGCCTCGTCTGCCACCGCCCTCAGGGCCCTCTCCGCCGGAGCGCCGTATTTGGGAATATTGCAGCAGTCTACCTTCTGGTCAAATGCCGCCGCCACCTCTCCCCACCGGCCTGTGATCCAGCCCAGCTGCTCAAAATCCCGGTCCGATATATCCAGTCTGCTGCCGTCTATGGTGATCCATGAGGCCAGAGCGGAGGGCTGAAACGAGTTGAGAGACTTCTGAATGGCCGACTCCAGAATCCCTGCCTGTTTCGTTTCCATCTGTGTCTTTACCATGGACAGGTAGCTGCCCGACACGGAGGGAATGCTGATATACCGGCTGCCTGCCTGACAGTAAATGTCAAGGAGAACCTGGTAATTGGTCCTGGCCACCACTTCTCCCATGTCCCTCAAAAGTCCGTGCATAAGCCTGTTCCCATCCTCCATGGCCCTGGCCACGCTGTTGCTGACACAGGCTGTGACATCCTCCGTCAGAGCATCCTCTCTGCGGAACCGGTCGTCTCCGCCCATATAGGGACAGTAATAAAAGGATCCTCTGCAATAGAGATCCAGGACCACCTCTCCTCCCGTCTTTCCGCATTCCTGCACATAACCGGAGTCGGGGGATGATGGATCCACCGGCCGCTCCCGAAAATAAGCACATTTCATAGTCTTTTTCCTCCGTCATCTCCGCCGGATCCTCAGGGTCTCCAGATCCACGTCATATTCCACGCCGGCTCTGCCGGCTCCTTCCACCAGTCCCTGCCACTGAGGATGGATCCGTCCCGGATCGTCAGGGGCCAGTAATACGGGGATCACTCCGAAATCGGCGTAATTTCCTCTTCCGACCAGACCGGCCAGATAGCTGATGCGGTCCGTGCTGAACCTGGACCAGGACTGACTCCCTGTCTCCTGAGGAATCATAAAAATGACGATGTGATAAGGCCGCATCCTGGGAGGCCTGTCATATTCCAGCGAGCAGACATTGACCTGCCCGATCTCCGTGAGCCTGTCCCCTTTGTCTCCCAGACCCTTTTTTGCTTCCAGGATCCTGTCGTAATTCACCTTGGTATAATCCTGGATATCGTCCTGTTTATCCTGAAGCTCCTTATCCAGCCTGCCGATATCCTGTTCCTCAAACAGGACCCTGGTCATATTCTTTAAGGCCGTCTTTCCTGCGGCTGCCCCTGCTGCCGGAGCATAGCCTTTCTGGCAGGACCTGACAAACCCCATGCGTTCCGGCGCCATGCTTCCGATCTTGCTGAACACCAGCCTGCCCGGGTCTGCCACCGAAATATTCAGCAGCTCCGGGGGAACCGTCTTGATAAATCCTCTCCATATCCGGCTGATCAGATTGACTCCCGCCTCTTCCCTCCAGCCATCTGCCCGATACCGGAAGACCATGGGGCATATGTGATGCCGGACAATGTTAAAGGGCTCCTTTTCGTCTGCCGGATCACAGATACAGATCCACTGGTCAAACTCTGCGGTGTCCCGTTCAAGCATTGGCACATAAGCCTCCTCATCGGCCCACATCCAGCCCCTTATGACTCTCTCGCACTCATCGATGGTATCTCTGAGATCTGACAGCTGCTGTCTTATGGCTCTGATTCTGGATTCCCGTTCCGGGGCAGTCAGTTCTCCCTGTCTGTTCTGCAGGTCCTTCCTGATTGCCGACCACTGTTTTCTCAGACGGTCAAGCTCGTCTCTGTCTTTCGGAAGAAAATTTGCCTCGTTCTCAAAGTCAGGAACAGGTTTCTGATCCTCCATGGCCAGAGCCTTCTGAAGCTTCTGGTCAGTCTCCCCGTTCTGTCTCACAATATCGTCTCTCTGGACTTTCAGAGCTTCGGCTTCCGACTCCACCGACGCAAAGACCATCCGGACTCCTTCCAGCTCTTTCTCCGTATCCTGCAGCTGAGTCCTCAGACCGGCCACGACCCTCTGTCTGGCTCCATTTTTTGCAGAGAGGGCCAGAAGCCCTGCTACGGCCTTTTTCACAAGAAAATTATTCAGAAGCTCCTTCATCGTAAAAGCTGCCAGCAGGGCAATGACCGCCAGCACGCCGCAGACCACCAGGCTGAGCCCCAGATCAAACCAGGAATTTCTGAAATAAGGACTCAACAGATGAGTGGCAAAGGCTGCCAGCCACACGGGGAGTCCTGCAGCGGAATCTTTGAGATCCACATCCCACTTGAAAAACTCTGCCCCCTTCTTCACCAGCCAGCCGTAGATATGGAACAGCAGGCCGGCGTCGGCCAGCTTAAGCACCAGGAGAGTGAGGATAAAAAAAATACCCCGCCCCGGCTTCATGGCCTCCAGAAGGAGGATCAGGAAACACGCCAGACCTGTTATGGACACGATCTTCCACGAAAAAGCTCTGTACTCCTTTTCACTGGTCCAGAAAGCCGACAAAAGCCCATGGGCCTCTGGATTGCGGATCTTCTGCTCCAGATCCCCCTTTTTATTATTCAGCTCGTTCTCCCTTGCCTGAGCATCTCTGCGCTTCGTCTCATTCTGCTTCTGAGCTGCCAGAAGCTTCTGGAGACGCGATTTTTTCTCCGCCTCCGCCTGCTCCTTCAGCTTCTCCCTGCGTCCTTCTTTCTCTTTGTCCCAGAGATTCCTGGCTCTGGCCGGGGCTGCCTTTCTGGTGTTCCTGCCCTCTGTATCCACAGAAGACAGCTGACCCTGGAGACTGCCGATCTCGGCTTTGATCCGGTCTTCCTTCTGTTTCTCCTCCGCCAGCAGCCTCTGCTTCTCCCGCTCTCTCTTCCGGAAATTATTATACTCATGGAGACAGTCCCTGTATCGGAGATATTGCTCCTGAATCTCCCGGATATCCCCGTCGGAATTGTTTGCAAGCTCTTCCTTTTCCTCCTGCGGCGGCGCGTCAACAGTCTCTTCTTCGAATGCTCCGAAAATATCTCTTTCCATACGTTTTCTTCCCCTCTTATACTGCCGTAATCTGCACAAAGGCACTGAAAACAGTATAGTCTACCAGCAGAAAATCTGTCAATACACTTACCGCAAGATGGCAGGCAATTTTTCCATTGCCTGCCATCCGAAAGACCGGTGACTGTCTACACCAGCTGGTTCAGTTTTTCGATCATCTGATCCACATGATTCTCTGTGATCACCAGAGGAGGGACAAACCGGATCACATTGGCCCCTGCGCTGATCAGCACCAGATTCTGCTCCAGAAGAGCCTTTGTCACCAGTTCTCCCGCCGGCCGGTCAAACTCCAGCCCCTGGATCAGCCCCTTTCCCCGATGGGCCGCAACACAGTCATGAGCCGCGGCAAACTCCTCCAGTCTGTCCCACAGATAAGTCCCTGTCAGTTTCACATGCTCCAGGATATGTCTCTCCTCAAACAGCCTCAGCACCGTATCCGCTGCATGGCACACAAAGGGGTTTCCTCCATAAGTAGTTCCGTGATCCCCCGGCTTCATGGCCACGGCCGCCTTTCCTCTGGCCAGAAACGCCCCTATGGGGACTCCGTTTCCCAGAGCCTTTGCCACTGTCATCACGTCCGGCTCCACGCCGTATTCCTGCCAGGCGAACATGCTTCCGCTGCGGCCCATGCCGCACTGGATCTCATCCAGTATCAGAAGCATGTCACCTGCATCGCACAGGTCCCTGACCCCGTTCAGAAATTCTTCTGTGGCCGGGTAGATGCCGCCCTCTCCCTGTATGGTCTCCATGATGACGGCGCAGGTATTCTGGTTCACAAGGGCCTTTACACTGTCCAGATCATTGAAATCCGCAAATTTAATCCCCGGAAGAAGGGGGGCAAAAGGCTCCTGATAATGATCGTTTCCCGTGACTGACAGAGCCCCCAGGCTTCTTCCGTGGAACGAATGCTTCATGGCGATGATCTCATGGCCTCCGCGGCCGTCCCGGTTGTAGGCATACCGCTTGGCGATCTTTAAGGCTCCCTCTATGGCCTCGGTGCCGCTGTTGGTAAAAAACACCTTTTCCATCCCGGAGGCTTTCAGAAGCTTCTCCCCTGCGTCGATGGCCGGCTGATTGTAAAACAGGTTGGAGCAGTGGAGCAGCTTGTTAAGCTGTTCTGCCAGTTCCAGATTATACTCCGGATCATTATATCCCAGACCCATGACCGCGATCCCCGCGCCGAAATCCAGATACTCCTTTCCCTCCGAATCGTAGAGATATACCCCGTCCCCGTGGTCAAAGATCACCGGATACCGGTTATAAGTCTTATAAAATACATGTTCCGCCCTGTCGATCGCCCTTTTCCTGTCAGGCATCATATGGTTGTCATTCATGATAATAATGTTCCTCCTTCGAATTCAGGATAGCCGTGCCGATTCCTTTGTTGGTAAAGATCTCCAGCAGCAGGCAGTGAGGGATCCGTCCGTCCAGGATATGGACTCTGGACACTCCGTCTCTGATGGCATCGATGCAGTTCTGCAGCTTGGGCAGCATTCCTCCTCCCAGAGTTCCGCCGTCCACAAATTCCTGCGCCTCTTTCACTTCCATCTCGGAGATCAGGGAATTTTTGTCTTCAAAATCCCGGTACAGTCCCTCCACATCTGTGAGAAACGCCAGCTTCTCCGCCTTCACCGCTCTGGCGATGGCACAGGCCGCGTCGTCGGCATTGATATTGTAGCTCAAATAATGATTGTCGAAGCCGATGGGACAGATGATGGGCAGGAAATCTTTTTCCAGCAGATCATAGATTACCTTGGGATTTACCTCTTTGATGTCCCCTACAAATCCGATGTCCTGCCCTCCCGGACACTTTTTATCACATCTGAGCATCATACCATCCTTGCCGCTGATGCCCACGGCCTTCACGCCCAGCTCGTTGACCAGCTGAACCAGACTTTTGTTGACCCGGTTCAGCACCATCTCGGCGATCTCCATGGTAGCATCGTCCGTCACACGCAGTCCGTTTACAAACCGGGGTTCCATGCCCGTTTTGTTTACCCACCGGCTGATCTCCTTGCCTCCTCCGTGGACGATAATCGGTTTGAAACCTACCAGCTTTAACAGAACCACATCCTGGATCACATGACGTTTCAGTTCCTCGTCCACCATGGCGCTGCCGCCGTATTTCACTACAATGATCTTTCGGTTAAATCTCTGGATATAGGGCAGGGCTTCAATGAGCACTTCCGCCTTCTCCATGATCCTGGGGTCTAAATTCATGATGTGTTTCCTCCATAATTAAATTAACAGCCGCCTGGTCAGACGGTCATGACCGGTAGTCTGCATTGATCTTCACGTAATCGAAGGTCAGATCACAGCCCCACGCCGTAGCCTGGGCACTGCCCATCTTGATATCTGCCGTGGCAGTCACTTCCGGTTCCGAGAGGATCTTCGTGGCTTCCTCCTCGCTGTAATCCGTGGCCACTCCGTTTTCGATGATCTTCAGCTTCCCTGCCCTGCTCTCAAAGAACAGATCCACTTTCTCCGGATCAAAGCCGGCTCCCGAATATCCCATGGCGCACAGGATCCTCCCCCAGTTGGCATCGTGGCCGAAGATCGCCGCCTTGGTCAGGTTGGAGGTAATGACGGATTTGGCCAGGGTCACTGCCTGTTCCCTGGTCTGTGCCCCTGTGATCTTCACCTCAAACAGAGCCGTACAGCCTTCCCCGTCTCCGGCGATCTTTCTGGCCAGAGTCCTGTTCACCTGGTAAAGAGCTGTCTTAAAGTCCTCATAATCCTGATTTTTTTCGGTGATCTTCGGATTTCCTGCCATTCCGTTGGCCAGCAGGAGCACCGTATCGTTGGTGGAAGTATCCCCGTCCACTGACACCATGTTGTAGGTGTCCTCCACCACCTCGCTTAAGGCCTGCTGGAGCATCTCTTTAGAAATATCGGCGTCAGTGGTGACAAATGCCAGCATGGTGCACATGTTTGGATGGATCATGCCTGACCCTTTGCACATGCCTCCGATGGTGACCGTCTTTCCTCCCAGCTCCACCAAAACAGCCGTTTCTTTTTTTTCCGTATCCGTGGTCATAATGGCCCTGGCTGCACGGGTGCCGCTTTCCAGGCTTCCATCCAGCTCCCCGGCCATGGTCTTCACTCCGGCTTTGATCCTGTCTATGGGAAGCTGTATGCCGATGACTCCCGTGGAGGCCACCAGCACCGAATCCGCCGGGATCCCAAGGATATCCCCGGCTGCGTCTGCCGTATCCTTACAGTATCCATACCCCTCCGTCCCTGTACAGGCGTTGGCGATACCTGCATTGATCACCACTGCCTGGGCGGCCGGCTTATTATACACGATGTCCTGGTCCCATCTCACGGGAGCTGCTTTTACGATATTGGTAGTAAACGTCCCTGCCGCCGTACACGGAACCTGGCTGTAAATCAGGGCCATATCCGGCCTGTCTTTATATTTGATCCCTGCTGCCGTGGAAGCTGACTGAAATCCTTTGGCAGCAGTGACTCCTCCTTCTGTCGTCCTGTAACTCATATGATCCCTCCTTAAGTTGTAATCCGCCCTGTTTTTCCCGGGCTCTTCCCCATTCTTCCGGATCCCCTTAGGGGAACACCGGCACCAGCTTAAGTCCTTTGGTCTCCGGCAGTCCGAACATCAGGTTCATGTTCTGCACCGCCTGACCGGCCGCTCCCTTGACCATATTGTCCATGGCTCCCATGATGATAATCCGGCCCGTTCTCTCGTCGATCTTGAAATTCACATCCACAAAATTGCTTCCCTCCACCCATCTGGTCTGAGGACATACATCTCTGTCCAGGACCCGGACAAAGAGTTCTTCTTTATAGTATTTATCATAAACGGCTTTTACTTCCTCATAGGTTGCTTTCTTCGCCATGGAAGCATAGGCGGTGATCAGGATGCCTCTGTTCATGGGGATCAGATGAGGGGTAAAATTCAGCAGCACCGGTTTGCCGGCTCCGTAGGACAGCTGTTCTTCGATCTCCGGTGTGTGTCTGTGGCCCGCCACCCCGTAAGCCTTGCAGCTCTCATTGACCTCGCAGTACAGATTATCCAGTTTTGCTCCTCTTCCTGCTCCGGATACGCCGGATTTTGCATCGATGATCAGGGTATCCGTGTCGATCAGTCCCTCTTTCACCAGCGGATAGATGGCCAGGATCGAACAGGTGGGATAGCAGCCTGGATTGGCCACAAGCCTTGCCTTTTTCACTGCCTCCCTGTTTAACTCCGGCAGTCCGTACACCGCCTCCGGGATAAACTGAGGGGAGGGATGAGAAATCTTATACCATTTCTCATATACCGCCACATCTTTAAGGCGGAAATCTGCGCTTAAGTCTATGACCTTCACCCTTGACAATAATTCCTCGTTGACCAGCGAAGCACAGAGGCCCTGGGGAGTAGCCGTAAAGATCACATCCGCCAGATCTGCCAGCTTCTCCATGTCGTCTTCCATACACACATCATCCACGATCTGAAACATATTCTGGTAAACCGAAGCATATTTCTGATCTGTATAACTTCTGGAACCATACCATTTTATCTCCACATCCTCCCGCTGGAGCAGGAGCCTTGCAAGTTCTCCACCCGCATAGCCTGTAGAGCCGATAATTCCGACTTTGATCATATCCCTCTCTCCTTATATACTGTCTTTTCTTTTACCGATTGTGCTCAGGGGTATTCCCTCCATTATAGTATAGTGGCTTCTCCTGCTTTTGAAAAGTATCTTTTTCCACAATAATTATTTATAATTATTCATATTTTTGCATAATATGCATTATCTTAATCTTATTTTTCTCTTTCTGGTCATTGACAATTGCCTGTTTGTATGATAGGCTACTTTCATACTTCTTCTGATTTATCTAATTAGAAAAGTCACAGGAAAGCTTCTTTCCTAATTTGTTCCCGGGTTTTGTCATCCAATTTATCCGATATGCCAAAAGGACTGGTGATGCCTATGATTGTGTTCTGAATTTTTACATATCATTATGATTGTCCGGATGAAAAAGGAGGTGAATCACATGTTAGATGCAAATGATCTGAAAATTTTACAGTCCATGATCGAAGGTGTAATAGACAAGCGTTTCGATGAGGTAG
>CAJUJV010000035.1:0-9670 GCA_910586845.1 uncultured Hungatella sp.
ATCCTGAGACATCGGTTTTTAATCCTGAGACATCGGTTTTTAATCCTGAGACATCGGTTTTTAATCCTGAGACATCAGTTTCTAATCCTGAGATATCGGTTTTCAATTCAGAGATATCAGTTTTTAATCCTGAGACATCAGTCTTTATTTCTATAATATTATGATTCATACATTCCAGTTTTTCCAGGATTATTCTGGTTTCTTCGCTCATATGGAACCTCCGTATTTTATGATTTGGTCAGTTGTCCGGTTACATTATCCAATCAAGATATTCACATATGATCCACCTCCATTTCCTGTAAAATTACTTTCATCCTACCTGAAATATCGGCCGAATCAACCAAATACATGGACAGCTTCATGCTGAGATCCATCAGAATCCAGAGAGTAGAAATTCTCTGACAGGTATGTAATGTCTAACGTGCATTAATTATACTACGATCATATATAAAAATCAACCAGAAATTGTCCTGGAGTTATGCCGAAATTAAAAGAGCCGGCTTCAGAAATCATTTCTGTTGCCGGCTCAGGATCATTAAAGATCTGTTTTGGGAAGAGCATCGAAAGATTTTTTCAGTTCTTCATCTGTCGGGATGTAATCTGACATCTGGCCGTCGTTGAATCTCTGATAGGCCACCATATCAAAATATCCGGTACCTGTAAGGCCAAAGACAATGTTTTTTACCTCTCCGGTTTCTTTACATTTCATTGCCTCATCGATGGCCACCTTGATGGCGTGGCTGCTCTCAGGTGCCGGCAGGATTCCCTCTACCTTTGCAAACATCTGGGCGGCTTTAAACACTTCCGTCTGTTCCACATTTCTCGCTGTCAAAAATCCCTGATCATAGAGCTCGGATACGGTGGAACTCATGCCGTGATACCGCAGACCTCCGGCATGGCTGGCGGCCGGGATAAAGCTGCTGCCCAGAGTGTACATTTTTGACAGAGGACAGACTTTGCCTGTATCACAGTAATCATAAGCGTAGACTCCTCTCGTCAGACTCGGGCAGGAGGCAGGCTCCACGGCAATGATCTGATAATCTGCCTCGCCTTTGAGCATCTGTCCCACGAAAGGAGAGATCAGACCCCCAAGGTTTGAGCCGCCTCCGGCGCAGCCGATGATGATATCTGCCTTAATGCCGTATTTGTCAAGAGCCGTTTTGGTCTCCAGACCGATGACGGACTGGTGAAGCAGCACCTGTGACAGAACGGAACCAAGAACATACCGGTATCCATCCTGGCTGACGGCAGATTCTACAGCTTCAGAAATAGCACAGCCCAGACTTCCGCTGGTCCCCGGGAATTGAGCGTTGATCCTGCGCCCGACTTCCGTGTCCATAGAAGGAGAGGGAGTTACATGGGCTCCATATGTTCTCATGACCTCCCGGCGGAACGGCTTTTGCTCATAGGAGCATTTAACCATGTAGACCTGACAGTCCAGTTCCAGATAGGCACATGCCATGGAAAGAGCGGTTCCCCACTGTCCGGCGCCGGTCTCTGTAGTCACGCCCTTTAAGCCCTGTTTCTTCGCATAATATGCCTGAGCGATTGCAGAATTCAGCTTATGGCTTCCGGAGGTATTATTGCCTTCGAATTTGTAATAGATATGGGCCGGAGTATTCAGCTTCTCTTCAAGGCAGTAAGCTCTTACCAGCGGCGACGGACGATACATCCTGTAGAAATTTCTTATTTCTTCAGGGATATCAAAGTAAGCTGTAGTATCATCCAGTTCCTGTCTGGCCAGTTCTTCACAGAAAATATGAGACAGTTCCTGGACAGTGACAGGTTTTAATGTTTCGGGGTTAAGGATTGGAGCGGGCTTTTTTGTCATATCCGCCCGGACATTGTACCACTGTTTTGGCATCTCCTGTTCTTCAAGATAGATTTTGTAAGGGATCTCCTGCTTCATGTTATGTCTTTCCTTTCTTTTTTATTTCAGTATCTCAACATCCCCGTCTGTTTCAATGGTACTGTTGATAGGATTCTGCCGGATATCAAGGTATTTCAGATTTTCCGCCTGATTGAGAGGGGACAGTTCGGTCACATAATTATTGTTAATCCCCAGATGAGTCAGCTTTTTTAAAGAGGCAGCAAAGGAAATATCAGTCAGCTGATTGCCATCCAGATAAAGTTCTTCCAGGTTCGGATAGTTGGTAAGAAAATCCGTGTTGCCGTCCAAAGCCACATCGTCATACCACAGGTCCGTCATTCCTGCCGAGGAGCGGACATAAAAGTTTTCTTTAAGGTTTACCTCTCTCATCTCCAGTTTCCGGAGAGAAGGATTTTCTTTCAGTTTTCCGAAATCCAATTCAAACATGCAGTTGTTCAGATACAGTTCCTCCAGCCCCTGATGGTTGAATACATTGGAAATATCTCCCAGGATTTCTGTGTTGCGCTGATAACCGCCCCAGCCGTTGCCCTGACTGACCCCGCTGAAATCAAGAAATCTCAGGTATGGCATGTTATCGATAAACTTTACATCCTTTAAGGGAACGGCATAAGTCCATACAGAATAACAGGTCAGCCGTTCCAGACCGGTCAGTCCGGAGAGAGCGCCGATCTCATCAATATTGCAGCCATGGAGAGACAATTCTTTCAGATTCTCCATCTTTCTCAGAAAAGAGATGGAGATAAAACCGCTCATGTCCAGCTTTTCAAGACCGGTCAGTCCGGACAGATCCGGATCCTCCTGAGAAGTGCTCTTATCAATCACAAGTGAGGTAAGACCGGTAAGACGGCTGATGGGACTGTAGTCAAGAACGGAGGTATTGTCTGTCAGTTCAAGAGAGGTCAGTCCCGTAAGCTCCCCTAAAGGCTCTATACTGATGGCCTCTGTGTCTGACAGAGACAGACCGGACAGATTCGTTAAGGGTTTTAAAAATCCAAGATCCCGGATCGCAGAAGACTCTACTTTAAGAATCTCCAGACCGGTCAGTACGGAAAGAGCCGAATAGTCGGTCAGCGTGCCGGAGGATTCTGAACTGCCGAAAAGATCCCCGGCGGTATCTTCTGTAATGGACAGGTACTTTAACTTTTTCAACGGTACCAGCTGCTTCAGATCAGGAGAAGAGATGTCTTCCACAGTCAGATACTCCAGATTCTCAAAGAGACCGATGCCTTCCAGGCTTTCCACACCATCCAGGCTCAGCTCGATCAGTCGGCCAGGATCACCGGTCAGGTCTGCTGCCTGAGAAATCTCCGTACCGGAGCAGATAAGTCCCTGCAGTTTTGTCAGTTCCTTCAGAGATGAGACATTTCTGCAATGAGTCATATCCAGCTTTTTCAGCCCTGTAAAGAAACGGAGATCGTCATCGTTCCAGGACTGGCCTTCCAGAGTCAGGCTGACTGTCTCAAAAGGTATATCACCGTAGGGATCCTGAAAACTGTACTCGACTGTGGCTGATTCTGAACCCGGTGAGATACAGATGTACTGGATCCTGGCCAGATCGGCCTCAGTGACAGAACGGATGTCCGGTTTGTCAAAAATAGCTGTCACTACAGCTTCATAGAGAGGGCTGGCAGCCAGGGCCGGGGATTCTTCCTCCTGGGAATCGGTTGTTTTGTAATCTGCCCCTGCAGGCCTGGCAGGTGAGGTGGCTGTGCCGCCGGCCGGCCGGTCAGAACTTCTGGTAAATGCGAAGATTCCGACCCATATGCAGGCTGTGATCAGCAGGCCCAGACCCAGTCTCCCCCAAATAATATTACCGGAATAAGAGGAATTTCCGGTATTTTGTCCAAAAGGTGCCTGAGGCGGTGTATACTGGTGGATATGGTAATTGATCGTCTGGTCCTCTTCTACCATAAACTGGCTTTTACAATATTCACAGACCACGATCTTCGGATTATTCTCCATAGGTTCCAGTTTTCCGCCGCAGGAAGGACATTTCAGATTCGTGATTTTCACAGAGCTTCCCCCTTTCTCAGATCAAGCTCCATCTGACGGTCATAGGGTTCCTGGCTGGTATGTTTCTCACAGATCTCCTCTGCATCCACACATCCCATGAATTCGTAGAACCGCTGAGTTTCCACCGCCGAATGGGCGCTGATATAAAGTTTTTCGGCCCCCTGGGCCGCGGCCCAGTCTGCTGCCATTAAGAGAAGAGTCTTTCCCATCCCCCGGCCTCTCAGTTCCCGGGAAACATGAAGGCAGGTCAGGTCTCGGTACTGCCCTCTGCTGCCTATGGGAGGCCCTTCCACAGAGGCAAAACCTTTGAGCTTTCCGTCTGAAAAAGCTCCGTAGACCACGCCTCTGCAATCCAGAGTATTCCGAAGGCACGAGACCAGAACTTCATAATCTTTCTGACTCCACTGATCTGTAAAGGGTGCATGGACAGGCATCCATGTGCCATGGATATTTCTCAGACACAGATCCACGATCTGCAGACGTTCAAAATCCTGAAATAACTCTGAGGTCAACTGTGTTTTTGAGATT
Organism: uncultured Hungatella sp.; assembly: GCA_910586845.1. Lineage (GTDB taxonomy): Bacteria > Bacillota > Clostridia > Lachnospirales > Lachnospiraceae > UBA3402. The sequence goes on from CAJUJV010000035.1 coordinate 4,433, forward strand.
TCTCTGTATTCGATCATGTATGAACTCCTTTACAGGGTCCCCTTGGTGGAGAGGACGCCGGTGATTCTGCTGTCATACCCTGTTGCCTGATCCAGAGCCTTTGCAAATGCCTTAAATGCGGCTTCGATAATATGGTGGTTGTTGAATCCATCCAGCTGCTTTATATGAAGGTTCATCTCACCGCCATAAGATACGGCATAGAAAAATTCTCTTATCATCTCTGTCTCCAGCTCCCCCACCTTTTCCCGATCCAGCTTCAGATCGTAAGACAGGTAAGGTCTTCCGCACAGATCCAGCGAACAGAGGATCAGCGCATCATCCATGGGAAGGATCCGGGAACCGTAACGGCGGATGCCTTTCTTATCCCCGACGGCTTCTTTCACTGCCTTTCCGAGAACAATCCCTGCATCCTCTATGGTGTGATGAGTATCCACATCCAGATCTCCTTCCACATAAAGATCCAGATCAAAAAGACCGTGTCTGGCAAAGCCATGAAGCATGTGGTCGAAAAAACCGATCCCGGTAAAGATTTTCGATTTTCCGCTGCCGTCAAGATTGAGGGAGAGGCGGATTCTGGTCTCCGATGTATTCCGTTCCATGGTGCTGGTCCGCTCTGTCATGTCATTCCCTCCCCTCCTGGCCCTCGAAACGAACCCGTATGGAATTGGCGTGGGCTGTCAGATGCTCCGCTTCGGCAAAGGCGATAATATCTTTGTGGACAGGTTCCAAAGCTTCCTTTGAATAGTAGATGACACTTGATTTTTTGATAAAATCATCAACCCCGAGAGGTGAAAAGAATTTGGCTGTTCCGTTGGTGGGAAGTACATGGTTGGGGCCGGCAAAATAGTCTCCCAAAGGTTCGGAACTGTATTCACCTATGAAAATGGCACCTGCATTCTGAATTTTTGTCATAACCTCAAAGGGATTTCTGGTAACAATCTCCAGATGCTCTGAGGCAATGTCATTGGCAGTCCTGACAGCCTCATCCATGTTTTCCGCGATCAGGATATATCCGAAATTTTCAAGAGATTTTTCCAGAATCTCTTTCCTGGAAAGTTCTTTTACAAAACGGTCCACTTCAAGGGACACCTGCCTGGCCAGCTTTTCACTGGTAGTTATCAGGATCGCGGAGGCCAGTTCGTCATGCTCTGCCTGGGACAGAAGGTCCGCCGCCACAAAACGGGGATTGGCGGTGTCATCTGCCAGAACCAGTATTTCGCTGGGGCCTGCAATGCTGTCGATGCTCACATGGCCATAGACGGCTTTTTTAGCCAGCGCCACAAAAATATTTCCCGGTCCTACAATTTTATTGACTCTGGGGATGGATTCGGTTCCAAAGGCCAGCGCGGCCACAGCCTGTGCTCCTCCTGCTTTATAAACTTCTGTGGCGCCGGCCAGGTGGGCTGCCGTCAGAGTCACGGGATTGACTTTGCCATCCCTGCCGGGAGGCGTCACCATGACGATCCTTTTCACTCCTGCCACTTCGGCGGGGATGATGTTCATCAGCACGGAGGAAGGATAAGCCGCTTTTCCTCCGGGCACATAGACGCCGACGCTTTCCAGAGCAGTGATCTTCTGCCCCAGGATGGTTCCGTCGGGTCTGCTGTCAAACCAGCTGTGCCGTACCTGCATCTGGTGATAATCCCGGATGTTTTTCAGGGCTCTCTCCATAACCGCCAGAAGTTCCGGCTCTACCATGTTCCGTGCTTCCCTGATCTCTTCTTCTGTGACCCGGATTGTGGAAGCGTCCATGTCTGCGCCGTCGAATTTTTTGGTGAAGGCAAACAATGCCTCGTCTTTTTTTGATTTCACTTCAGCCACGATTTCCTGGACAACTTTGTTATAACTGTCATAGTTGTTGGGGTCCCGTTTCAACAGATCTGACAGAATGTTCTCTCTGACTGTCTGATTTAATGTAATGATTTTCATAACCGTTCCTCCTGCAGCAGGGATTGCAGATCTTTGATCAGTCTGGTTACCCGCACATTTTCCCGTTTCATACTGACCTGATTGACGATAACTCTGGCGGACAGATCACAGATCTCTTCCAGCACGGTCAGGCCGTTTTCGCGAAGAGTGGAGCCGGTTTCCACGATATCCACGATCACCTCAGAAAGTCCTACCAGAGGCGCCAGTTCGATAGAGCCGTTGAGCTTGATAATCTCCACGGTCTGATGTTTTTTGTTGTAAAAATAATCTTTGGCAATGCCGGGATATTTGGTGGCAACACGGATCAGCTCATGGTGCCTTAACAGATCCTCTGCCGATGCGGGGCCGCAGACACACATACGGCATCTGCCGAACCCCAGGTCGATCACTTCATAAAGCTTCCGCCCCTCTTCCAGAATGGTATCTTTACCGCAGATTCCTATATCTGCGGCTCCATATTCCACATAGGTAGGCACATCGTTGGCCTTGGCCAGAAAAAAGCGGATTCCCCGTTCCTCATTGGTAAAGATGAGTTTTCTGGAATTCTTATCCTTCATCTCATCGCAGGTGATTCCGATCTGTTCCAGAAGCTCCAGAGTCTTGAATGCCAGCCTGCCCTTGGTCAGGGCTATGGTCAGATATCTCATAAGTTCCTCCAGTTTTTGTTCATTCTGTATTCATGAAACATTTCCGCTGACACGGAGAGTGCTGTCCCCGCAAATGCCGGTAATGTTACTGTTCATCAATAAGGCAGATCATATCCTTCCAGCCTTTTTGTCTGGCATAGTTTTCATAATCTCCTATGGTTTTTTTTGACGATTTCCTGATCAATACCGCTTTTTTATGTTTTTTCCGCAACTCCAGCACCAGTTTTACCGCTTTGTCCTGAGAAGAAGAGTCATAGAGCACCATAGTTCCCGATTTCTCAGGCTCAGTATCCAGCTTTTGCCTGGACATAGCCAGCATCAGCTGATCTACAATAATAGCGAATCCTACTGCAGGAACATCTTTGCCGAACTGAATCAGCAGCTTGTCATACCGCCCTCCGTTAACGATATATTCCCCTGTCCCGTAAGTATAGGCTTTAAAGATGATCCCCGTATAATACTGATATTTGCTCAGCATGCCAAGATCATATGACACATAGCCGGCCAGTCCGTAGGATTCCAGGATGGCGTGTATCTTCTCCAGGCGTTCGACGGCTTTTCTGGAGCGATCGTTATTTACCATATATTTTACCTGCTTTAACTGTTCCAGCGTTCCGAACAGTTCCGGAAGCTTCAAAAAAACGGTCCTCAGAGAATCCGGCATGTCTCTTTTTGAGATCAGCTCATCCACTCCGAAGTAATTTTTATTTTCAATAAGCTCCCTCAGGGCATCACAGGTCTCCTGATCCATGCCGGCCTCTTCTGTCAGGCCCCGGAAAAATTCCACCTGCCCCAATTCCACCTGAAACTCTTCCAGGCCTGCTGTTTTTAAGGAATCAATGACCAGGGCGATCACTTCCGCATCAGCGCCGCTGGCATCGTCTCCTATGAGTTCCACGCCGGTCTGAGTGATCTCCTTTAATCGCCCCTGATAATTGGAATTGTTGATAAAGGTCCTCTCCCTGTAACACAGCCGCACAGGCATGGTCTCTTCAAAAAAATATTTCCCCACGCAGCGGGCTATGGCGGGAGTCATATCGGGCCGCAGAACCAGAGTATTATTGTCTCTGTCAAAAAACTTAAACATCTCCTGCGAAGTGACGCTTCCCCGCTCTTTGTTGAAAATGTCAAAGTATTCAAATGTAGGAGTTTCGATATCCTCATATCCATACAGATGAAATACATTGCTGATCTTGTCCTCTACTGCCAGTTTTCCGGCACATTCCCCATTGTAAATATCCCGTACACCTTCCGGGGTATGTAACAGAGCTGCTGCTGTCATGATGTCAGTCCTTCCTCATCGTATATAGTCATTGTTTAAGACTCTCCCTATTTTACTACACTTTATATTTTTTTACAATAAAAAAGGGCTGCTGTTTCTGCAGAATCATCTGCTTCACAGCAACCCTTTCCGGTTCTTCAGGGATTACATCTCACCCAGGCCGCTCTCGATCGCCTTGGAGATCGTCTCCATAGCTTCTGCCTCATCCTCACCGTCACAGATCAGGGTGATCTCGGTGCCGCACTTGATGCCTGCAGCCATAACGTTGAGCACGCTCTTGGCAATGACTCTCTTCTCACCGCACTCGATGATGACATCACATTTGAACTTCATGGCTGTCTGGGATAAAACCCCTGCCGGTCTTAAGTGAAGACCTGATGGATTCACTACTGTTAATGTCTTTGAAAGCATAATATCATTCTCCTTCTTATCCTTATTTTGGTGTAACCCTCGTAATTAAATTTTAGTACAATTTACCAAATGTGTCAAGTACGAATAGAGTATCTGCAGCCACAATAATTTTGGCGGTAGAGGTCATACTTTTCAGACAGCTCCAGGGAACGTTTATATCCGTTCCGTTTTTTAAAATCCGAAGGCAGACAGGGCACTCCGTACTCCCGGCTGACTTTTTCTGCCACGGAATTCAGCTTCTGTGCTGACTTTAACGGACTGATGCTCAGAGTCGTGGTAAAAAAATCATATCCGCCCTTCCGGGCTTCAAGAGCCGCTTCCCGCAGCCTCAGTTCGTAGCACCGTTCGCACCGGTCTCCTCCTTCAGGACTATTCTCATATCCCCTGACCGTCTCATAAAATTCTTCAGGCACATATCTGCCTTTCTTCAGAGTTACAGGATTCGGAAAAGACATTTTTTCAATCAGTTTTTCTTCCTCTTCAACTCTCATCTCATACTCGGAAGGCGGATAGATATTGGGATTGTAGTAAAGAACCGTGATCTGAAAATACCGGGACAGATATTCCAGCACATAGCTGCTGCAGGGCGCACAGCAGCAGTGTAGCAGAAGCCTGGGAACCCGGTCTTCTCTTTGTATCGTCTCCAGGGTCCGGTCCAGTTCCTTCTGATAATTTCTCTGGTTCATCTTTATCTCCCGTCATATCAGAGAAAATCCCGTATCCGTTTGCTCCTGACGGGATTTCTCAGTTTCCGCAGAGCCTTGGCTTCGATCTGACGGATCCGCTCTCTGGTGACATTGAAGGCTTTGCCGACTTCTTCCAGAGTCCTGGGATGTCCGTCTTCTAACCCGAACCGCAGCACGATCACCTGACGTTCCCGCTCCTTCAGATCGCCGAGGAGAGCATCGATATGCTCTTTGAGCATCACGGACTCTACATTGCCTTCGGGAGTCAGTACATTATTGTCGG
>CAJUJV010000035.1:9754-15750 GCA_910586845.1 uncultured Hungatella sp.
TCTTCCTCGCCGATGGGGGTCTCTAAGGACGCAGGCTCTCTGGCGATCTGCATGATCTCCATCACCTTATCCTCTGACATCTCCAGGGCCTCTGCCAGTTCGGCTACCGAAGGCTCATATCCGAGATCCAGGGTAAGCTTCCGCTGCATCTTGGACATCTTATTAATGGTTTCCACCATATGGACCGGTACCCGGATAGTTCTGGCCTGATCAGCCAGAGCTCTGGTCACGGACTGACGAATCCACCAGGTCGCATATGTACTCAGCTTATATCCTTTTGTATAATCAAACTTCTCGACACCCTTGATCAGGCCAAGGTTTCCCTCCTGAACCAGATCCAGGAAGCTCATGCCTCTTCCGGTGTAGCGCTTGGCGATGCTGACAACCAGACGCAGGTTGGCCTCAATGAGCCGGTCCTTTGCATGTTCGTCGCCGTCAGCCTTTTTCTTGGCCAGTTCCAGCTCTTCATCAGCAGTGAGAAGAGGGACTGTACCAATCTCTTTCAGGTACATGCGGACAGGGTCTTCCGTGCCGATGCCTTCCAGAAGGTCAATGGCATCCAGATCGATGTCCTCCTCATCGGAATCCTTCATGAAACTGTCATCCACATCGTCGTCTACGAGCAGTGCGTCCTCCGCCAGGATACTGTCATCAATCACAGGGATTACATCGATCCCTCTCTTTTCCAGGTAAGAGTAGATCTGCTCCATCTGTTCTGTGGAAAGATCATCGCCAATAAAAAAGTTATTGATCTCTGTTACGTCCAGCGCATTGTGCTTTCCCTTGGCAATCTCTACAAGCTTGCCCAGTTTTTCTAAAAAGATATTTTTTTCCACCAAACAACGCCCTTTCGTCCATGGTTTCTGATGTTGCTATATAACTAATTTATTATATACTACAAGTTTTCATTTTGCAACATTTTTTTTCATAAATTCCGACAAAAATCAAAAATTCGTCAGATAGAATCCATTTTCGTCATGATCCGGATCTTTCGGGCATGGTTTTCGATGTCGATCTCTGTCCGTGAGCCTCCGAATTCCCCGTCGAGGACCCAGTCCACAGGCTCGTCGGAGGTGATTTTGAGTCTGGACGTTCTGAACCGGTATACATACTCGTTCTGCTGTTCTTCCAGAATCATGGAAGACAGGATCTCCTTCAGCTCCAGAGCCGTCCGGGGCATCCGGATCATGAGGACCTCAAAAAATCCGTCGTTCAGCGCCACGTCCCGTTTCACCAGGCCTTTAAATCCTCCTACGCTTATGGTATTGGTCACCATGCCGAAGACGAAATTTCCTTCCAGACACATCTCTTCAGATTCCAGTTTTATGGAATAGGACTTGATATTGGCCAGACTTTTCATGCCTTCCAGCATATATGCCTGGTGTCCCAGAAGGTTTTTTTTCTCCTGAGGAGTCATATAGGATACTTCCGTAAACATGCCGAATGCTGCAACATACACGAAATACCGGTCCTGACAGAAGCGTCCGATGTCCACGGCATAAGGGGTTCCGGAGACCACGTGCTCTGCCGCCTGGAGCATCTTGGAAGGGATCTTCAGGCTGGAGGCGAAATCATTGGTGGAGCCTGCCGGGATGTAGCCCAGTAAGGGCGGTTTCTCTAGTTTCATCATACCGGATATGGTCTCGCTGAGAGTGCCGTCGCCTCCGCTGCACACCACCATATCTGCCTGTGCTCCTCTTGTGCTGACGACTTCCATGGCATCCATGGGAGCCTGGGTAGTATGGATATCTACCTGCCAGCCTGACCGGACAAAGATATCCACGATCTCAAGAAGACGGAATTTGATCTGAGCCTTTCCGGCCCGGGGATTGATAATAAAAAGCAGTCTGCCCATAGGTTCCTCCTTGTTTTCATGATTCTTTGACCAGCAGTTTCAGATAGGCTCCAAATGCGTTGGGCAACGGATATTTTGTCAGAAGCTGACGGATGTCGACGGAAAGATACTGAGCCGGTATGTCTCCTTTCAGAAAAACGTGGTAACCGGTCATATTCCATTCTACGTGGCTGAAAATATGTCTGGCACTTCCGGCAGATTCCAGATACCTGATCTCGGCTCCCAGCCCTTCCAGAAAACTGCAAAGCTGGATCTCATTAAGGCTCCCTTCCAGATTGGGAAACTGATAGAGGGAAGCAAGGAGGCCGGTATCAGGCCGTTTCTCGATGGCGATCTGATGGTTGTCCGATTCCAGGAGAAGGATGGTCCGTTTTTCTGTTTTTCTGGGTTTTTTAGGGGATTTAAAGGGGATGGAATCCCAGCTTCCGGAGCGACGGGCCAGACACAGAGAGGCCAGAGGGCATTGATGACATCGTGGAGGGCCGTTGGGAACACAGACCATGGCTCCGACCTCGATCAGCCCCTGGTTGAAGGCGCTGACCCTGTCACCGGGCATGATCTCCCGCAGATCCTCTTCCACCTTCTTTTTCACCGGGGCCTTCAGAATATCCTCCTCGCTGGCCAGTACTCTGGAGACAACTCTGAGGACATTCCCGTCTACGGCGGGCACTTTGATGCCGAAGGCGATGGAGGCCACGGCGCCTGCCGTGTAGCTGCCGATGCCGGGAAGAGCCAGAAGTTTCTCATAAGAGCCGGGGACCCGTCCTTCATAAGAATCCATGATCACTCTGGCCGCTTTTTGGAGATTTCTGGCCCGGTTATAGTATCCCAGCCCTTCCCATATTTTCAAAAGCTGTTCTTCTTCGGCTTCGGCCAGTGACTTTACATCAGGAAAGGCTTCCATAAACCGCTGGAAATAAGGCTTTACGGCCTCAACTCTTGTCTGCTGCAGCATGATCTCCGAGACCCAGACCCTGTAGGGCTCCGGCTGATCACGCCAGGGAAGGGGCCGGGCATGATCTTCGTACCAGGAGATCAGAGGGCCTGTCATAGCTTTTAGACGTTCCCGGCGGCTCAGAGGATGACAATCTGATTCCAGAATCTGTAATTTGTCATACAATTCATTCATAAAAATTTCCTACACATATCCGTAAATTCCGCGAACCGACACTTCTCCGGAGAGTACGCGGCACAGACGGCCGTCTTCCCGTTCCACAAGTAGTTCTCCCTCCCGGTCGATCCCCCGGCAGATCCCGCTGTAGGAATCTGCCGGATCCATGACCGTCACCGGTCTGCCCAGATTGGCCAGCCGCTCTTCATAGGGCTTTTGGAGAAATGCCAGGTCTTTTTTTCCCAGAAATTCACTGTAATAATGTTCAAAACTCCGGGCCACGGCTCCCAGGATCTGCCCCCGGGACAATCTCTGCCCCGATTCCAGACAGAGGGAGGTGGCGGTGGAGGAGAGTTCTTCCGGGAACTGTTCCATATTTACGTTGATCCCGATCCCTACCACCACATATTGGATGCTGTCCAGTTCTGTGGACATCTCTGTCAGGATCCCGCAGATTTTTTTGCCGTTTATCACCAGGTCATTGGGCCATTTGATCTCCGCTCTGATTCCGGCCGCTTTTTCGATACCCTCCGACACTCCAAGGGCAGCCACAAGAGTCAGCATGGAAGCTTTTGACGGAGGAATATCCGGTCGTAAGATCAGGCTCATCCAGATACCCGTTCCTGGAGGAGAGGTCCATCTTCTTCCCCGCCGGCCTTTGCCGGCATTCTGGGATTCCGCCACCACTAAAGTTCCTTCCCCGGCTCCCTCTTCGGCCAGATGTTTGGCCCTGGCGTTGGTGGAATCCGTCTTTTCAAAACAGATGATATCTCTGCCTATGAGGTTTCCCGTGATACAGCTTTTCAGCTCCGGAGCCGTCATCACGTCTCCGGACTCCACCAGACGATATCCTCTGTTCTGTACGGCTTCGATCCGGTAGCCTTCGCTCTGGAGTTGTTTTATGATCTTCCAGACGGCTGTCCGGGACACTCCCAGCTGCCGGCTTAAGTCCTGACCGGACAGGAAGTCCCGGGAGCTCTTTAAAAGCCTGATGATCTCTGATTTCATATTACTACCTCCAGATACTGATGCCGCTGATGATCGTTACGATCAGAAGAAACACCGCGATCAGAATGAGTCCCAGAGCCAGAACCTTTTTTTTCTTATTGCGTCCGCTCTGCCGGTACCGGTAAACGCCGTTGACCATGTTCAGTACGGCTGCCAGAAAAAAGATAATGGGGAACAGGACCATATTATCTTCCGGATCGACAAAGGCCACCACTGCCATGATCACTACAAGAACTCCGGTAATGATATGCAGCCAGTCCAGGATCAGAGTGGTATTTCTCGGACTTTTTCTTTTTCCCCGTCCATACATGATCTTACTCTCCTAATGTGGCAGCCATCACCGCCTTGATGGTGTGCATACGGTTCTCGGCCTCATCAAATACTTTCGACTGAGGAGATTCGAACACTTCATTGGTTACTTCCATATCTCCGATGCCGAAGCGCCGCCCCATCTCCTGTCCGATGGTGGTCTTCAGATCGTGAAAAGCAGGCAGACAGTGGAGAAAGACGGCTTTTGGACCTGCGTTGTCCATAACGGCTTTTGTCACTTTGTAGGGACTCAGTTCCCGTATCCGCTCTTCCCACACAGAGTCAGGCTCTCCCATGGAAACCCACACATCGGTGTAGATCACATCAGCGCCTCTGGTCCCTTCCTCCACATTCTCTGTGAGGGTGACGGAGGCTCCTGATTCGGAGGCATATTCCCGGCATTCTCTGACCAGCGCCTCTGACGGAAAATACCTGCCCGGGGCACAGGCGACAAAATCCAGCCCCATCTTGGAACAGGCGATCATGAGAGAATTTCCCATATTATACCGGGCGTCTCCCATATATACAAGCCGGAGTCCTTTTAATCTTCCGAAATGTTCCCGGATAGTCAGAAGATCCGCCAGCATCTGGGTCGGATGGTATTCATTGGTGAGACCGTTCCATACAGGAACCCCTGCATGTTTTGCCAGCTCTTCCACGATCTCCTGCCCGTATCCCCGATATTCGATGCCTTCATACATGCGTCCCAGGACTCTGGCCGTATCGGCGATGCTTTCCTTTTTGCCGATCTGAGAGCCGGAAGGATCCAGATAGGTGGTTCCCATCCCCAGGTCATGGGCAGCTACCTCGAAAGCACATCTTGTTCTGGTGCTGGTCTTTTCAAAGATGAGAGCCACATTTTTCCCTCTGTGGATGTCTACGGGGATCCCTTTCTTTTTCTTTTCCTTTAAATCCGCAGCCAGATCCAGAAGATATCGGATTTCTTCCGGACTATAATCTTTTAACGTAAGAAAATGCCTTCCCTTTAAATTCATTTCCAGTTCCTCTCTCGTTTCTTTTTGGTATTTTTATACAGGATTATAGATTAGAATCGATGATCGTGCAAGTATATTTTTTCCGTCAGTTCTTCCGGGGTATAGACACAAAAGCGGCTGATTCTCCGGCTTCTGGCAGCATTTTCCAGAATCCCCAGGTATAGTTCCCTGTAGTTCCAGTCTTCTTTCAGCTTCCATTTTCTGGCAAGGCGGGGAAAGATCACTTCTGTATAATATCGGAAGCCAGGAAGCAGATCTTTTTCATCTGCCAGGGAGGCAGTCAATTCCGGAGGGAGAAGCCTTTCCAGAAGATCTGTCTGTGCGGTCAGCTGACGGAAATACAACTCTTCCGGTTCCGGGGCATGGATATAGTACCACCGGCCCTCCAGACCGTAGAGGAGACGGAGGGCATCGTAGTAGCCCAGCTTCATATTCTTTCTCGCCTGTTTTTTGTCAAACTGCAGGATCCCCCCCAGATTCTGCCGGGGAGCGATATGATAGACATGGGTATGCTCCGGTATCTCCGCGCTTTTTTCGGAATCGTGGCCCAGGCCGTAGATGCGGATGATGATAATGTCCCTGTACCCCGCGTCCAGCAGAATCCCCACCGGCACATTGTTCCAGCCGCCTCCGTCCAGGTATCTTTTCCCTCCCAGCTTCTCCGATTTGAACAGGGGAAGGTATGCGCTTGCCATGAGCATATCCCCTATGTCTCCCT
>CAJUJV010000035.1:15760-16039 GCA_910586845.1 uncultured Hungatella sp.
TCATATCCCTTATCCAGAAAAATATCAAGGGGAACGTTATCAATGGCTCCCCCATCCAGATAGCGTCTTCCTCTCAGTTTTTCGGTTTTAAATACAGGAAGAAACGCGCTGGCCATGAGCATATCGCCGATCTCACCGGGAGGAAGTTCTACGGTGTTGATCGTCAGCAGCTGTCTGTCGCTGACAGAATAGGTTGTAATATACAGCTCCCGTCCGGAGCTGCGGATCTTTTCTTCGTCGATGGCGGAACTGATCAGTTTCCGGAGAGGGGTGATGTCA
>CAJUJV010000035.1:16049-27756 GCA_910586845.1 uncultured Hungatella sp.
CCTCAGCACTTTTTTGGCCTCCGACACCAGAAGGCCCATATCGATGGCCTTTAAGTTTTTAGTCCGCATGTTTTCCATAATACTGTCATCAATATCCATGACTCTGGAATAACTGATATTTTCCCAGATATATTCTGCGGTTTCCAGATCATCCATACAGATCAGAGCGCCATTTAAGGCTCCTACAGAGGCGCCGGAAATCCCCTTTATGGAGATCCCTGCCTCTCTAAGAGCCTTCCACGCTCCGATCTGATAAGAGCCCTTGGCTCCTCCGCCTTCCAGTACCAGACCGTAATCTTTTGCCGGATCAAGATTAAGTTTCGAAGAGATCATTACCCGGTCAGTCCTTTGCCAGTTCCTTTACAGAGGCTACCAGGCCGGCCAGACTCTGAAGCTCTGAGGGGATGATGATCTTGGTAGCCTTGCCGTCGGCAGCTTTGGCAAAAGCCTCCAGACCTTTTAACTGAAGGACGGCATCGTCGGCGCCGGCCTCCTTGATATACCGGATTCCTTCGGCTGTAGCCTGCTGAATCTTTAAAATGGCCTCGGCCTGACCTTCGGCCTCTTTGATACGCTTCTCCTTTTCGGCTTCCGCCCGGAGGATGGCCGACTGTTTATCGGCCTCTGCATCCAGGATAGCAGACTCCTTCTTGCCTTCTGCGACCAGTATGGTGGATTTTTTCTCGCCTTCTGCCCGAAGGATGGCTTCACGCCGTTCCCTCTCCGCCTTCATCTGCTTCTCCATGGCATCCTGGATAGCGGCAGGCGGAATAATATTCTTAAGCTCCACACGGTTTACCTTGATTCCCCAGGGGTCTGTAGCCACATCAAGAGAAGCCCGCATCTTGGTATTGATCGTCTCTCTGGATGTCAGAGTCTGATCCAGCTCCAGATCGCCGATAATGTTTCTGAGAGTGGTGGCCGTCAGGTTCTCGATGGCCATGATCGGATTCTCCACGCCGTAAGTAAACAGCTTGGGATCCGTGATCTGAAAAAATACTACCGTGTCGATACGCATGGTGACATTATCCTTGGTGATCACCGGCTGAGGCGCAAAGTCAACGACCTGTTCCTTTAAGATCACTCTCTTGGCGACGCGGTCGATAAAAGGAGCCTTTACATGAAGCCCTACGGACCAGGTAGCCTTGTAAGCGCCCAGGCGCTCCACCACCATGGCCTGAGCCTGAGGAACGATCTTAACACAGGAAGCCAGGATGATCAAGATCATGATCACCAGAACAATAAAGCCTGTAAATCCCATTAAAAATCCCATCATATCATACCTCCTGCACGTTTTTTACAATCAGTTTCACTCCCCGTATGGCACAGATTTCCACTACAGCATCTACGGGATAAACGCTGTCGTCTTTCTCTGACCGGGCCGTCCACTCCAGCCCGTTGATAACGGCGGAACCGGTGCCCGAAAGGTTATTGATCTCCTCAGTAACTCTCGCCTGTCTGCCGATCAGGCTGTCTGCATTGGTTTTTGTGGCATGGCTGTTCACGTGGCGCATGGCCCAGGGCCTTGTGAAAAACAAAAGCACAAAAGAGACAACCGCAAACACAGACAGCTGAGCGTTGGTGCCGGCTCCGGCGAGAGATAGCAGGAATGCAGCTATGGCGCCGCCTGCGAACCAGACTGTAGTAAGGGCAAGGGTGGCGGCTTCGATTACCACCAGGATGACAAACGCAATAAGCCAGTATGCAGAAGTCATACGATCCCTCCTTTTCTCCTGTAAATATCATCGGTTAACTCTATTATACTCAAAAATCAGGATTTCTTCAACAGAAGGTTCCTGAAGATTCTCTTAAGCATTCCGACGCTGCCTGGCAGCCTCGAACATCAGGATGGAGGAAGCGATAGCAGCATTAAGAGATTCCACCTGTCCCGCCATGGGAATTTTTATGAGCCGGTCCGCCAGGACAGCGGTCTCATGGGACAGTCCTCTGGACTCATTGCCGATAAGAAATCCCGTATCCTTTCTGTAATCTTCCTGGTCATAGGCCCCTTCCCCGTCCAGGTGGGCGGCAAAGAGACGGATCCCCTGACTCTTCAGGACCTGAAGAGTTTCCGGAAGATCATCTGTATAGAGAAAAGGAACCCGGAATATGGAACCCATGGTAGAGCGGATCACTTTGGGATTGTAGATGTCGGCGGTATTCTGGTCCATGATCACTCCTGTGATCCCCGCCCCCTCCCCTGCCCGGAGGATGGTGCCCAGATTGCCCGGGTCCTGGATGGTCTCCAGGATCATAAGAAGGGACCGCCCCGGAGTGTTTTTCAGGTCAGCCATGGAATAACGGTACTGTCTCACAACTGCCAGGATCCCCTGGGGAGTCTGAGTATCCGACATGGCCTTCATCACATCTTCGGTCACCACTTCCATATCAGGAATATGGTCCGGCATGTTTTTGTAAGCAGGGTCCTTAAGAAATGATTCCGTCACAAAGACCTGGCGGATCCTGTCGGCAGGCAGCTCCCCAAACATTTTAGGCCCCTCCACCACAAAAAGACCGGTCTCTTTTCGATATCTGGCTTTTTTAACCAGGGCTGTGGTCTGTTTTATGTGAGGATTGGCCGTGCTGCTGATCATATCAGCGCCTCCGCTTCCTGAAGCCACAGGCGGCTGCAGGCATCGCTGGGCATCCGGAGATCGCCTCTGGGAGATACGGCCACGGAGCCTACCTTGGGACCGTCGGGCAGACAGGAGCGTTTAAACTGCTGGCTGAAGAACCTGCGATAGAAAACTTTCAGCCATTTTAAAATAGTTTCGGCATCATATTCTTTGTCAAAAGCCTGTCTGGCCATGAAAAAGATCCTGGCAGGACTGAATCCGAAACGAAGGATATAGTACAGGAAAAAGTCGTGAAGCTCATAAGGGCCTACCAGATCCTCTGTTTTCTGGGAGATGGCTCCGTCCTCCGGGGGAAGCAGTTCCGGACTCACAGGAGTATCCAGGACATCCAGAAGAACCGATGCCAGCTCTGTCTCCGTACAGGTATCTGCATAGTACCGGACCAGGTGGCGCACCAGAGTTTTGGGGACGGAGGAATTGACCCCGTACATGGACATGTGATCACCGTTGTAGGTGGCCCAGCCCAGAGCCAGTTCCGACATGTCTCCTGTCCCGATGACCAGGCCTCCTACCTGATTGGCCACATCCATAAGGATCTGAGTCCGCTCTCTTGCCTGGCTGTTCTCATAGGTTACATCGTGGTCCGAAGGGTCATGCCCGATGTCTCTGAAATGGTTCAGCACCGATTCCTTCATATCGATCTCCCGAAGTTCTGCCCCCAGACACCTGGTCATGGAGCATGCATTCTGATAGGTTCTGTCCGTGGTTCCGAAGCAGGGCATGGTTATGGCATGGATGTGATCTCTTGGGATGTTCAGCATATCAAAGGCCCTGGCTGTGACCAGAAGGGCCAGGGTGGAGTCCAGGCCGCCGGAGATTCCCAGGACCGCATGAGTGACACCGGTGTGTTCCAGCCGTTTTTTCAGTCCCATGGACTGGATCGTCAGGATCTCCTCGCACCGTCTGTTGCGTGTTTCCCTGTCATGAGGAACAAAAGGAGCCGGATCAATATAGCGGTTCAGCACGACAGGATCAGACCGGAGAGAAAATTCGATAACCATATAAGGTTCCTGCGCAAACGGCCAATGGGCGGGATAGGTGTTCATGCGCCGGCGCTCACTGACCAGACGCTCCAGATCAAGGTCTCCGCAGATGGTCTCGTGACCGAATCTTTTCGAGGCTGCAAGACAGGTTCCGTTCTCGGCTATGAGGTTGTGGCCGCTGAAGACCAGATCCTGGGTTGATTCCCCTTCTCCTGCACTTGCATAAATATATCCGCATACAAGACGGGCAGATTGTCCGCATACAAGGGATGTGCGGTAAATGTCTTTCCCCACGGTCTCATCGCTGGCAGAACAGTTGGCGATCACCGTGGCTCCTGCGCAGGCATGACCGATGCTGGGAGGACAGGGAGCCCACAGGTCTTCGCAGATCTCCGCAGCCAGAGTAAGATCAGGCACAGTGCTGCATCGGAACAGAAGTCGGGTCCCCATAGGTATTTTCTGTCCTTCCCAGTCCGTATAGACGGTCTTTTCTCCTGCCGGGGTAAAGTGGCGCAGCTCATAAAATTCCGAATAGTTGGGGATATGGGTCTTGGGGACCAGACCTAAAAGCTTTCCGGCATGGATGACGGCGGCAGTGTTGTAAAGTTTGCCGTTGTGTTCCCAGGGAAGCCCCAGAAAGGCGATGACATCGTAGGATTCTGTGGCCAGAAGGATCCGTTTCAGCTGGGCTCTGGCGCTCTGTAAAAGGCTGTTCTGGAGAAACAGATCTCCGCAGGTGTATCCTGTAAGGCACAGTTCCGGAAATACGGCGATCTTAACATGCTCATCGGCGGCATGGGACAGTGACTGAAGGATCAGAGAAGCATTGTATTCCGGATCGGCCACTCTGATCTTTGGGGTAATGGCGGCTGTTCTGATAAAACCTTGGTTCATGGCTGTTAGACTCCTCTCAATGACATATATAGACAGTATACATCCCTTTGAAGGAAAAGGGAAGTTTACTTTTTTATCCGGTTCATGTATAATTCTCATACCGTTACTGTTTACGGGAATCTTACAGGATCAGTTTTAAATAAGAAAGGAATTTTTATGCATGAATTTTCAAGAACAGAACTTCTGATCGGACAGGAAAAACTGGAAAGGCTGAAAAAGTCGGTGGTAGCCGTCTTCGGAGTAGGCGGCGTAGGCTCTCACTGTATCGAGGCTCTGGCCCGCAGCGGGGTGGGACGTCTGATCCTGGTGGATCCCGACAGAGTATCTCTTACCAATATCAACCGGCAGAGTATCGCATATCACAGCACGGTGGGCCGGTATAAAACTCATGTGATGAAGGAACGGATCCTGGATATTCATCCCGGAGCCGTGGTGGAGACCAGGGAGATCTTTGTGATGCCGGAGAATCTGGAAGCATTGTTTTCTACATTTCCCTCTTCCATTGATTACATGGCAGACGCCATAGATACCGTGTCGGCCAAACTGGCTCTGGCCGGGTACGGGGCTCTCAGGGGAATTCCTCTCATATCTTCCATGGGAACCGGAAATAAGCTTCACCCGGAACTTTTTCAGGTGGACGACATCTCCCGCACTTCCGTATGCCCTCTGTGCAGAGTCATGCGGCGTGAGCTGAAACACAGGGGCATATCAGAACTGAAAGTGGTTTATTCGAAAGAAATCCCCCAAAAACCGGCTTCCGGAGGGGAAGAGACTGAGGGCCGGCGGCCTGTTCCGGCCAGCATCTCTTTCGTTCCTCCTGTGGCAGGACTGCTCATGGCAGGAGAGATCATCCGGGATCTGACAGGTATCTCATGAAGATGTTTTATGTTCCAGAAGCCGTTTTTTCAGGATCCGTCCGCTGCAGGTCAGATAAAAGGCGGTAGAGACAGAGGCGGCGATCAGATCGATCACAGGCTCCGTCCAGAATACGGCCTCCACTCCGAACAGCCTGGGAAGAAGGAGGACTACGATAAAAAACAGGGCCTTCCTGAAAAATGACAGGGAGATGGCGGCTCCGGCGATGCCCATGCCGGTGAAGCCATCCACAAATGTGTACTGAAAGGCCAGGGGTACGATCATCAGAGTGCTGATCCGGATAGCTCTCACGGACATGTTCACATACTCCGGATTGCGGGTGAAGATCAGGGCGAAATATCTTCCGGCAGTCTGGGCCAGGATCATCATAACCAGGGTAAATGCCACGGCGGTTTTTAAGATCTCCTTTTCTGCCTGACGTACTCTCTTGATCCTTTTTGCACCGTAGTTATATCCCAGGATAGACTGGGTTCCTGCGGTGATCCCGCCCAGGGGCATGGTGATCATCAGCATAAAGCTCTGCATGATGGTTCCGCAGGTCACCATCATGTCTCCTCTCTCCGGTCCTCCATAGCCCTGAAGGACCATGTTCATGGTGATGATCAGGATATTATCGAAGGCAATGATCACGAAAGGAGAAAAGCCCAGCTTCAGGATCTGCCTGCACACTCCCCAGGAGTAACCGCGGAAGGTGATTTTCACCGGAACCTTATTTCCAAAAAGCACACTTAAGACAAAGACGGCCGAGGCTGCCTGGGAGATTACGGTAGCCAGTGCGGCCCCGGCCACTCCCATATCCAAGGCAAAGATGAACACCGGATCCAGAAGCAGATTGAGCACCGCTCCCAGCATGACCGATTTCATCCCGACTCTGGCGAATCCCTGACAGATGATAAACTGGTTCATGCCGGATGAAAACAGGGCAAATACGGTCCCTGCCAGGTACACGGAGATATATCTGTCCCCATAGGGGAAGATGGCTTCGCTTGCCCCGAACCATCTGAGAAGATGATCTTTCATGGCATAGGAAACAACAGTCAGCACTGCCCCCATAACTGCCAGCATCATAAAGCTGTTGGCCACTACCTGGCTGGCGGCCCGATGGTTCTTCTCTCCCATGCGGATGCTCAGAAGAGGCGCGCCGCCGAAACCTGCCAGGGCGGAAAAAGAAGAGATCAGAGTGACCACGGGACCGCAGACTCCCACTCCTGCCAGAGCCAGTTCTCCGGTCTGAGGGATATTTCCGATATACATACGGTCCACAATACTGTAAAAAACACTGACAAACTGAGCCAGCATGGACGGAATGGCCAGACGGAACACCAGCGTCCGGATCCGGTCACGGCCAAGGTCATTTTCAAGCTGCATAAAGGCGGCCTCCTCGGTAAATGTTGCGGGATCTCAGACAGCGGCTTTCCGTTTCCTGACTTCCCACTTTCGGGCGCAGAATACAAAATTCCCAAGCCTTGTTTCGAACAGCAGCCGACACGGATATCTGGTCATAAAATCTTCGCGGAACTCGTCTTTGGTCAGCAGTTCTTCTTTCTCAAGCAGATATTCGGTTTCGGATTTGAACAGCTTGCCCAGGTGATGGAAAAACTGTTCCACGATCTGCATGGAGGCATCCCTGACCATATTTGGCTTATGCATGGCAGATAATCCCAGCATCAATCCGACTCCGCGGCGGGCCAGCTGTTCCTCGATCACCAGAAGCAGCTGCACCTTTCCTCCGTCATCCATATTATAACACAGCCTGTAGTAGTATCCTTTTCTGATGTTGCTTCCGTTATAGTCTGCATCCGCCAGTCTGGCCTCCAGGTGAAAGACATCCTGCATGGCCTGGTTGACCGCGCCGGACACCACGGGTGTTTCCGAGGACACGTCATAAACCTGATCTGCCTGTACATTTCCTGCAATTGCCTGGTCTTCCATCATGATATGTCCGGTGAGCCAGCCGATAAGGACGCTGATAAAACGCTGTACTGACATGGCAGAATACTCGGATTTCTCCAGATACTTTTTCAGGGAGACAAGTGTGGTGTCTCTGAAATCGTCATGGAGCTTTTTGTGCTTTTCGTATCCCTTATAATGGATGGAACGCATATAAGCCTCTTCTTCCAAAAAATGCTTCATGGTATAATCTTCCAGGAACCGGATGCTCTCCTTGCAGGCATTTTCACAGTTTGCCTCATACTCCACAAGATCGATCAGCTTTCCCACGATCTTGAAGAGTCTGGCATGGGCCTTGTCGACCACATCCACCCCTATATTAAGCTGCTCATTCCAGGTTAGTTTTTTCACAGTTTGTTTCTCCCCCTTATGTCCGATGATTAATGTTTTCCTACTATATTATAGATAAGTTTTTAAGTTTTGTCTATGCTCTTCTTTACAGAATTTACATATGACATAGGGGGTATTCCATGTTTTTGGCCGGTTTATTCTGCCGGCTGTTTACGGATCAGCTCCGCACACCGGACCACATTAAAGATTCCGCAGGTGCAGGGGCGGGCGATGACGTCGGCTGCCTCTTCTGCCGTCATGGTCCCTTTCCGGACCTTCTCACAGCAATTTTCTACTAACGGCGCCCCGATCAGAGAATGACCGCACATGGTGATCAGTTTTATTACATGATCATCGGGGAGTTTTTCTTTCTTTCCGAAGATCCCCAGTGAAAGAGTTGCCGTGTGAGGTTTTAATCCGACCTCGCTGCAGATGGACCGTACCTCATCGATCAATCCGCTGACGACTATGGAAATTCCCAGATCCTCTTCCTTCAGCCTGGCAAGAACATTTTTAACGGCCTCTCTCTCTGAAAAATTAATGATGATTCCATAGGAATGGTCCAGGGATTTTCTGTATTCCTCTATATCTAATCCGTTGATATAACTGCGCCCTGCATGGCTGGAACCAAAATTTACGAAATGCACGGACTGATAGATATCCAGGATCTTTTTTAATTTTTCTCCCGGGTGGTCTCTGTTGACTCCCTTTGCACATCTGGCATACATACAGAAATCATTTTTCAGATCTTCTTCGGTTCCATAGCGGTGAAGAGAATGACTCATAACAGTTTACCTCCTGTTCTTTGCTGTTTAATCCATAAGGGGACGGCCTAATCCTACATTGATTTTTGCATTTGGACGTACGGTAAAGCCCATATTGTTTAATTTATCTGCCACAGGAAGAGAGCCGTCTTCAGCAAAGCGGGTGACCAGGCCCACGGAAACTACGGTATCCACCGTATCCAATATGGGCATCAGAGTTTTCATAATTGTCTCCAGCTCATCTTCCTTCATATTCAGTTCCAAAATCGCAGAGAGCACTTTTTCATGAACAAACTCTTCTTTAAAACGGCCGCTTCCGTCTTCTTTCAGAAGGCCGTAGAGCGGATTATCTTTTATGATAGGAATCTTGAGAGCGCTCATGGCCACCGTTACTTTCTCTACCTCTGTCAGGCGGGTCCCTGTACACGGGCGTCCGAATTCCAGCAGCAGCCCATACTCTCCTCTGGAAAATTTTCCTGTCACATCATTGGTCTTGGCTTCCTCTGTGCCTCGTCCCCAGGCTTTCAGATTGGGATGCTGGACGCCCGGGTCGCTGAACTGCATGCGGATTGCACGAGGATATTCAAAACACTCATCCGGCATAAAGATGGCATCTGCCGGACAGACCTGTGCGCGTTTACAGACGCCGCAGTCTACACATTCCTCCTCGTCGATGACACATGTTTTCCCGGTCCCGCTTTTTTTAATACATTTAAGCATACAGTATTGGACACATTTTCCGCATCCGATACATTTTGTTGTGTCAATCCTCATAGAATACCTCCTTCGATACTGTTTTGTGTTGTTATGTAACAGCCGTGCATAAAAAATATATGATCTGCGGGAATACGGATGCTGCCGCCACCAGCCTGAGTATCTGAGCTACGATCAGAAGGGTGCTGTTTACTCCCATATCGGCAGAGATCAGAGCCATATCGCTGGCTCCGGCCGGAGACATGATGAGCATGGATTCCTTCACTGAAACAGAAAAGGTTTTGTGGATCACCATGCCGGTCAGATACGCATTGATCATGTAGCCGAGACAGATCACGAGGGCCGGCAGAAAGAGGCGGGGGATCCGAATCAGAGCGTCATAGCCGATGGAACATCCGATATATGCGCCGGACAGGACCATGGCAGCACGCTTGATGACAGGAGGCAGGGGGACAGGCGTAAATAGCAGATTGTATGCCAGCACCCCTGCCAGGGAAAATACCAGAGGTCCCGCAGGAACGGACAGGAGCCTGCCGATATAGCCGCAGACTGCGGCCAGTCCCAAAAGTGCGGTTACCCTGCCGGCTTCATATGTCTTTCCTGTTTTCTGACCGTTTTTTTATCGGATTCCGGCCTGCCTCCCCGGCTTACATGCAGGATCCACATGGGGAAGATCCCGATTCCAACACAGGACCGTATAAACTGAAGAACGACAACAGAGCTGACGTCGGCTCCCATATCGGAAGCAGTCAGAGGAACGTCTGACAGCCCTCCCGGTATGGCGCACATCATAGCAGTCAGCAGATCCATATCACTGATAAAGAAGAGAAGCCCGCCCAGCAGCAGATTCAGGATCAGAAAGGAACTGATCTGAATAAGGATTACCGGTAAGTTTTCGATGATTTTTCTGATGTCGCTGCGGGACACGGAACTGGATATAAACGCACCTGTGGCGACCTGTGAAAAAAATTTTGCGGCATAGGGCATATGGGCCTTCTGAAAAGTCAGGGAAAAAAGCAGGGTCCCGACGATTCCGCCCACAAGAAGTCCGCCCGGAATTTTGATCTTGTAAAACAGCATCCCTGCCAGCGCAGCGGCAGATAATGTCAGCAGTATATCCATAATACCTCCCCTGATTCCAGCAGGCTCTGGGCCATGGAGCGTGTTTTGGCCTGTATTACAGGGTACATGCCGTCACGGCAGCTTCATGTATTGCGTTTAATGCAAGGCCTGCTTTTCTGGAATCCCCTATATTTACAAATCTGATCTCCGGAAACGTTTCGGAAAGCTTCATGAGATCGTCCACCGGTCTGCGTCCTGCACAGACCACCAGGGCATCGATATCTCCTATAAGATCTGAGACGCCGTCTTCATTCAGGATCCTGACTTCGGGAAGATCGATACCCGTTACTTTCTTACCCAGGTGATAATTGATGGGAAGGAGGCTCATACGTTCCAGCATAAAACGTCTCCTGGAAGGGTTCAGATCCTGAGCAAGCTTTGTGATCATGTCGATCAGCTCCACCCTTTTTCCCATGGCTGCCAGAAGATCAGCGATCTCGCAGCCGATCAGGCCGCCTCCAAGGACTGCCACATGCTCTCCGTCAGGAATGCTCCCCTCCAGCACGTCATCACAGAGCCAGACCTTTTGTCCGCGGATTCCCGGGATTGACGGGACAACCGGGACACTGCCTGTTGCGACTACCACCACATCCGGTTTTTCTGCGGCGATCAGCCCGGCATCCACCAAAGTATTGCAGCGGATATCCACACCGTGTTTCTTAAGATAGTCCACCCGGTACTCGGTTATGCTGTTGAGATTTTCTTTTTTGGGAGTCCTGGCAGCAAGCCGGATCAATCCGCCGGGTACAGGCGCTTTTTCGCAGATTTCAGGCAGATATCCGCGTTTTACCAGATCTACCGCCATCTCAAGACCAGCCGGGCCGGCGATCAGGATCTTTTTTGGCTTCGTAACAGGGGCGAGGATCCTTTCCCGTGAGAAGCCAAGAAACGGATTCTGCATACAGACGATCTTCTTGTAGACGGCGGCATCACGGCAGCCCTGATTGCAGCCAAGACATCTGCGGACCGGGTCATCACACAGTCCCAGTGCCTTATTTACCAGTTCAGGATCTGCCAGCTGCGCTCTGGCCATGGCCACCATATCGGCCTTTCCGCCGGCGATGACGGCTTCTGCCTCAGCGATATCGACGATCCTGTTTACGGCGATGACAGGG
This sequence comes from uncultured Hungatella sp., assembly GCA_910586845.1. Taxonomy (GTDB): domain Bacteria; phylum Bacillota; class Clostridia; order Lachnospirales; family Lachnospiraceae; genus UBA3402. The sequence continues at coordinate 27,434 of CAJUJV010000035.1, forward strand.
ACGGAAACCTGAGATTTCATATATACGGCAGCTTCCGCGTTGAACGCATCTTCCACATCCATGGGAGCGGAAATGTATCCGTCGGAGGCAGGCATCCCGGCGGTGACGTGGATGGCATCCACACCTGCACCTTCCAGAATCTTGCAGATTTCTGCACTGTCTTTTATATCTCTGCCGCCTTCCACATATTCGTTGCCGCTGATGCGCATGATAACGGGATAGTCCTTTCCGCAGAGTTCCTTGATGGCCTGAATGATCTCATAGGGAAGTCTGGCTCTGCCTCTGGCATCTCCCCCGTACCCGTCTGTTCTGAAATTGTAGAA
>CAJUJV010000035.1:27766-29577 GCA_910586845.1 uncultured Hungatella sp.
TTCATGGGCGTGGCCTCCGTGGATCTCCACGCCGTCTGCTCCTGCTTTCTGACATCGTCTGGCGCATTCGGCGTAGCTTCGGATCAATGTGGACAGCTGTTTTTCGGAATAATCCATGGGAGTTTCCACCTCCATGCCTCTCCCGGCCTGGAATTTGGCAGGATGGAGCTGACAGAATAAGGAAGCGCCATATTTGTGGGTGACTGCGGCCAGTTTTTCCTAGTCCGGAATGTAGGAGTCATCTGAAAGAGCCGGCCGGCCCTTACTGACTTTTCCGTGGGGGCTTCCGGGTATGATGACAAGGCCTGCGCCGCCCCGGACCCTCTCTTCGACATAATCATAAAATGTATCATTCATGTGTCCGTCGGGATCACAGAAAAATACACACATGGATGGCAGTGCGATGCGGTTTTTGATGGTTACGGGACCTATCTTTATAGGTGTGAATACATGGCTGTTCATAGACGTCTCCTTCATCATTTTTAATTAATGGTTTTTTCTATCCAGTTCAGTGCAAGAGCTGCCGCTTCCAGATTGTTCTTCTCGATCATGATCATATGTTCGTTTCCGTATAAACCGGCATCTGCCAGTTTCATATGTTTTACATGTTTCACCCCGTCCTGTCTCAGATAATCTGCCGTAAGATGATCATAGCGGGCATGCTTGGATGCCGTCCCTGTCATGATCATGATGGGAACATCAGACAGGTTGGGAAGCTGACGGACAGATTCTCTCCTGAGCTCAGAGGGATCCTGCACTTCTGGCACATAATGGAGAGGGATCTCCGTAAGCCCCCACACTGCGTTTTCGCTTCTTCTTTTGGAATCATCATGAAACGGAGGGCCTTTGGGCTCCAGCTGTACCATCCCTTTTACCATTCCAGGACAGGTATCCGCCATGATCCATCCGAAGGGTCCTGACTGGGAGTGGGTGATCACAACAGCCGGTCCGGTCTTTTCAAACAGAGGGGCAGCCGCTTCTTTCATGGCCAGCTGCATGGCTTTGTTGTTTTTTCTGGTCTTCCTCCATGAACGCATCGGCTCGTCCTCTGAAAGGAACATCGACCAGATATACGACATAGCCGTGTTCCCAGAAATACTGAGCCCAGCCCTTGCGTCCATCCGGAGTGTTTTTCCAGGTAAGGGAGGTCTGATTATTTCCAGGGAGAAAGATGACAGGAAATTTTTTTGTCACATGATAGGGAACATACACTTCCGCATACAGCTGTCCCTGCATGATGTGTTTCACAGGCGAAGTGTTTTCTCCCTCTGCTCTGGGGCTTTCCGTATGTACATACTTTCCGCCTGCGTGGAAGTACCCCCAGTATTTTATTTCCGACAGGTCCATCAAAGAAATTTTTTCAGAAATCTCATATACTGACATATTGTGTTCTCCTGTATGTAAACTGAGACTTTCGGCTCCCGGACAGTTACGGAAGCCGAAACGTGATCCTTATACTTTGATAAATATGAAAATATAGATCAATGCGGCGACAATCGAGTAGGCCAGCTGGAAAAGCCCCATTTTAAACCACTCCATGATAGAATATCCGCCGATCTCAATTGTGGCGGCAGAGGTACCGGTAGCCATGGGTGTGGCATTGCAGCTGTAGCTTCCCACGAGAACGATTCCGGCCAGCGCTTTTGCGGGTATCCCCATAGGTGTGGCAAGAGTAAGGGCTATGGGTGTGAGGATGGTAACCAGGGCGGAGTTGTTCATAAACTGGGTCATGATGGCCGCAAACAGGTAGATGGCGATGATGACCAGGTACGGAGAAGTCTTTCCGAGAGAGACCAGCATGGGTGTAAAAA
>CAJUJV010000035.1:29587-30452 GCA_910586845.1 uncultured Hungatella sp.
CTTTCCAGAATACCTGTGCTCTGAAATGCTTTTGCAATCCCCGTCATACCGGCAACCATGAACAGACAGTTAAAATCTACTGCCTTGAGAGCCTGTTTCTGATTCAGGCAGCCCGTAAACATACAGGCAAGGGCTCCGATAACGGCAGTCAGGTGCTGGGGACACCATTTGGGGTTAATGATCATGACGATCATGACGGCCAGAAGGATGATCCCGCTGGTTGCCATTTTTCCGTTGATCTTTTCCGGGAAATCACTCTCTCCCACATCGGCCATGGACGGTTTAAAATCTCTGTCAGGAACTAAAAACTTAAGAGCGATAAACAGAATCGCAGGTGTTCCGACCAGGAAAAGAAGGACTGCGTAAGGAGTCAGCTCAAAGAATCCCCAGCCTTCATAACCCATTTCAAGAAGAAAGTTCTGGCTGATCAGATTGCCGTTGCCGCCTACCAGCGTGATCATCTGCCCGATATGAAGTGCCACGGAAAATGGCCAGATCACCCGCTGGACAGACAGACCTGCTGCCAGCGCAAGGCTGACCACCACCGGAAGGAACATAAAGAACGCGCTGTTGGCAGTCACAAAGGCGGACACGACGGCTCCGAACACCAGGATCGCCAGAACGATGCCTGTCTCCGACCGGCCGGTGATCTTTGTAAGCACTTTGCCGAAGTGGGCGGCCATTCCTGTCTCAAACAGGGCACCTCCCACCACCATCATTCCGAACATCAGGACGATGGTGTCTCCGGCAAACTGTTTGAATACGGTTCCCGCATCCGTGATCTGAAATAAGATCATCAATACGGCGCCGGTAACCGCACCGACGGCCCGGGGAAGTTTGGGATTGAATAAAAGGATTACCGTAA
>CAJUJV010000035.1:30462-38442 GCA_910586845.1 uncultured Hungatella sp.
GATCGCAACGGCGATCATTGCCTGTGTAGTCACACGTGTTTCCTCCCTTCTGTTAAAAATCTATTTTTCTGTATTTTTTGTAGTAATTGATAAAACCGCCTTCCCGTATAATCTTTAAGATCTGTTCCGGATATCTGCTGAAAGCAGTCCTGCCGTTTTTGGTGCGGACAATGCCCTGCTCCACATCAACAGAGATTTCTTCCAGCTCATCCACGGAAACCGTACATTCGACGGGGAGAAGTCCGTGATTGATGCATGCACGATAACCGTTTCTTGCAAAACTTCTGGCTATGACACAGGAGATGCCTGCGCTCTTGAGCAGAAGGATTCCATATTCTCTCGATGATCCGCATCCGAAATTTTCTCCTGCCACGATGATGTCGCCGGCTTTTAAAGTCGGTCCAAGATCGGGTCTGCAGCTTTCAAAAGCATGTGCAGTCAATTCTTCCAGCCTGATATTTCCGATCAGGTATGCGCTTGAAATGATTTGGTCTCCGCCTATGTGATCGCCGATTATTCTAGCTCTTCCAACCATTATTTATGCACCTCCCACTGTGATGAAGCCGGAAACGGCGGTAAAGGCCGCTGTTGCCGGAGATCCTATGTATACCTGTGCCATCCGGCTTCCCATACGTCCGGCCATATTTCTGTTTGTAGTGGCAAAAGCAGTCTCGCCGGCGCCCAGGAGTCCGCAGTGCATCTCTGCACAGGGTCCGCAGCTGGGAGGAATAATGACGGCTCCTGCATCGAGGAGATCTTTATAGATTCCTGTTTCCGCCATTTTCAAAGCAGTGCTTTCCAGAGAAGGGATGATCAGGAGTCTGACGCCTTCATGGACTTTTTTCCCTTTCAGGACAGAAGCTGCGATTTCAAAGTCACCGTAATTGCCGTTCGTACAGGAACCGATGACAACCTGATCCACTTGTATCCGGTCAAGAGATTTTACGGGGACGGCTTCATTCATGGTCGGCGGTACTGCAACCAGAGGCTCCAGTTCTGCCACATTTATGGAGATTTTTTTCTCGTAGACCGCATCCGGGTCAGCAGTCACGGCAAGAGACGGATCATAACCGATTCCCCGCAGCGAAAGCCACTGTTCAAGGATTCGGTCACAAGGCATGATCGCGCCTTTGGCTCCTGTCTCTATCATCAGATTTCCGATGACGGACCGCTCATCCACAGATAAGTATTCAAAGGTACTGCCGGTAAATTCAAGACAGGTGTACAGGGCTCCTGTTTCGCCCAGACGCCGAAGGATCTCCAGGGCGATATCTTTGGCACAGACGTATCCCTTTGGCTGGCCGTTTAATTCTATGCAGATGGTCCTGGGGACACGGAACCAGGTTTTGTCCGTGGCCATGATCACTGCGATCTCCGAGGCTCCCATGGCGGTGCTAAAACAGTTCAATGCCCCGTAATGTGCGCTGTGTGAATCGGTTCCCACTGCAACGCAGCCGGGAAATACCTTGCCGCTTTCTATAACAGCCGGATGGCATACTCCTTTTCCCGTGTCGATCAGATCCATGCCCGCCGCTTTTGCAAAATCCCGGAGCCTTTTGTGATGATCTGCTGCTCCTGCAGTAGGGGCAGGCGATAAATGACAGAGGGAGATCAGTCCTCTCTCAGGAGATTTCACTTTCTCGTGAAACTGATCAAAATAATCCAGTGCCACAGGGCCGTTCAGATCATGCATCATATAGCAGTCTACTTCCACAGTAACGATTTCTCCGGAGTGAACCGTTCTGCCTGCTTTTCTGCTGAAAATTTTTTCTACAGCTGTTCCCAATTGTTCCTCCTTTCTGCTGACAAGTCATCAGAAATATGTTAGAAATACCAAATAATGTTACAGATACCCGGGTTGACTTATGCATGTTTTTAGTATATAATACGTGTACTCAATAGTCGAACACCTATTATTTATGCAATATATAAGTTTTTTTCACGGCAGACAGGAGAAGATCGTTATATGTTACAGGAATTACGCTATATGATCGCGATTTCGGAACAGGGGACCATATCGGGGGCTGCCGAGTATTTAAAGATCAGCCAGCCGGCCTTAAGCTTATGTGTCAAGAAGGTAGAATCCGAATTGGGCGTCGTCCTTTTTAAACGGATCAACCGAAAGTACGTCCCTACTTCTGAAGGGGAATGTTATATCGAAACAGCCAGAAATATGCTTAAGATCTATGACGATATGACGCGCTCTCTTTTATATCTTTCTTCTGACTGCCGCGGGATGATACGGATCGGATTCGGTCTGGCCAGAGGCAGTGAATTTCTTCCCGATGTGCTCCCCGCTTTCTACAGACATTATCCTGAAGTAACCGTAAAATTTGCCGAAGAACATGCTGATATCCTGGAACAGATGCTAGCCGAGGATCGTCTGGATATTGCGATCATCCGAACTCCGATCTATCACCAGGAACTGGAATACGAAGTGATCAGTACAGACGAGCCCCTTCTTGCCATCAATAAAAATAATCCGGTAATCATAAACTCCACGAAAACCAAAGACAGCAGATATCCGTTTATTGATTTAAAATATATGTTGAACGAGACCTTCATCGTTTCCACCAACGGTCCCCGTATGAGAACCATTACAAATCATCTGATCAATACTTATCATGTAAATATCAAGAATGTTCTGGAGACAAAAAGCAAGGCTACGATCATGTCCCTTGTGATGGTGGATTACGGCATCGGCATTGTGTCAGAATCCTTCAGGAATTCCTATGATACGGGTCAGGAGGTAGAATTTTTCACACTGGGGCTGGAGGGATTTGGATCTCAGCTGTCCGTTGTACATAAAAAAGGAGTCTATATCCCCGACTATACGAAAAAATTTATTTCGCTTATTAAGGATTTTTACGGAAAAAAAGATCAGGCTGATACCATGATGGGGGGATGAGATTATGAACTTTCAGGAATTAGATTATGTCCTTGCAATAGACAAATATAAGAGTTATTCCAAGGCAGCAGAAAAACTGTTTATTACTCAGTCAGCACTGAATAAATACATCAAAAATCTGGAAAGCCAGCTGAATGTAAAATTGTTTTATTATCAGGATCGTAAGGTATCAGCAACTCCGGCAGGAAAAAGATATATAGAAGCTGCCTGCTCCATGATCCGGTTATATGATAAAATGAATCTTGAGATCAACGCATCGGATGAAGAGCTGGAAGGGGAATTAAAGATTGGTCTTTCGCTTCAGGCCGGTTCCTATTTTCTTCCGCGGATTTTGCCCCAGTTCAAAAAGCAGTTTCCCAGGATAAAGGTTCTGCTGTTTGAAGAATATGCAGATTCACTTGAAAAGAAACTGAAAAACGGACAGCTGGACATCTATATCGTCAATCAGCCGGAACCGTGTTCCGGAATCGCCTATATTACCTTATGTCAGGTTCATCTCTGCTTTATGATCAGCCGGAACCATAAATTTGCCGGACAGTTCGATTCTGTATCAGACAGACACATAACCGCGGACGGGATCCGGGCTTTTTCTGACGAGCGGTTTCTCTTATTTACTTCAAATCAGCGCAACCGTAAAATTGAAGATACATTGCTGAAGGAGGCAGACATCACCCCAAAACAGATTCTTGAGCTGCGGAACCCATATACCATGAATACATTATGCGCCAGGGGAGTAGGTGTCGGATTTATTCCCAGCTATTACGCGGATTTCAGGAATCCATTGTCACCGCTCTACCTTTCTGTTGATCACCCTTCCTGTTACTATCCTCTTGTGGCGGGATACAGCCGGAAAATTCATCAGACCAAATACGCAAAAGTATTTCTGGAGATCCTGAAAAAAAGCTACCTCGGAAAGAATGGAGACCATTATGAATAAATATATCCTGACTTCAGCCCATGTTGCCGCCTATACCCAGTTTCTTCGAAGGGAAGAACGCTCATCTTCCACTGTTGAAAAATATATCCGGGACGTCTGCAGGTTCGTTCTCTGGCTGGAAGGAAGGGAAGTGACAAAAGAGGCGGTCATAGAGTGGAAAGATCATCTGCTGGCTCAGGGCAAAACTCCCGCCACGGTCAATGGAAAACTGTCGGCTCTCAACGGTCTGTTCCGCTTTCTGGGCTGGGAGGGCTGCAAGGCCAGGTTTATCAAGATTCAGAGAAAAATGTTTCGGGAGACCTCCCGGGAACTGACAAAAGAAGAGTACGGAAAGCTTCTCAGAGCCGCCTCGGATCTCTGCTTAAACTGGCTGGGGCTTCTGATGGAAACAATCTGTTCCACAGGGATCCGGGTCTCGGAGGTACAATATGTGACTGTGGAAGCCGCCAGGGCAGGACGGGCGGATATTGCGCTCAAGGGAAAGGTCCGAACCATCCTCCTGTCAGGAAAATTATGCCGCAAACTGCTGAAATATGCCGGAAAACAAAAAATCGCCTCCGGCGAGATCTTTCTCGCCAAAAGCGGAACCGGCCTCTCCCGCCATCAGATATGGAAGGCCATGAAGAGGCTCTGTGCCTGTGCTCACGTGGATCACTCCAAAGTATTCCCTCACAATCTGCGGCATCTTTTTGCCGTCACTTTCTATAAAGTTACTCATGATATCGTCAAACTGGCAGACGTGCTGGGGCACAGCTCTGTCAACACGACCCGGATCTATCTGCTGACTACCTGCTCCGAGCATCTGCGTCAGCTGGAAAGACTGGGACTGGTGGTTTAGCAACAGAATTTACCCTCTGTTGCCAGACCCGAAACATTTTTATAAGATTGTATCTAATTATAGCACATGTCTTTTCAAAATTACAACAGCTTTATCAGAATTCTCCGGGATCCCGGATATATCCGCCCATGAAAAAAGCGGCCGTAGCACATCTGTTCTGGCGGCCTTTTCTGTGCGTTTCAGAAATATGGAAAAATGTATAGATTTTTTGACCACTCTATTTGAGGGACCGGTAATCCGCAATCTGTTATGGGAAAATGGCAACAGAGGGTAAATTCTGTTATCAGATCAGACAGATACAAAGGAGGACCCTTATATGGATTCAAAAATCGCAGCTTATATAAAAATGCCTGCCTCAGATTTCAGACAGTTTAAAAAGGAGTATAAAAATCTGTTCTGGTGGCTGGGCTTTTTTGTTGTGTTTACCTATGGAAACAGGATCATCCACGATAATATCTTTCTGGACAGCGAGATCATGATTCTCCGTCCGGATTTTATGCAGAATGTGTGGATCGGGAGCAATCGGTTTGGTCTTACGTTTACCAGCCGCCTTTTTGGTATGTCCAGACTGATCCCCTACATATCCTGCTTTCTGTCCGCCGTCCTTATCTGGGCAAATGCCCTGGCCTTAAGTTTTGCCGTATATGGCTGGTGCAGTAAAAGCCGCCGTTACAAAATTTTTTTGTATCTGTTTCCGGCCCTTTTCACTACGGCTCCTGTGTTTGCCGAACAGTATCATTTTGTTCTCCAGGCATTTGAGATCTCTTTTGCCATTTTATTGTGTATTCTGTCGGTCATCTGTATTACCAGAGTCGTATATCAAAAAGAACGTATCTGGCTGATTCCGGGGATCCCTCTGATGGTGTGGGCTTTTGGCTCTTATCAGTCCATAGTCCCTCTTTATATCTGCCTTGTCCTTCTTTCATTTTTGCTTTTTTATATGAATCAGGACTCCCGGTATGCCCTGTCACAGGGAATAGCGCATGTAATCATATTCATTGCAGGTGCTGCGCTGTATGGGATCATGGCCGCTGTTATCAAGTCGGTTCTGGATATTCACTCCGGTTATATTTCCAGTCTTGTCCGCTGGGGGACAGATGACTGGAAAACCTGTGTCCTGGGAATCTGGGAGGAATTAAAATGTGTGCTTTTGGCAAGAAAACCTGTCTTTTACAGCCGGCTTTATCTCCCCTGCATGTGCCTGGTTGTCCTTCAGGCCATGTGGTACGGCTGGAAAAGAAAGACGAAAGGAACGGATTACTTCTGTTTTTTACTGGCCGGCGGACTGTTTCTGATCTCGCCGTTTTTCCTCACGGTGATTCTGGGCTGCATGCAGCAGACCCGGTCACAGCTGGTATATCCGGTCACTGCCGCCTGCTTTCTGTCCCATTTAACGGTACTGCCTCCGGAAGAAACCGGGAAAAAATGGAAAAAAGGTCTGGCGGGCTTGTTTGCAGCTGTAGGTCTGTTTGCTCTTTCCAGAAATGCTCTGACCACGGCCCAGTTATTCCAGACGGCATGGGAGGCATACAGAAATGACGTCATGACAGCCGCCAGGATCTACGAGGACATCCGTCTTGTGGCGGACAGGCCTGATATGTCCAATTGTCTGGTGATCTTTACCGGAGGAAGGGGTGCCAGGTTTGGGGGCCCTGTGGTCACCGGAGATCTGATCGGGATGTCTCTTTTCGGTGCTGAGGCGCATACCCCTGCCGGCGTCTCGGGCCGTGTGGACAGTCTTTTCGTCATTCTAGGACTGGAGCTTAAGATCATGACCGCAGAACAGGAGGATCTTTACCGGCAGGCCATTGAATATATGAGAGATGCCCCCGACTGGCCGGCACAGGGCAGTGTCCGCAAGATGGGGGATATCGTTGTGGTAAGACTGTCACAATCTCCGTAACAGGATGATAGTTTACGGAGCGGCAGGAATCAGATCCGGCTGCCGCAGAGACTAAATACGAGGAGAAGAGGGATATGGATCGAAAATATACATATCAGGTGAAGACTGCAGTCGGAGAATTCAGGGATTTTGTGGCAGGGCACAAAAAGACAGGTTTGCTTACGGCGCTGATCATTCTGGCAACCTGGAGTGTTCTGGGATTTCGTTCAGATATAGGAGTGGATACAGAGATCATGATCGCATTTCCGGAGACCATGTTGAAATCCTGGTGCGGAATAGGTCGTTTTGGCCTGGTGTTCACCAAGAGACTTTTTGGTATGAGCCTGTTCTGTCAGCCGGTTTCTGCCATAGCCATGATGGCGGTTCTCTGGATGATCTGTATGACCGTCGGCTTTGCCGTGTGTCAGTGGAGCGGGTATGATGATAGGTACCGGTTTTTTTATGCTGTATTTTCGGCGGTTTACGTTACCTCTCCCTGTCTGGCTGAGCAGTTCTATTTTCAGCTCCAGTACTTTGAAGTCATCTGGGGGATCTTCATGGCCGTGGTGGCTGTATACGGAATAAGCCGTTATGTGTATGGGAAAGAAAGTATCGGCTGGGTCTTTATGGCCGTTCTATGCGGAGTGTGGGCCTTCGGTTCCTACCAGGTCACGGTCGTGATCTTCATCGCCCTGTGCGCCTTTTCCTTTCTTCTTGTCTATCAGAGGGGGCTGTCGGAAAAGGACGGGGAGAGAAAATGGAAATGGTTTCGGAGAGCCTTTTCATTTGTAGTGATTTTTATGGTGATCATAATGGTATATCATGGGACCGCCTGTGCGGTGCGGATCGTTACGGAGACCAATTCCGCATATATTGACGGCATGGTTTTCTGGAAAAAGGATAGCATCAGAAACTGTCTCTATCGCATCCTGACCGACGTAAAAAATATTTATTATGGTCAAAAGCCGCCCTTTTTCCCCATTGCAGGGGTTCCTGTTTTTTTAATGTTCATTGTGCTGTTTTTGAAGCGGGGGCTGGAGAGCGGCGAGAAAGAAAAACTTCTTTATGTGATGGCAGGAGGCATCTTTACAGCCTCTCCTCTGTTTATGACTGTGCTGACCGGATTCTATCAGGTCGTTCGGGTTCAGATGGTATATCCTTTTATTCTGGCCATCAGCTGTGCCGCCCTCACCACGGTATGTACGCCTGAAAAAAAGCCGCTTTTGCGGGCCAGAGCGGCTTTGGGGCTGAGTATTATCATAGCCTGGAATCAGTGGATCACTTCGGAGCGCCTCCTGGATACCATGCATCAGGTTTCCGTCCAGGACAGGAAACAATGTGAAGACATTTACAGGGAGGCTCAGAGGCTGGCAGGCGCACAGGGAAGGGATATCAGTCAGACGGCCCTGGTATTT
>CAJUJV010000035.1:38452-38678 GCA_910586845.1 uncultured Hungatella sp.
TGTGGGGATCAGGGGAATCAACTGGAGTCAGAGTACTTTAAGAGGGGATATGATCGGCTACTCTCTGTTTCAGTGGGACAGCCTGGGTGCACACGGAGTGTCGGACCGGGTAGGAACGCTGATGTATGCCATGGGTCTTCCCCATGCCCCCGTTACCACAGAGCAGTACATCAGAGCCGTTGAGATGGCGGAGTCCATGCCTGTCTGGCCTCTGGAGGGATCCATC
>CAJUJV010000036.1:0-286 GCA_910586845.1 uncultured Hungatella sp.
AGTCGAATTTTCCTGCACTGCCCGCGTATCCTTTTCTGGCGGCAAGGATGATACCGACCAGAATGCAGCAGACGGTCCACAGAGCGCCGGGAAAGTATCCGGCCATGAACAGAGCCGCCACAGAGGTTCCTCCTGAGGCGAGAGAGTAGGTGATCAGGGCATTGGAGGGAGGGATCAGAAGGCCCGAAGGAGCGGAGGCCCCGTTGGTGGCTGCGCAGAGCGCCCTGTCGTAACCCAGCGCCTCCTGGCCGTCTTTTACCATGGTGCCCACGGCGGCGGCTGCGGC
>CAJUJV010000036.1:296-17287 GCA_910586845.1 uncultured Hungatella sp.
CAGAACCGGAGATGGCGCCGAACAGAGCATTGGCTCCCGCATTGGTCACCAGAAGGGCACCGGGCAGTCTGCCCAGCAGGGCCAGGACCAGATCCACCAGGCGTCCTGCGATCCCGCCCTGGTTCATCAGATTGCCTGCGAGGATAAAGAACGGGATGGCTGTAAGGCTGAATTTACTCATCCCCACAAATATCCTCTGAGCCCCGGTTATGACCGCTACATCCAAAGGGACTGTCCGCAGGATGACAGCCAGGGCGGCGATGCCGATAGAATAGGCAATGGGGACTCCGGGTATGAGAAGGAGCGCCAAAACAAAAAGAATCATGATCAGAGACTGTACTGCCATTTATTCTACCTTCCTTTCATCTTGTCTGTATCCGGAGATCTCCAGAATATTCAGTATGGTATAAATTATATTCAGGATACCGCACAGGGGCAGGATCACATAAAACATGCCCACAGGGATCCCCAGGGAAGAGGTCATCTGCCCCATGGCCAGAGACGATATGCGGATCCCGCCGTAGACCAGGATGACCGCGGAAAAGAGAAATCCGATCAGTTCACACAGAATATTCAGGAATTTCTGCCCCTTTTCCCCTGACCTTTCTATAAGAATGGGGATATTCATATGGCCTCTCTCGGAGGTGACCAGGACGGAACCCAGGAGACTGGCCCAGGCAAAAAGATAAGATACCAGCTCTTCGGACCAGGCAGAAGGATTTTTCAGGACATAACGGGTAAATACCTGCCAGCATGTCAGGATCACCATAGCCAGAAAACTGGCTCCTGCCAGGATGTTCAGGATACTGGTCAGTATTTTTTTCAATCGGTTCATTTACTGTCCTCCGTTAGGGATGAAGATGGGTACTGGATGTTATATTCCTGGATCCTGTCATAAACAGGCCGTATGTCTTCGTGTCCGGCCAGAAACTCCTGGTGCATGGGCATGCAGATCTCCTGAAAGGGCCGGGTGTCCGGATAGAAGAACCGGACCTGCTGTGTGGCCTGCGCCTTTTCTTTTGCCTGCTCCACGGCTTTTACCCATTCCCGGCGCTGTATCTCATTGACCAGACGGAAGCCCTCTTCAAAGATCTGCCGGTCCTCAGGGCTCATATTCTCCAGAAATCTGTTGTTGGCCACAAGAATATCCGGGATCATCTGATGCATATCATAGGAATAGAACTTGCAGATATCCCCGTGCCCGTTGGAGGTCAGAGCCATTTCGTTATTCTCAGCTCCGTCGATGACTCTGGACTGGAGGGCTGTGTATACTTCGCCGAATCCCATGGGAGTGGCGGAGCCTCCTAAAAGTCTCATCATCTGAACATTGGTGGGAGACTGCTGGACCCGGATTTTCAGGCCTCTGAGATCTGCCGGCGACAGGACAGGAGTGGATACGGTATAGAAATTTCTGGTGCCGGCATCGATCCAGGCTACGGCCCGGAAACCTGCTTCCGCAGTGGAATTAAAGATGGGAGCCGTGACGGTCTTATCGTCCATGGCTCTGTGATATGCCTCTGAAGACGCAAACAGATAAGGCATGTTAAACAGGGTGTAATTCTCCGAAAATGTTTCCAGGATAGAATTGCTTGCCACGCAGATGTCGATGGCTCCTGTCTGGGTCAGCTGCACCATATCGGTCTGAGAACCCAGCAGTTCGCTGGGGTAGACTTCTACGTCATACCGGTCACCCAGCCTGCTTTCAATGTATTCCTCGAAGGCCAGCAGCGCGGTGTTGGTGGGATGGTCAAAGGCCTGATTGTGGCCCACGTAAACAAGATCTTTTTCCCCTTCCGCCGCCGCGCAGCCTCCTGCCGTGACGGCAGCCGCCAGAAATATACAGGAAAGCAGCAGATACTGTCGGTTTTTTTTCATGGTTCTGATCTCTCCTTTCACAAGACGTGTCCCTATTATGTCCAGGAAACACAAATACTAACAGCCGTTCAGAAAATATTCTCTCCGGTCATCAGCCTTGCGGCCTCCGGAAAAATGTGTTACAATTCTGGAAAAAGGAGGGGCCTATGGGTAAAGAGGGAAAGTATGTAGAAGCATTGGAGGACCAAGGTCTGTTTGAAAACCCGGGTCACAGGACCCGTTTTAAAGAACTGGTGGACTGCTATGGCCATTATCCGTTTTTTAACCCGGGATTATGCAAGTGTATGTATCTCTCTGCATGGGATGAGGAACATTTTGCCATTATCCTGCAGATCCTGTCTGATCTGGCCATCGGAAGGGAGAGGGACACGGAGGAGATGCAGATCCAGGGGGATGCACTGGCCCGGGAGGAGACGGGAGGAGAGTCCTATATGTATCGGCTTTCCAATGCGTTTCTGGCAGGAGAGGAGTTTGTGATGGACGAGGATGCAGAGCTGCCCGGAGACTATCCCTATATCATCAGCCGGGCCATGGAGGCGGCTAAAGTGATTGACAGCTGTTCCTGAGACAGGGATTTATTCTGTCATTATTCTGTCATTTCTGCGGAAACCGGAGAAAGTCGTAAGAAATGTTCATGCTTCTTTAATAGTCATTTTCTGCCAGATAGGCTATAATGATCATGCAGTTGCAGAATAGAATATTAAAGGAGACAAAACATATGAGAAAGAAAATTACAGTTATGACGGCAGGGATTGCCGCAGCGATGATGATGATGACCGCCTGTTCCGGACAGCCGGGTCAGACAGCCGGGGCGGCAGAGCCGGAGACCACGAAAGAGAGCAGCACCTCTCCGGAGACAAAGGAGACAGAAGCCGAAGCAAGCAAAGAAGAGACGGAGGAAAGTACAGAAGATGTCCAGGGAGGTATGGATATGTCGGTTCCTGTGAAGATCTGGGGCGAGATCACGGAAGTGGGGGACGGAGTCATCTATGTGGATAATCAGTCGGACAATTCTTCAAAAGGCGAGATCATCCTGACGATCGATCCGGAGACTACCCGGATCCTGGAGGGAGAGAACGGATTTCCGGTGGACTTTGAGAATATTCAGACAGGCAGATTCGAGGCATATTTAGGGCATGCCATGACCATGTCTCTTCCGCCTCAGTCCACGCCTGAGATCGTGATCGTCAACATTCCGGAGGATACCCCGGTTGCCCAGTATGTGGTGGCGGCAGGAGCTGTGGAGGAGAAAGACGGGGTGAAGACTCTGGCGGTCAAGGATGGCACGGAGTACACTCTCGCCGAAGAGGTTTCCATCATTCCCTATCTTACGAAGAAGCTGGTCATGCTGGAGGATATTTCTGAGGATTCCAGGTGCCTGATCTGGGTGAACCAGGACGATAAGGCGGACAGGATCGTTCTTTTTGATGAATAAATGAAACAGGGCCGGGACACAGGGCGCCGGTCGGAAAGGGAGCTTATGGAGAAACCATTGGAACAGGAAGTGCAGGAGCTGGTAGCGGATATTCTGGAAGATTACAGAGGAGACCGGGCCATTGACCGGATGGAAGATTTCCTTAATCAGCCGGATAAGGATGTGATCATCAATATTGTCAATAAGATGCTCAGGATCCTCTTTCCGGGATACTACAGGGACAGGACTTACCGGGTCTATAACGCTGCCAGTCAGCTGTCTCTTCAGATCGAGGATGTGATGTATTATCTGAACAGGGAGATCGCCAAGGTTTTGAAATACAGCTCTGAGTATGATCAGGACAGTGAAGAGCAGATCCGCAGAAAGGCCCAGAAGATCACCGTCAGCTTTTTAAAGAGGATACCGGCTATCAGAGAATATCTGGAGACGGACCTGGAGGCGGCTTTTGACGGGGATCCGGCGGCAGCCAGCAAGGATGAGATCATCCTCTCCTACCCCGGGATGCTGGCCATCACGGTTTACCGTATGGCTCATGAACTGTTCAGTCTTTCGATGCCCCTGATTCCCAGGACCATGACGGAGTACGCTCACAGCGTTACCGGTATCGACATCCATCCGGGGGCTGTCATAGGAAGATACTTTTTCATCGACCACGGCACGGGCATCGTGGTGGGAGAGACCACGGTGATCGGAGAACATGTGAAAGTATATCAGGGAGTGACCCTGGGCGCTCTGTCTACAAGCGGCGGGCAGAAACTGAAGCACAAAAAGAGGCATCCCACCATCGAGGATTACGTCACGATCTATTCCAACGCCTCCATACTGGGAGGAGAGACGGTGATCGGAAGGGATTCGGTGATCGGCGGCAATGCTTTTATCACCAGGTCCGTGCCGGCAGGCAGCAGAGTCAGTATCAAGAATCAGGATTAACAAACGCAAAAGAGAAGGAGAAAAGCATGTTAAATGACAGATGGGTATTTCATGAGGATGTCGAACAAAAACCGGCAGGCCCGGGCGTCGTGAGGCGGGTTCTGGCCTACAGCAAAGATCTGATGTGTGTGGAGAACACATTTGCAGAAGAGGCAGTGGGTCAGCTTCATCACCACCCTCACACACAGATCACCTATGTAGTCAGCGGCGAGTTTGAGTTTGAGATCGACGGTGAGAAGAAGGTCGTGAAAGCGGGAGATACCATGCTGAAGACAGACGGAGTGGAACATGGCTGCGTATGTCTGAAGCAGGGCATTCTGCTGGATATCTTTAACCCGATGAGAGAGGATTTTGTCTGACAGTTCAGTTCCCCCCGGATGAGGAAGAGCCGGGGGATTTTTTTATAAAAAATGGCTACTGTCGCAACTGCGCTCCGGCCTGGAAGAATATGACCGCTTAAGGAAAAGAAAACACTTGCATCACAGACGGAAATGAGGTAGACTGTACTAGTACAGTTAATACACTAATCCGATAAAAAATTGAAGACAGAGGAAATCTTCTGTCGTTATAGTAGTTAGTAATGGATGCAGTACAGGAAAGGGGAGCAAGATGGAAGAAAATACCAGAGCACAGGACAGCCGGGAGAGAGAGGACATGGAAGAGGAGGCCAGGCTGAAACAGGAGGAAGAACAGTTCGAGGCAGAACTGGAGGAGCTGATGAGGCCCGATCCTTCGGGAAAGAAAGGAAAGAAAAAGAAGAAAAAGGAAAAGAAGCAGAGAACATCCTGGAGCAGAAAGAAAAAGCTCATCACCGCGGCGGTTCTGGCGATCGCTGCCGCAGGGTGCTTTAAAGTGTTTGGAGGCAATAAAGAAAATGTGGTCATGGTGAGCACTACGGCTCTTGTCCGGGGAAATATCCAGGAGGAACTGACGATCAGCGGCCCGGTGTCCGGCACAGACAGCGTGGATGTGGTATCCAATCTCCACGCGGAGGTGACGGACATCAAGGTCAAGGAGGGCGACCGGGTGAAGGCCGGACAGCTTCTGGCAGTCATTGACGACAGCGATATGAGAAAAGAAGTGGAGATGGCCCAGAATTCTTATGACCTGGCGGTTTCTACATACAATGAGCAGCAGATCCTGGCTGAAAACGGTTATGCCAGGGCTATCCAGGAAGAGCAGGCAGCAAGAAAGGAATTTGAACGGACCAATGTTCTCTACCAGTCGGGGAGCGTGTCACAGCTGGAGTGGGAGACGGCCAGAGACAAACATCAGGAAGCCAGAAGACAGGTGCGGACCTTTACTCTGAAAGACGGCAAAGCCGTGGCCAATGAATCTTATGCCATTCAGATCAAGAATGCGGAGTTTGAGCTGGAAAAGAAGAAAGAACAGCTGGAGGATACCCAGGTTACCAGCCCCATCGACGGCACGGTGGTCCGCGTCAACACCAAAGTGGGACGGTTTGCCGATACTATCGAAGATGATAAGCCCATGTTTATCATCGAGAATCTGGATGTGCTGGAGATGAAGGTCAGTGTCAGCGAGTATTCTATCGGAAAGATCCAGGTGGGTCAGGAGGCGGTGATCAGCGCCGATATTCTTAACGGAGAGACCGTGGCCGGGCAGGTGACGGCCATCTCTCCAACAGGTGAGGAAAAAGGCGGCGGGTCTACGGAGAGAGTCATCCCTACCACCATCCAGATTATGGAAGATAATACCAGGCTGATCGCGGGGATCACGGCCAGAGCCAGGATCATCCTCAATGAAGCCGAGGATGCATGGATCGTCCCCATTTCCGCTGTCCTGGAGACCGAAGAAGGCTGGGCTGTCCTGACCGTAGATCAGGGGCTGATCCGATGGATCCCGGTGGAAAAAGGAGTGGAAAGCGATATCCAGGTGCAGGTGATCCCTGTGGAGGAAGACGCCTTCCGGGAAGAGATGAGCATTGTCACGGCGCCTCATCCAGGCCTTGCGGAAGGCATGAAGGTAGTGGAAAACGGAGCCGGAAGGTAGGTGGGGTATGGCAGAGGAATTAATTCGGCTGAAGGATCTGGTAAAGATCTATGATACGGGGGCTATTAAGGTCCTGGGACTTAAGAGGATCAACCTGACTATCAACAGAGGAGAATTTGTGGCCATCATGGGAAAGTCCGGATCCGGAAAATCCACACTGATGAATATACTGGGCTGTCTGGACCGGCCTTCCATGGGTCATTATTATCTGGACGGCATCGATGTGGCCTCCATGACGTCCAACGAGCTGTCCGAGATCAGGAACAAAAAGATCGGTTTTGTATTTCAGTCTTTTAATCTGATATCCAGAACGTCGGCTCTTAAGAATGTGGAAATTCCCATGACTTATGCGAAAGTGGGAAAGAAGGCCAGAAGGGAGAGAGCGCTGAAGCTGCTGGACAGAGTAGGCCTTCTCAGCCGGGCCCAGCATATGCCCAATGAGCTGTCAGGAGGTCAGAGGCAGAGGGTGGCCATCGCCAGGGCCCTGGCTAACCAGCCTCCTCTGATCCTGGCAGATGAGCCTACGGGCAACCTGGATACGGCTGCCTCGGAGGAAATCATGGAGCTGTTTTCGGAGCTTCACAGAGAAGGGGCTACGGTGGTGGTGGTTACCCATGAGGAGAATATTGCAGAATTTACGGACAGGATCATCCGGTTTCAGGACGGACTGGTGATCAGTGACAGGAGAAAGGGGAGTGAGGACAGTGCTGTTTGAAAATATGAGCATGGCATTTTCGGCCATACGGGTCAACAAGATGCGGTCCTTTCTGACTATGCTGGGAATCATCATCGGCATCGGCTCGGTGATCTCCATAGTATCGATCGGAGATACCATGAGGAGCCTGTTTGCAGATCTGTATAAAGACGTGGGAGTGACTCAGGCTTATCTGTGCGTGGGATACTGGCTGGACGACAGGAGGATGAGCGACTATTTTACCCTGGATGATCTGGAGAAGGTGAAGGAGGTGTTCGGAGACTCCATCACTTACATAGACAGTTCCGCCTCCACAGGGGCAGAGGCGATCAACAAGAAGACCAAGGTGAATTTTGATTTTACGGGGATCGATTATAATTATATTGATGTGCAGCCTGTGGATATGGTTTATGGAAGGTATCTCAACGAAGGGGATGTGCTGGGACGCAAAAAGAATGTGGTCATGGATGTGGACAGCGCCATGCTGCTGTTCGGGATGGAGAACGCGGTAGGGCAGACATTCCGCACGGAGCTGTATGGAGATGTGGATGAGTTTACGGTTGTGGGAGTGTACAGGAAGGAGATGAGCCCCTTCCAGGCTCTGATGATGGGGGGAAGATCGGACCGGGGGTCCGCATTTATACCCTATACTCTGCTGACCTGGCCCAATGACTATTTTTATTATCTGCGTCTGTTTGCCAGCGAGGATGTGAGACTGAATGAGTTTTTTGATCAGCTGAAGGCTTATGTGGCCAATATTAAGGGAAGAAATCCGGAAGATATGTATATGGAGACGGCTATGGAACAGATGAATTCCGTGGATGCGGTCATGGGCGGCCTGTCGGCGGCTGTGGGAGGCATCGCGGCCATCTCTCTGCTGGTGGGAGGCATCGGGATTATGAATATCATGCTGGTGTCCGTGACGGAGAGAACCAGGGAGATCGGTATCCGGAAATCTCTGGGGGCGAAGACCCGGGATATTCTGATACAGTTTCTGACAGAATCCGCTATTTTGTCGGCCTGCGGAGGCGTCATCGGGATTGTCATCGGAGTCGGGCTGGTGTCGGGGATCGGCATGGCATTTGGGATCGGAACGGTGATCCGGCCGTCGGTGGTGATTCTGGCAGTGTCGTTTTCGGCGTCGGACTGTATCCTGCATCGAAGGCTGCTAAGGCGGATCCGATTGATGCGTTGAGGTATGAGTGATGATGATGTGAAGAGGGGGGGAGATAGGAATGTGTGGGGCGGAGGGGGATGTGCAATGTGTGAGGGGGGACGGGCTGGCTCCGGCCCCGGAGGGGGCGGAGCGGCGCATGGAATGTGTGAGGGGGAGGGAGGGAGTGAGCCCGCAGTGAGGAGTTCGATTCCGCTTGCGCTCCATCTCACTCCACGGGCTTCGCCCTATGGAAAAAGAAAATCAGATATGGTTTTACGTGAGCAAGCTCCCGGCAACCATATCTGATTTTCTTTTTCCGTACTGCTCATTGCCACGGGGGAGATTTTGTGCTATACTAAATTGATTGTATTTTTTTGCGGGTATGTGGTGGGTGGTGATTTGGGATGTTGAATGAGGAAAAGATTAAATTGATGACCAGTATCGGGCTGTTTGAGAAGCGGGAGGGTCGGAGGATTTTTCCGGTGAACCGTTTTTTCAGAAGCGATTATATAGGAAGATATCTGCTGAAGTCGTTTTTGGGGTATACGCTGTGCTGGATGCTGGGGACGGCTCTGGTGGTGGTGTATAAGGCGGAGGATCTTTTGTCGGCTTTTGATTTCAGTAAAATCCGGGGACTTGCCGGGTGGTATGGGATCGGATATGCGGTCGGGCTGGGGGGGTATCTTCTGATCACCTGTGTGGTATACTGGAGGAGGTATGAGTATGCCAGCAGGGGGATGAAAGTCTATATGGCGAAGCTGAAAAGGCTGGAGAAGCGTTATGAGATGCAGGGGAGAACCGGGCATGGAGGTAAGAGGTTATGATGGCATTGCTGGTGTTCAGGGGGAAATTAAGAGATTTTTACGGAAAATATGATGCATATCTGATTCCGCTGATCAAGCTGTCTCTCAGTTTGACCGTATTTTTCCTGATCAATACCAATGTAGGCTACATGGACAAGCTGAAGAGTCCGGCAGTTATGGCGGTGCTGTGTGTGGTGTGCGCTTTTCTGCCTTACGGAGTCATGTCTTTTCTGGCAGGAGCGGTGCTTCTTGCTCATATCAGCAGCGTTTCTCTGGAGATGGCCCTGATCCTGGCAGTACTGATGATCATGGTGGCTATTCTTTATTACGGGTTTCAGCCGGGGGACAGCTATCTGCTCCTGCTGACGCCGATTTTTTTTCACCTGAAGATCCCTTATGCCATTCCTCTTCTGGTGGGACTGTCCGGAAGCCTCGTCAGCGTGGTTCCCGTAAGCTGCGGAGTCTTCCTCTATTATATTATTCAGTATGTGAAACAGAACGCAGGCGTTCTGACGAATGATGCTTCTCTTGACATCATTCAGAAATATACTCAGGTTATCAGAAATATGATGTCCAACAATCTGATGATGGTCATGATGGTAACCTGTGCCGTGGGAATTTTGGTGGTGTACCTTATTCGGATGCTGTCCGTGGATTATGCATGGCATATAGCCATCGTATCAGGGGCCCTGGCACAGCTGGCAGTAGTCTTTGTCAGCGATTTTCTGTTCGACGTGTCTGTACCCATGGCAGAGCTGCTGGTGGGGACGCTGGTCTCCATGGTTCTGGCGGCAGTGTACAATTTTATGATCTTTGCAGTCGATTACAGCAGAACGGAGTATCTGCAGTTTCAGGATGACGACTACTATTATTATGTGAAAGCGGTTCCCAAGATCACGGTGTCCGCACCTGATGTAAAGGTGCAGAAGATCAATTCCGCAAAGAAGAAACGAAGAGAATTTTATGAGCAGTAATATTAAGAACAGCGAAGCATGAAAGGGAGGTGAGAATATGGCAGATATCGTTACAATGTTCCACAGCTGGATGTCTTTTATACCTAAGATTACATACATGAATATTGTGGAGATCATCATCATAACCTTTCTGATCTATGAGATTCTGCTGTGGATCAAGAATACCAGAGCATGGACGCTTCTGAGAGGCATCGTTATGATTCTGGGATTTGCCATATTCACATATTTATTAAGACTGGATACAATCATGTGGATTCTGGAAAAGACGGCGCTGCTGGCTACCACGGCGCTGGTGATCATCTTTCAGCCGGAGCTGAGAAGAGCTCTGGAACAGCTGGGAAGCCAGAATCTGGCCAGCATGTTCCTGCCTTTTAACGACAGGAAGCCGGAAGAGGGATTTACGGAAAAGACGGTAAATGAGTTGGTGAGAGCTTCTTTTGAGATGGCCAAGGTGAAGACGGGGGCTCTGATGGTGATCGAGAGAAGCGCGTCTCTGAAGGATATCGAGCGGACGGGCATCGATGTGGACGGTATTGTCACCAGCCAGCTTCTGATCAATATATTCGAGCATAATACGCCTCTTCATGACGGGGCTGTAGTGATCCGCGGCAACCGGGTGGCAGCTGCAACCTGCTATCTTCCCCTTTCCGACAACGGCAGTATCAATAAAGCTCTGGGAACCAGACACCGGGCGGCAGTGGGGATCAGCGAGATGACCGACAGTCTGACGATCGTGGTCTCTGAGGAGACAGGCCGTGTGTCCCTGGCGGAACACGGAGAGCTGAGAAAGGTGGATGATGCGGCCTCTCTGAACAGAGAGCTGCGCCAGCTTTTTGTGCAGGAGGAATCCGGCAGCCGGTTCCGGATATGGAAGGGAAAGCAGAAAGATGAAAGAAAAACTGATGAATAATCTGGGACTGAAGATCTTGTCTCTCGGTCTTGCCATATTCGCCTGGTTTATGGTGATCAATGTAGTGAATCCTCTGGTGGTGGATTCAGAAGAAGTTCCTGTTGAGATGATCAACGAAGATATTTTAAGCAAAGCCAATCTGACCTATGAAGTCATAGGCAAGAAGACGGTTACCGTCACCTACGAGGTAAGAACCAGGGACAGGTACCGGGTTTCGGCCAGAGATTTCAGAGCCTATGCAGACCTGGCCAGCCTCTACGACGTGACCGGAGCTATCCCCGTCAATGTGGAGGTGATCAATTCGGATGCCAGAAGCCTCATAGAAGGGGCGGTGACAGTAAAGCCGGGGATCGTCCGGGTGCAGACGGAAGAGCTGCAGAGAAAACGTTTTGAAGTGGTTCCGCATGTGAGCGGAAAAGCCGAAGACGGATACGCCATAGGCAATGTGAAGGTGAAACCGGAGTATGTCTATGTCACGGGTCCGGTGTCCGTAGTGGGCCAGATCAGTTCCGTGGGAACAGAGATCGAAGTCACCAGTGCGGATGCGGATATAACCGGCAGCAGCAGGATCGCCCTGTATGATGCCAACGGCAATGAGCTGACGGGGATCAGGGAGGACGTGACCATAAGCCGGGAAGAGGCAGAATACCAGATCAGCATCCTGAAAGTCAAGGAACTGAGCCTTGATTTCCAGGTCAGCGGACAGGTGGCGGACGGTTTCCGGTTTACAGGAGTGGAAAGCGACGTAAGGACCATATCGGTTGAAGGCATGAGATCGGTTCTGGCTTCCATGGGCACCGTGGTTGTCCCGGGAGAACTGCTGGATATTGACGGGGCCATGGCGGATGTGACGGTAGATGTTGACTTAAACGAACTTTTGCCGGATAATGTAAGTATTGTATCCACATCTGCGACCACGGCCATGATCACGCTGAAAGTAGAGCCGCTGGAGGAGAGGCGGTTTGTTCTCAATACCCGGGGACTGGAACTGACAGGAGTTTCGGAGAACTATGAATATATGTTCGTTGACAGAGAAGTATCTGTCTGGATCAGAGGTCTTCCGGAAGATCTTGACCAGCTGAATGTCAATATGCTGGAGGGAAGGATCGATGTATCCATGCTGGAAGAGGGAACCCACGATGTGACTCTGGAGATGGAGCTGACAGACGGGTTTGAATTCATGGGAACGGAATTTTTGAGGATCCGGGTGACAGCCATCGAGACGGAATCAGAGTCCGGTGAGGGCAGCGAGAGTACAGGTGACAGTGAAGGAACAGGCACAGAGGAGACAGAATAAGGAGAGAAGGATATGGTGAGAGCAAAAGTAGTGATCAGGAATCTGACCGGACTGCATTTGAGACCGGCAGGGGTTCTTTGTAATAAAGCGATTCTCTATAAGTCCAGGATCCAGTTTCAGACCAGCAGTACGACGGCCAATGCAAAGAGTGTGCTCAGTGTGCTGGGAGCCTGCGTAAAGAACGGGGATGAAATTGAATTTATCTGCGAGGGAGAAGACGAGCAGGAGGCATTGGATTCCATGATCAGGGTCGTAGAAGACGGCCTGGGAGAATAATCATTTTAAGGAGGGGAAGCATTATGTTTAAGGGAACAAATGCGTCAGCCGGTATCGGCATCGGTAAAGCGGCGGTGATCAAGGAAGTTGAGATGGTCATCCGTCCGGAAAAGGTAGCAAGTGTGGAGGCAGAGGTCCAGCGATTCAGGGGTGCACTGGCAGATACGGTCGCTCAGACCAAGGCGCTGGCAGATGATCTGGCCACCAAAGTGGGAGAGAAGGAAGCAGAGATCATGAACGGTCATCTGATGCTCCTTGCAGACCCCATGATGACCGGGGAGATTGAGGAAGCCATTAAAAGAGACAGCGTATGCAGCGAGTATGCCATCGAGACCACATGTACCACCTATGCCGATCTGTTTGCCTCCATGGATGATGAGCTGATGCAGCAGAGAGCTACAGATATGAGAGACATTAAGACCAGGATGCAGCAGGTACTGCAGGGGATTAAACCTGTTGACATCGCTTCTCTGCCGGAAGGAAGCATCATCGTGGCAAAGGATCTGACACCTTCCATGACTGCAGGCATCAATCCGGCCAATGTAACCGGTATCGTGACGGAGCTGGGCGGCAAGACTTCCCACAGTGCCATTCTGGCAAGGGCTCTGGAGATCCCGGCAGTCGTTGCAGTGAGCCATGTGATGGATCAGATCAAAGAAGGAGATACCATCGTTCTGGATGGCAGCGAGGGCATCGTCATCGTCAATCCTACGGACGGAGAGATGGAAGAGTACACGGCCAAGAGAGAGGCGTTTCTCCAGGAGAAGAAGGATCTGGAGAGATTCATCGGCATGCCTACCGTAACTAAGGACGGGGTACATATCGAACTGGTTGCCAATATCGGCAATCCCGACGATGTGGCCAAGGTTCTCCAGTATGACGGAGAGGGCGTAGGCCTGTTCCGTACAGAATTTTTGTTTATGGACCGCACCTCCATGCCTACAGAGGAGGAGCAGTTTGAGGCTTATAAAAAAGTGGCAGTGGGCCTTGCAGGAAAACCGGTCATCATCCGTACTCTGGACATCGGAGGCGACAAGGAGATTCCTTATATGGGTCTGGCCAAGGATGAGAATCCTTTCCTGGGATATCGGGCGATCCGTCTGTGCCTGGACAGAAAAGAGGATATTTATCGTCCCCAGCTGAGGGCTCTGCTGCGGGCCAGTGCGTTCGGCGGCATCAAGATCATGATCCCCATGATCACCTGTATCGATGAGATCCGTGAGGCCAAGGCACTGATTGAGGAGATCAAGGGAGAACTGGACAGAAAGGGAGTCGCTTACAACAAGGATATCCAGGTAGGTATCATGGTGGAGACCGCTGCCGCATCCCTGATGGCGGATGTATTCGCAAAGGAAGTGGATTTCTTCAGTATCGGAACCAATGATCTGACCCAGTATACCATGTCGGTTGACAGAGGCAACGAAAAGATCTCTTATCTGTACTCCACCTTCAATCCGGCGGTTCTGCGCAGTATCCGCAACATCATCAGCTGTGGAAGGGAAGCCGGCATCATGGTAGGTATGTGCGGAGAGGCGGCCAGCGATCCGCTCATGATCCCTCTTCTGCTGGCGTTTGGTCTTAACGAGTTCAGTATGAGCGCTTCCGCGATCTTAAAGTCCAGAAAGATGATCACGGGATACAGCAGCCAGGAACTTCAGGCAGTGGCAGAGAAAGCCATGAGCTTTACTACAGCAAAGGAAGTAGAGGCTTACATGAAGGAGTTTGTGAATCAGTAAGCAGCTAAAGGACAGGGCGTATGTTAGTTTATAGTTTCTGTTATGCTGCCAGTTACGGGTTTGCCCGCTTCGGATGGTATTATCTGTCCGGAGGGGCGCTCCTGGCGGCAGCCGGTTATTTATATTATTATGATTATTACAGATCTGGCAATCTGGTCCACCTCAGAGGATTGTTCTGCGCGTTCTGGACAGGAGGGCAGGCTTTGGCGTGCCTGAAGCTGAGTAATCTTCAGAGCGACTGGAACCTTGTCACATGGATATGTTTTTATCTGGCTCTGACAGGGTTCTGGGCAGCTTACGAGGCAGTCGACCGGCTGTTCGGAGAGAATGATTCATATGGAAGAAGGAACCGGCGCAGGAGAAAGAACCTGGTACGCCCTGTTTACCGATGTATGCAGGCACTGACTCTTGTTTCGTCAGCCGCGTTTCTTTTTGAGGCTCTGACATTGAGATATGTTCCTCTGTTTGTCAGAGGAGTTCCCCATGCCTATTCTGAATTTCATATTACAGGAGTTCATTATTTTACGGTGTCCTGTGTGCTGGTGCCGTCTCTGGCAGTTCTTTTCTTCCTGGAAGGAGGGAGCAGACGGTCTTTTCGCAACAGGATGGCTGTCGTGATGACTGTTGTGTCACTGGCGATTCCCATTCTGTGCGTCTCCAGATTTCAGCTCATATTTTCTGTAGCAGTGGCATGCTTTACCTTCGGGGCCTATCAGAAGAAGATGAACCCTTTGGTGCTGCCGGCCCTTCTGGTGCTGCTGATCCCCTTTTATGTACTGCTGACTGTGGCCAGAAGCCATGATGTGGCTTACTTAAACGGGATTTTTGAGATGAAAAACAGTGGGATGCCGATTTTTATCTCCCAGCCTTACATCTATATTGCCAATAACTATGAAAATTTTGACTGTCTCGTAGAAGCTCTTCCGGCGCATACTTTCGGGATCCGCATGTTGTTCCCCATATGGGCCCTGACAGGACTTAAATTCCTGTTTCCGTGGCTGATCAGCTTCCCGGTGTATGTGACCAAGACGGAGCTGACGACAGTGACTCTTTTCTACGACGCTTTTTATGATTTCGGTATCCCGGGAGTTCTGCTTTTTGCCTGTATCCTCGGCGGTGTGGCCAGCATCCTGGTAGGAAAGCTGAACAACATGAAGAACCCTATGGGATTTGTGCTTTACGGTCAGTTTGCAGTCTATATGCTGCTGTCGTTTTTTACGACCTGGTTCAGTAACCCGACTACCTGGTTCTATCTGGCGGTTACGGGGGTCATGGCTTTCTATTGCAGCAGACAGTGATCAGGAGAAAGAGAGGGAGAGAGATGAGACCATGGGAAAAAGCCATCAGAAGCGTAGTGCCTTATGTACCCGGCGAGCAGCCGTCGGGTGACAGGATCATTAAACTGAATACGAACGAGAACCCTTATCCGCCGGCCCCCGGTGTACAGAAGGCTTTGAGGGAGATGGACGGAGAACAGTTCAGGAAATATCCGGACCCGGCGGCAAATGTACTTGTGGATGCCCTGTCCGATTATTATCAGCTGCAGAAAAACAGGATCTTTGTGGGAGTCGGTTCCGATGATGTGCTTGCCATGGCATTTCTCACATTTTTTAATTCGGGAAAACCGATCTTATTCCCCGACGTGACCTATTCTTTTTATCCCGTCTGGGCAGAACTGTTCGGGATCCCCTATGAGGCAGTTCCTGTTGACGGGGATTTTCACATCAGGCCCCGGGATTACAGAAAGGATAACGGCGGCGTTATATTCCCCAATCCCAATGCTCCTACAGGGATCTGCCTGGGGCTGGATCAGGTGGAAGAGATCATAAAAGCCAACGAGGATGTAGTGGTGATCGTCGATGAGGCATATATTGATTTCGGCGGAGAGTCCGCAAGAAGCCTGATAGACTGCTATGATAATCTTCTGGTAGTGCAGACCTTCAGCAAGTCCAGATCCATGGCAGGGATGCGCATCGGATACGCCATGGGATCCGAGACTCTGATCCGCAGCCTTTCGAATGTGAAGTATTCCTATAATTCCTACACGCTGAACCAGCCCTCTCTGATCCTGGGAGCGGAGGCAGTGAAGGACAGAGAATATTTTGAGCGGACGACTGCGGCAGTGGTGCATACCAGGGAGAAGGCAAAACTCCGGCTGAGAGAACTGGGATTTACCTGCACGGATTCCAGCACAAATTTTGTATTTATTACCCATGAAAAAGTACCGGCTCAGGAAATTTTTGAGGCTTTGAGGAAGGAACAGATCTACGTAAGATATTTTGCGGCTCCCAGATTAAAGAATTATCTGAGAGTGACCATAGGAACGGACGAAGATATGGAAGCGATGTATCGGTTTCTGGAATCTTATCTGAAATAAGGCTGGTGATAGAATGGAAGACGGGAGACGGATTCTCAGGATCCTGCTGAATATCCTGGTTCCCATAACAGAGATTTTAGTTGTATTTGCCTTTGGATTGTGGGCTCTTAAGTTCTTTATGCCCTTTGTCATCGGCTGGCTGATCGCCATGGTGGCCAATCCTCTGGTAAAACTTCTGGAGAGACGCCTGAAGCTGGTGCGCAGGCACAGTTCCGTGGTGACAGTGGCGGCCGTGCTGGCCTTTGTCATCGGTGGGATCTATTTCCTGATCAGCAGAATCGCCGCCGAGCTGAGAAATCTGGCAGGAGACCTGCCGGGACTCTTTGAGACGGCAAGGCTGGAGGTGGCGGCGGCTCTTGACTCTCTGAATCGGATGATGGTCCGGATGCCTCAGGGTATCCAGGACAGTTTTAATCAGTTTAACAATAATCTGGGCGCGTTCGCAAGCAGTGTCGTCCAGAAGATAGCCTTTCCTACAGTAACGGTTGCCGGCAATGTGGCCAGAGGGATCCCTG
>CAJUJV010000036.1:17297-23293 GCA_910586845.1 uncultured Hungatella sp.
CCTGGTGTATTCCATCGTGGTGATCCTTTCCTCTTACTTTTTTATAGTGGAGCATGAACAGATACGGGGATTTGTGAGGAGGCTGATCCCTGAGAATGCAGGCACTTATATGGGACTGTTCCGAAAAGAACTGAAGACGCTTATAGGCGGCTATTTCCTGGCTCAGTTCCGCATCATGTTTGTAGTGGCGGCCATCCTGACAGCGGGATTTGTGGTGCTGGGGGTTCCTTACAGCCTGCTGCTGGCAATTCTGATCGCGGTGCTGGATTTTCTTCCCCTGTTCGGCACGGGGACAGCTCTGTTTCCCTGGGCCCTGGTAAAGCTTCTCTCAGGGGAAACTGCCTTTGCGGCAGGACTGGTCCTTTTGTATGTGCTCACCCAGGTGGTGCGTCAGATTATCCAGCCTAAGATCGTGGGGGATTCCATGGGAATCCCGCCTTTACTGACGCTGTTTTTTTTATATGTGGGGTTTAAACTCCATGGGATCTCCGGTATGATCCTGGCGGTTCCGGCAGGGCTGGCAGGGGTAAAGCTGTATCAGTACGGCGCCTTTGACTCCCTCACAGGCCAGATCAGACTTCTCATACAGGAGATTAACAGATTTCGGAAAGAGGATTGATGAAAATTAAAAAGAAACATAAGATAACAGTCATAGGCCTGGCCCTTTTTCTCGCTCTTTGCTGTCCGGTTGCGGCCCTGGCTTTTGACCCCTGGTCCAATGTGAGCGGGTACTGGATTTCCGCTGACGGAAAGACTCCCATAAAAGGAGCTCTGAAGAAAGGCATTACCATAACAAAATATCAGAACCGGGCAGGTGAGATCAACTGGAAAGAAGTGAGCAGAGGAGATATCTCTTTTGCCATGGTGCGGCTGGGATATTATAATGATCCGGATCCCTATTTCAAGGTCAATATGACGGGAGCGGCAAGTGTGGGAATGGATACGGGAGTCTGTTTTTACGGCAATGCCACAACAGTGGAGGGAGCCAGGAGAGAGGCCAGATATGTGCTGGATATGGTAAAGGAATACCGGGTTTCCTATCCCATTGCCTATGATGTGGAATCCCAGGAACTTCTGGAGGAGGGATTTACCAGAAGCCAGATTACGGATCAGGTGGAGGCTTTCTGTAAAGTCATCGAAGATGCCGGTTATCGGGCGGTCATATTCGGAACCAATGAATGGCTGACTCTTCACATGGATACTAAAAGACTGCCCTATGACATCTGGTACAGCCGATACGGTCTGGCCAATAATTTTGAAAACAGAACCCTGTGGCGGTGTACGGATATGGGCACCGTGAGAGGCATCGAGGGAAGCGTGTGTCTGGAATTTGTATTTGAGGATTACGGGAAAACATATAAAGGCACCGGCTGGAGGATGATCAACGGAAAGCGATATTATTTTGAAGATCACAGGCTCATAAAAAATATCACCATGGAGATCGACGGGAGCGTATATTCTTTTGACAAAGACGGTAATGCCCGGATGTCAAAATAAAACGAGCTGTCGCAGACAAAAAGATTCAGGTTTGCGATAGCTCGTTTCTGCTTTTTGCAGAGACAGAGGTGACGATCTCCGGTTTAAAGGAAGTCTGAGAGACGGGACGGATGACCACAGAGTGTCCGGAATCGTGGATGTCACAGGCAGTACGGCGAAGCCTGATACGGAGAAACGTCTCCAGGGTTCTGACTGCCAGCAAAATAATCACTGCCGGAAGCACTACAAGAAAACAGATCTTTACTTTGAGGATCAGCAGTTTCTTTTTCAGCTTTTTCATAAATCGGAGGTTCCTTTCTCATCACGTATCTGTCATCATGGATTTCATGATGAAAGCGTAGATCTCCTGGCTCTTTTTTTCCCACTGACTGCACATGGCTTCTGCCTGGGCGCGGTCGGGAACCGTGACGCTTAGATCCAGCAGAGGAGTCTTTCCTTCCCGAATCTCACAGTGGACCACATAATCCTGACTGGTAGACTTGTAATAATCGGAAACCAGGCCGGCGGCATCTCTCATGCGGTAACGGTGTTTCTCCAGATAGTCTTCCATATCCGCCACAATGGCAGAGGGAATATTGCTGCCGAAAAATTCCAGAGTATCTTCGCCTTCCCGGGAAATCTCGTAGCGGGTAGTGTTGTGATTGGAATGAGCATGGATGAGACCAGCTTCCGACAGTTCGTTGAGGGCCTGCTGGAGTGTGAAATAGGTGGCATACTCGTGGGCAAGAAAAAAATCCGTCAACTGGGAATTGGTCAGCGGAAAATTAACGTGTTTCAGCATATAGAGATTCATCAACTTGTATAACGTCATGGGATCTGACAGCATCACCTACACTCCTCACGGGCATATAGACAAAAAAATGGAAGCAATGGGGCTCGAACCCATGACCTCTCGCGTGTGAGGCGAACGCTCATCCCGGCTGAGCTATGCTTCCATAGTGTGTAACGTGGAGCATATGGGATTCGAACCCACGGCCTCAACAATGCGAATGTTGCGCGCTCCCAACTGCGCTAATGCCCCATGAGTCTATTGTATCACGTTATCAGAAAATTGCAAGCCCTTAATATGTCGAATTTTGCAGGAATCTAACTTTCGTATAGTAAAACCGAAAAAAATGTGCTAGAATGATTTAGAGCAGAAATTGACCAATGAGATCAGGTGAGGAACATGAGAGAGCGGATCAACCGCCTGGCAAAAGGCATGATAGAGACGGAGGTGCCGGTCCTGACAGTCCGGCCTTCTGTTATAGAAGAAGAGATCAAAGCAGGGGAGAAGAGCAGACGGGAACTGACCGTTACCAGTGACAACGGTCTTCACGGCAAAGGACTGGTATATTCTTCCAATCCCAGAGTGAAGATCATCAATTCCTCTTTCGGAGGGATCCACAGCCGCATCGGCTATGAAGTGAACAGCAGATATCTGGAATATGGTGATGTGATAGAGGGAACTTTCTACCTGGTGACCAACGGTGGAGAAAAAGAGGTTCCCTATTCTTTTCGTGTGGAGGCAGGAAATTCCGGCAAGATCCTCTCTCAGCTGAAGGAATCGAAAGACTTTGCGGCTCTGGCCAGGAGAGATTATGATCTGGCTCTGAGGGTGTTTGAATTTCGGGATTTTACGGAAGCACCCTTTATGAAAGACCTTCATATCCGGGCGGTCTATGACGGACTTCACGGACAGGGAAGCCGTTTTGGCCAGCTGGAACAGTTCTTTATCGCATTAGGCGCCAAGGAACCGGTAAAGCTCTGCGTGGAAGGGCTCCATCGGGAGTACTATGCTTCCGATCAGGCTATCTCCGACATCGTGGAAATACGGAAAAAAGGCTGGGGATACCTTCCTGTGACGGTCAGGGTGGAAGGAGGATTTATTCAGAGTCTGAAAAAGACCATCAGCGACGAGGATTTTCAGGAGGGGAAATGTGATTTCCATTACCGCATCGATCCCTCGGCTCTTCACGGCGGGAAGAATTACGGCAGCATCACCATAGAGACCATGTATGAATCCATACAGGTGGCCATCGAGGCCCATGGACTTCCGGTGAGGAGAGGGGAGCCGGGGAATAAAAGATATTCCAGGTATTTGTCTCTGCGCCTGGAGTATGAGGGACAGAAAGAAAAGACGGATATCCTGAAAGATCGGATGACAGAAGAACTGGAGCAGCTCCGCATGAGTGGAGGGGAGTCGCTTCAGCTGTCCCTGGCCCAGGCGGAGCTGGCAGCTGTGCTGGGAAAAAAGGAGGAGGCAAAAACATACCTGGCAGAGTGCTGCAAGCAGGTACAGGACAGAAAAATGGAAGAGCCGGTTCTGTACTGTCTCTATGAGTACGCGGCTGTCCTGGCAGAGCCTGATCAGGAAAGAAAAGATTCTCTCAGACGCCTTCTGGGAAGATATGTGGAGGAGGGCCGGGCAGATTATCTTCTGTTTTACCTGTATACCATGTGCGACGAAAACTGGTGCTTTGAGAATCCGGGGGAAGTTCTGAGTCAGCTGAAAGTCCTGTTCGGAGAAGGATGCCGCAGCCCTTTTCTGTATCAGCAGGCTCTGGATATATGGAATCAGCTGCCCCAGCTTCTCTACGGAATCGGAGCCATGGAACTTCAGGCCCTGAATTACGGCGCCAGAAAGGGGCTGGTGGCAGAGGAACTGGCTGTAAAAGCTGCAAAATTGTCCGGCGTCATCCGGCAGTATCAGCCTTTGTGCTGCAGGATGCTGAAAGAATTGTATAACAGGTTTCCCAGGCGGGAGATTCTGGAGGCGGTGTGCAGCCTGATGATCCGCGGAGAGTGCTGCAGGGAATCGGATTTCGTCTGGTACGAGAAGGCGGTCAGCCAGCAGCTGAGCCTGACCCGGTTGTACGAATATTTTCTGTATTCCCTTCCGGAAAACTACAGTCAGGCTATCCCCAAACAGGTGCTCCTTTATTTTTCCTACGAGCATGGTCTGGACCGGAAGAGCCGGGAGATTCTCTATGAAAATATGATCCGCTATGTAGGCGGCGAGACGGCTCTTTATAAAGAATATGAAAGAAATATCAGCCAGTTTGCCGTGGAGCAGGCCCTGGAGTCCAGGATCAGCAGACGGCTCGCAGTGATCTATGAGGAGATGATCTACCCGGATATGGTGGATTCCGGCCTTGCCAGAGTTCTGCCTTCGATCCTCCGCTCCTACCGGATCAGCTGCAGGAATCCTCAGATGAAGTATGTGGTGGTCTGCTATGAGGAACTGGCGGAGGAAGCCGTGTATCCTCTGGAGGACGGGATTGCCTATGTTCCCATTTTCTCAGGGGAGGTAACCCTTCTCTTTCAGGACGCCTACGGAAACCGGTATACAAAGATCAGTCATGTGAAGACAAGAGTCCTGGACAGGCCGGAGCTGGAAAAACGATGCTTTGAACTGGATCCGGCACAGCCAATGCTGCTTCTGGCTGCCTGCCGTGAGGCGGCATCCAGAGAGACCACGGAGAAAAAGGACAAAGACGTGATGGAACAGGCCATGGGCCAGCTGCCTCTTCATCCTCTCTATCGGAGGATGCTGACGGAGAAGCTGATCCGGTACTATCACAGTCAGGACAGAGAAGAATCCAGGATCCTTCCTGTCCTGGCTCTGGATGCACAGGCACTTTTAAAAGAACAGAAGAGCCGGCTCTGCGAGGCGCTGATCCGTCATGATTATATAAAAGAGGCCTATGATCTCATAAACCGGTTTGGCTGCCGGATCTCCAGGGAAAGCCTTCAGAAGCTCTGCAGCGCCATGATTCTGGAGAAACTGTTTGATCAGAACGATCTTCTGCTGACCCTGTCCTTTCAGGTATATGAGGAGAAGCTGGCGGACAGCGTGATCCTGGATTATCTGTGCGAGCATTTTAACGGCACCTGCAGCCAGATGTATGAAGTCCTGGTAAAAGGGGTAAAGGAGAAGACAGAAACCTACGACATGGAAGAACGGCTTCTGGCACAGATGATGTTTACGGGCCAGGTATCCAGGATCGACAGGGTGTTTGCGCTGTATGTCACCCGGAAGAAGGCGGGAGATGCCATTGTCAGAGCCTATTTTACCGTAAAGAGCGCCGAGTATTTTCTCCGGGATGTGCCGGCCTCGGACAAGGTGTTTCTATATCTGGAGGAACTGGTCCGCAGTGCGCCGGAGAAAGGACGTATTTCCGTCATCTATCTGCTTGCCCTCAGCAGGTATTACAGCGAGCAGCCACAGCTGAAGGATGAGCAGAAACAGCTGTGCCAGATGATCGTGGATCATCTGCTGGAAGAGGGGATGATCTTTCCCTACTTTAAACAGCTGGAAGGGCGGATACGGATTCCGGAAGAGATTCTTGACAGGGCCATCATCGGCCATGTATGTCAGAACGGCTCCCGGGCTGAGCTTCAGATCCGGATTCTTCCCCATGAAGAACGGTTTCACCGGGAAGAGATGAAGCGGGTTTATCAGGGGATCTTTGTGAGACAGAAGGTTCTTTTTGAAGGGGAGATCATGGAATACCAGA
>CAJUJV010000036.1:23388-38677 GCA_910586845.1 uncultured Hungatella sp.
CTCAACCAGATGTCTCTGTGTCTCAGCATCAAGGAGGAAGAAGGTCTCCGGAAAGCCATGGAAGAATATGTGAAAAAAACTGCGGCAGTGGAACAGCTGTTTGATCTGCTGTAGAGGATTGATAGAAAAAGGGGAACGTCGATGGACGGATTGATACTGGGGCTTGATTTATGCGATGCCTACACGCAGCTTGTCTGCGGGGAGGAAGAAAAATCCTGGACATTGCCCACGGTGATTTGCAAAAAGAAAACAGAGGATTTGTGGCTTGTAGGTGAACCGGCTTATGCCAGCGCCCTGGCAGGCGACGGCGTCATGGTGGACAAGCTGGTGAAACTGGTCCGGAAAGACGGGACAGCCACCATCGGCGGGGTCAAGTACGGAGGCAGACAGCTGATGGTACAGTTTCTGATCCAGGTTCTGGCCATGGCAAGAGAGGCCTGCCATACCGATCATATCCGGCAGCTGGTGATCGCGGTGCCGGTGATCGAGACGAGACTTCTGGACTGCCTTCTGGGGTGCGGGGATTATCTCAACATAGCCGGGAAGGACATCCATGTGATCAGCCATACAGAAGGATTTATGTATTATGTGCTGAGTCAGAAACGGGAGGTCTGGAACAATCAGGTGGGGATGTTCGACCTGTCCGCCGACAGCCTGTGCTACTATGAGATGAGAGTCCAGAGAGGACTGAGACAGAGTACGGTTCTGGCAGAGAGGGAGAGGCTGGAGGAGAGCTTCAGCCTGGATGTCTTAAACTCCGGTGCCGGCGCCAGGATCGCCGACAGGATCCTCTGTTCCTGCGGATCCCGGCTTCTTCAGAAAAAACTGTTTTCCTCCATCTTTCTGACGGGAAAAGGATTCGAGAGTCTGGACTGGGCCCGGGAATTCATGAAGCTCATATGCAATCGCCGGAAAGTTTATGCGGAGAATAGCCTTTTTGCCCAGGGCGCCATGTACCGGGCCGCAGATTTTCTCAGGGAGAAAAGCGCCTATCCCTTTATCTGCATCTGCGAGGGAAGGCTGGAGAGCAGCGTGACCATGAAGGTGCTGTCCAGAGATCAGGAGAACCAGCTGATCCTGGCCAGGCCGGGAGATGCATGGTATGAGGCAGCCACGGAGGTGGATGTGATCCTGGATCATCAGGATTATCTGGAATTTATGATCGCCTCCATGGATGGAAAGAAGAAGAAAAACGTCAGGATGGTGCTGGAAGGGTTTCCTAAAAGAGAAGAAAAGACTCTGAGAGTACGGATCCGGCTGGATTTTCCCGACGACCGGACCATGGCGGTGACCGTGGAGGACCAGGGATTCGGAGAATTCTTCCCGCCTTCAGGCGCGGTGATGAGACAAGAGGTTATGCTATGAGTGTAATAGTTTGCAGACAGAAACGGGCGGCGAATCCGTATTATATTGAAGGACTGGGGATCAACATCTATTCGGCTCAGGAACTCTGCTATGCAGTCTATCATCATCCGCTGTTGTTTACAGACGGGTTTGTAGACGGAGAACTGCTGGAATTTGTCAGGGAAGAGCTGGGGATGGGGTTTGCGGCAGCCAGACTGGAACAGCGTCAGAAAAGCGGAGACCGGTCGGAAGAGCTTTTGTTTCAGCTTATGCAGGAGTGCGATTATTATACTACCGTGGAGTTAAACAGGCTGCGGCAGACCTTCGCGGCGCTGAAGAAGCTTCCCCCCCTGGAGTATGCCAAGGAAAAGGCAGATTATCTGGCCGAATATAAGCAGTACGGTAAAGCCATCGCCGGCTATGAGGAGATCCTGGAGGCGGCAGACGAGAAAAAAGATATCCAGGTGACGAAACGGATATGGAACAATCTGGGAGCCTGTTATGCCAGGATCTTCCGGTTCCGGAAGGCCATGGATGCCTATGATAAGGCCTGCAAAGGGGAAAAAGACGTAAAGATCCTGGAAAAAATGTATTATCTGACCTGTCTGGATTCCTCTGTAGGGCTGAAAGAGCCTTACCGCTCCATGGTGTCGGAGGAGATGAAACAGGGCTGGGATAAAGAATTTCAGACAGCACAGGTCCGCGCAGAAGAATCCGCGGGGCTGAAGAAGCTTCAGACGCTGTTCGGCGAGGATTCGGTCAGACGGATGGAAGGCGCCGGGCGGCAGGTAGAGGAATGGAAACAGGAATACCGCAGTATGGCCTGACAGAGGCAGGACTGCGGTCATTCATTTGCATAGATATCTTAAGGGAGAGACAATTATGGAATTGCGGAA
This sequence comes from uncultured Hungatella sp., assembly GCA_910586845.1. Lineage (GTDB taxonomy): Bacteria > Bacillota > Clostridia > Lachnospirales > Lachnospiraceae > UBA3402. The sequence continues at coordinate 25,629 of CAJUJV010000036.1, forward strand.
AAAGACAGGAACCTATGAGATGGACATGTGCAACGGCCCTCTTATGATCAAGATCATCGTGTTTGCAATACCTCTGATCTTGTCCGGACTTTTGCAGCTTTTATTCAACGCGGCGGATATTATCGTAGTAGGCCGGTTTGCGGGAAGCGAATCACTGGCAGCAGTAGGCTCCACATCAGCCCTCATCAACCTTCTGGTCAATGTGTTTATCGGATTGTCTGTGGGAACCAATGTGCTGGTGGCCCGGTATTACGGGGCTCATCAGCAGAGAGATCTGGAGGAGACGGTACATACGGCCATGGTGACGGCGGGAGCAGGAGGCATAATCCTGATTCTTCTGGGAGTGATCCTGGCAGACCCCATGCTGGAACTAATGGGGACACCTGAGGATGTGCTGCCTTTGTCGGCTCTGTACATGAAGATCTTTTTTGTGGGAATGCCGGCCAACCTTATCTATAATTTCGGCAGCGCAGTATTGAGAGCCGTGGGGGATACCAGGCGTCCCCTCTATTTCCTGCTGACGGCAGGGGTCATCAATGTGGTCCTGAATCTGTTTTTTGTCATTGCTCTGTCCATGGGCGTGGCGGGAGTGGCCCTGGCTACGGTGATCTCCCAGTGTATCTCGGCCATTCTGATCGTCCGCTGTCTGATGAAATGCGACGCCGGATACCGTCTGGATCCGAGAAAGCTGCGGATCGTAAAGAACAAGCTCCAGTCCATTTTAAAGATCGGTCTTCCTGCAGGTCTTCAGGGAGCCATCTTTTCCATCTCCAATGTGCTGATCCAGTCCTCGGTGAACTCCTTCGGCTCCGTGGCCATGGCAGGCAACACGGCGGCTCAGAACATTGAGGGATTTGTGTACACATCCATGAATGCGGTCTACCAGACGGCCCTCAGCTTTACCAGCCAGAATTTCGGCGCTAAAAAATATGAAAGGATGATAAAGATCCTGATCTACTGCCAGTGTCTTACCGTGGCAGTGGGAGCAGTCATGGGCGGCGGGGCAGTGATCTTCGGAAACCAGCTTCTGGGCATCTATTCCTCGGACGCTCAGGTGATCCGGTACGGGATGAACCGTCTGAGGATCATCGGAACCACCTATTTTACCTGCGGTCTCATGGACTGTATGGTGGGAGGCCTCCGGGGCATGGGATACTCGGTGATGCCCATGTTCGTCTCCCTCACCGGCGCCTGCGGGTTCCGGGTATTCTGGATCTACACTGTCTTTGCGATGAACAGGACTCTTCCGACCCTGTATATTTCCTATCCCGTTTCCTGGGTCATCACGTTCATAGCTCATCTGGCATGTTATCTGATCGTGCTGAAGGAAGTAAAACGGAAAATGAAGAGTTGACAAATGAGAGAAAATTAGCTATGATATCATAAAAGTTAACAAAACAGATAATGGCTGTGAAAAAGAGGAGTATGTCTCAGGCCCTGACAGAGAAGACCGTTCACCGGCTGAAAGGCGGTTGCAGGAAGTGGAGACGGAAGGTAGCTTTGGAGCCGGGACGGTGAATGTCAGTAGCCGCCTTCGCCTGGTCAGCGTTAGAGGACCGCAGAGTGACAGAGCAGAGATCAGTCCGTCAGGACCGGTCCGGGTTCTGTAAGAAAGGTGGTACCGCGGAATATTCGCCCTTTGCATGAGAGATCATGCAGAGGGCTTTTCTGTGCACACGGGGGCGGAGTGGAGTATGCCGCTAAAGCGGCCCGCCCCCTGCTCGATTGTTCCGGGCCGCTTCAGGGGAGAAAGGCAGGTGAAGCTGTGGGTCAGGTCACGAGCAGCTGTGACAGCTGTGTCAACTATACCTATGACGAAGACTGGGGATACTATATATGCGAGGCCAGTCTGGATGAAGACGAGATGGTAAGATTTTTAAGCAGCCAGAACTTTGGCTGTCCTTATTACCGGCCGGACGATGAATACCAGGTAGTCCGGCATCAGATGTGAATCTGCGGGAACACAAGATCAGAGAAGACAAGGAGAGCGAGATGAAAGAACTGGAGAAAACCTATAACCCGTCGGCCATCGAGGAGAAGATCTATGATAGATGGCTGAACAACAAGTATTTTCACGCAAAACCCAACAGGGACAAGAAGCCCTTTACCATCGTTATGCCCCCGCCGAATATTACGGGACAGCTGCACATGGGCCATGCCCTGGACAATACCATGCAGGATATCCTGATCAGATATAAGAGGATGCAGGGGTTTGAAGCTCTGTGGCAGCCGGGTACGGACCATGCGGCTATTGCCACGGAGGTGAAGGTGATCGAGAGCCTGAAAGAGAAAGGCATCCGGAAGAAGGACCTGGGACGGGACGGATTTCTGGAGAAATGCTGGGACTGGAGAAAAGAATACGGCGGGAAGATCATCAATCAGCTCCACAAATTAGGATCCAGCGCCGACTGGGACAGGGAACGGTTCACCATGGATGAGGGCTGTTCCCAGGCTGTTCTGGAAGTATTTATCAGACTTTATGAAAAAGGCTATATTTACAGAGGATCCAGGATCATCAACTGGTGCCCCACATGTAAGACTTCCATCTCCGATGCAGAGGTCATCCATGAAGATCAGGACGGGTTCTTCTGGCATATCAATTATCCCATTGCAGGGGAAGAGGGAAAATATGTGGAGATCGCCACCACCAGGCCCGAGACTCTTCTGGGAGATACGGCTGTGGCAGTAAACCCCGATGACGAGCGGTATCAGGGGCTCATAGGCAAGATGCTGAAGCTGCCCCTGACTGACAGAGAGATCCCGGTGATCGCCGATTCCTATGTGGACAGGGAGTTCGGAACAGGCTGTGTGAAGATCACGCCGGCTCACGACCCCAATGACTTTGAAGTGGGAAAACGCCATGATCTGCCGGAACTGACCATCATGAACGATGACGCCACCATCCATTTGCCGGGAAGCAAATATGACGGCATGGAAAGGTACGAGGCCCGGAAAGCCATAGTAGAAGATCTGAAAGCCCAGGGACTTCTGGTCAAAGTAGTTCCCCACACCCATGCCGTGGGCACCCATGACCGGTGCAAGACCACAGTGGAACCCATGATCAAACCCCAGTGGTTTGTAAAGATGGATGAGATGGCCAAACCGGCCATCGAAGCCTTAAAGACAGGAGAACTGAAATTTGTTCCCGAAAGTTTCGGCAAGACATACCTTCACTGGCTGGAGGGAATCCGGGACTGGTGTATCTCCAGGCAGCTGTGGTGGGGACACAGGATTCCCGCCTATTACTGCAGCAGCTGCAAAGAGGTCACTGTTGCCCGGGAAGCTCCAGGAACCTGCCCTGTCTGCGGCGGAACCTGTCTGACCCAGGATGAGGATACACTGGATACCTGGTTCAGCTCCGCACTGTGGCCATTTTCTACTCTGGGCTGGCCGGAGAAGACAGAAGACCTGGAATACTTCTATCCCACAGACGTGCTGGTGACCGGATATGACATTATCTTCTTCTGGGTCATCCGTATGGTGTTCTCCGGGATTGAACAGACAGGCAGATGTCCCTTCCACACGGTTCTGATCCACGGGCTTGTGAGAGATTCCCAGGGCCGGAAGATGAGCAAATCTCTGGGCAACGGCATTGATCCGCTGGAGGTTATCGAAAAATACGGCGCTGATGCGCTGCGCATGACCCTGATCACGGGAAACGCACCGGGAAATGACATGAGGTTCTACTGGGAGAGAGTGGAGAACAGCCGGAATTTTGCCAACAAGATCTGGAATGCCTCCAGATTTATCATGATGAACCTGGAAAAGGCTCCTGATACAAAAGTCGGATTACAGGATCTGACCATGGCAGACAGGTGGATCCTGTCAAAGGCCAATGCCCTGGCAAAAGAGGTTACAGACAATCTGGACCGCTATGAACTGGGGATCGCCCTTCAGAAAGTATACGATTTTGTCTGGGAAGAATTCTGCGACTGGTATATCGAGATGGTGAAGCGCAGATTGTGGGAGGAAAAGGACACCACCAAGGCGGCGGCGATCTGGACCCTGAAAACCGTTCTGATCCAGTCCCTGAAGCTTCTCCACCCCTATATTCCTTTCGTGACGGAAGAGATCTTCTGCAATCTGCAGGAAGAGGAAGAATCGATCATGATCTCGTCATGGCCGGTGTACAGGAAAGAGTGGGATTTCCCCGGGGAGGAGCAGGAGGTGGAGACCATCAAGGAGGCCGTAAGAGCTATCCGCAATGTGCGTACTTCCATGAATGTGCCCCCCAGCAAAAAGGCGAAAGTCTACGTGGTATCCGAAAAGCAGGAGATCCTGGATATTTTCGAACACAGCAAAGTTTTCTTCGCCACTCTGGGATACGCGGGAGAGGTGATCATCCAGAAAGACAGGACCGGGATCGCCGATGATGCCGTTTCTGCCGTCATCCATCAGGCAGCTATCTATATGCCCTTTGCGGAGTTGGTGGACATCGGAAAGGAGATCGAGCGCTTAAAGAAGGAGGAAGCCCGTCTTGCAGGAGAACTGGACAGGGTCAATAAGATGCTGAACAATGAAAAGTTTGTCAGCCGGGCTCCCGAGTCCAAGATCGCCCAGGAACGGGAGAAACAGGCGAAATACAGCCAGATGATGGAACAGGTGAAAGAAAGGCTGGCGCAGCTGGGATAACCGGAAAAGGGGCCCGAAAAGTTTGTCATTTCCTGCGAAAAAAACAGGTTGCATATTGGATTGTATCTATTATAATTAATACCATGGGAGAAAAACAGCGATGACAGAGACCGAAAGTTATCTGAACAGGATCCCCATGTGGGCCTCCAGAAAAAACAGCCTTCCTCATATCCGGGACTTTCTGGAACAATCAGGCTGCCGGGAGGAATTGCTGAATATCATCCATGTGGCGGGAACCAACGGAAAAGGTTCTGTCTGTTCCTATATGACTTCCATACTTACCGAAGCCGGGTACCGGGTGGGGACCTTTATCTCCCCCCACCTTGTGACGGTCAGGGAACGGTTTCTCATAAACGGTGAAGCTGTGGAGGAAGCGGTGTTCGAAAGCGCTTTTCAGAAAGTAAAGAGGCTTTCGGAGACCATGAGAGGCAGAGGATATGAGGCGCCCTCATACTTTGAATTTCTGTTCTATATGTTTATGATCATATGTCAGGAGGAACAGCCCGATTTCGTCATCCTGGAAACCGGGCTGGGAGGCCTTCTGGATACCACCAATGTCATACGTCGGCCCGTGTTGACGGTGATCACTTCGATCAGCATGGACCACATGCAGTATCTGGGAGACACGGTCCCAAAGATCGCGGCCCAGAAAGCAGGGATCCTGAAACCCCAGGTACCGGTGGTGTATGACGGCAGCAGCAGAGAGGGCAGCCAGGTGATCAGAGAGAGGGCCGGGGAACTGGGCTGCCCTGCCTGGGAGATAACAGAGAAGGATTACACCTTGGCAGGCAGAGACGAGGCCGGCGCCAGAATCCTGATAGAAACCGGCACAGGGCCTTTGGAGGTCCGGATCACTTCCAGGGCAGATTATCAGATGATCAACGGGACCCTGGCAGTGAAAAGCCTGGATGTGCTGAGAACTCTGGGAAAAGCAGTGATATCCGACGAGGCCGTAAAGGCGGGAGTGGAAAAGAGCTTCTGGCCGGCCAGGCTGGAGGAGATCCTGCCGGGAGTCTATCTGGACGGGGCTCATAATATAGGAGGCATGGAAGCTCTGACCAGGACCATCGGGAGGATGCAGCAGGAAACAGGAAAGCCCGTGACCCTTATGTTTGGCGTGGCCTCTGACAAAGAGTACCATGAGATGATCAGAAAGCTGTGCAGCACCGTAAGGATCAGCCGGGTAACTATCGCCCGTATGGACACGGACAGGAGCGCTTCCACGGAGGAGCTGGCCCGTGATTTCCGGAGATGGCTGGGGTGTCCTGTAGATGTTTTTGACACCGTGGGACAGGCATGGGAGCATTTTTTAAGAGAAAAAGGCGGCAGCCTGGCTTTCTGTGCAGGTTCTCTCTACCTGGCAGGTGAGGTGAAGGCTCTGTGCACCGGAGAAGGAGACGGATATGATCGATTTTGAGGAAGAATTAAGCCATTATAAACCCAGTCTGGAGATCGAGGCGGTGGAAGATGCCATCGAGAAAAACGACATTACGGATATGACGGATCTTATGATGGAACTGATCAAAGAGAGAAAAGAGTAGCTGTATGGATTATGCGAGAAGATGCCAGCTGATAGCCAACGGTTATTACAACCAGGGGCTGGAGAAGGCCAGGATACGGGACCTGTCGGGAGCGGCAGAATGTCTGAAGAAAAGCCTGCATTTTAATAAATACCAGACGGATGCCAGAAATCTGCTGGGACTGATCTACTATGAGATGGGAGAAACGGCGGAAAGTCTGGTGCAGTGGGTCATCAGCCAGAACCTGCAGCCTGAGCACAACCGGGCTGAGGTGTATCTCCGGCGGATCCAGGGGAAACCGGGACGTCTGGAGGCGGAGAGCCAGAACATCAAGAAATATAACCAGGGCCTCTCTCACGCCCAGAGCGGAAGCGACGATCTGGCAGTCCTGCTCCTGGGAAGGGTGGTGGAGTTCAATCCCCATTTTGTCAAGGCTCATCTGGTGCTGGCTCTTCTGCATATGAGCCACGGGGACTATACAAAAGCAGGGAAATCTCTGCAGAAAGTGCTGCAGATCGATAAGAACCATCCCAAGGCCCTCTGGTATATGTCCATCGTAAAGTCCCACACGGGCCGGGCGGAAGTGGAGCGCCGGAAGATGGACACGGCCTTTTCTCACAAGCAGATGCAGGATGACGACATCATCCTGCCTCCCAGCTATAAGGAGACCACAGGCTGGCTGACTATCATCAATATAATCGCAGGCCTTCTTTTAGGAGCGGCGGTGATCTGGTTTCTGGTACTTCCGGCCATGGAGCGGCAGCTGAACCAGAAGCATAATCTGGAGCTTACCGGCGTGCTGGAGCAGGTGAATCAGAAGAACAAGGAGCTGGCAGAGATTCAGAGCCGTCTGGATTCCATGGAGGAAGAGCGCAACAGCGCCTTGACCACCCTGCAGGATATGGAGACCAATGAAGAAAATGTGATCAGACAATACGAACGTCTGGTACAGCTTCTGAAGGCCAGAGAGGGACAGGACATGAACACCGTGGCTCTGGTCTACTCGGAGATGGATATCTCTCTGATCACAGACCCGGATACGGCGGCCGTCGTGGCGGAGTTCACGGCTTATATGGATTCAGAAGGATATCAGATCCTGGCAGATATGGGCAACCGGGCCAGAGACGGGGGAAACCAGGATGAGGCTCTCGGATTCTATCAGAAGAGTCTCAATGTAAAAGGGGACAATCCCCAGGTCATCTATGATATGGCCGGCATCTACGCAGCCAGAGACGAGAGAGACCAGGCCAACGAACTGTTCGGTCAGGTGATCATGAATTATCCGGGCACGGAGCTGGCGGAACTGGCCAGGGAGGCCAGAGGATATTAGACAGAAGAAGACTGAAAAAGACACTGCAGAAGAGGATTTTTTTGCAGTGTCTTTTTGCCTTGAAAAGACCTGAAACAGCAGGAAAGGAAGAGAGGATGCATGGATGGAAGAGCAGACATTCAGATATGAGGCCAAAGGACAGGTTCTGGTGATCCATATGCCAAAAGAACTGGATCATCACAACTGCAGAAACCTGCGATATGAGACAGACCTTCTCTTGGAAGAAAACTATATCACCAAGATTGTCTTTGATTTTTCAAAGACCGTTTTTATGGATTCCTCCGGAATCGGGATCCTGTTAAACCGTTACAAACAGATGGAGCGGAGCGGAGGGAAAACAGCTATCTATGGGGCAAGAGCCCAGATCCTGAGAGTGCTGGCCGTCGGGGGGATCGGAAAACTGGTGCCCCAGTATGATTCCAAAGAAGCGGCGATCGCCGGATAAGGGAGGAAGATTATGGAAAAAGAGACTCTGCGGATAGAGCTGGAAAGCCTGTCAAAAAATGAGGAATTTGCCCGGGTGGCAGTGGCTATGTTTATGAGCCGCATGGACCCTACCATAGAGGAAATCGACGATGTGAAAACGGCGGTGTCGGAGGCGGTCACCAACGGAATCATCCACGGATATCAGGGAAAGGAGGGGATCATCTACATAGAGGTGACTATTGAAGACAGGGAACTGACCGTGGTGGTAAAAGATTCCGGCACAGGCATCCCTGATATAAAAAAGGCCATGGAACCCATGTACACCACCGATGCCACGGGAGAGCGGTCCGGTATGGGATTTTCGTTTATGGAGGCATTTATGGATCAGGTGGAGGTCTGGTCCGTGCCGGGTGTGGGCACCAGAGTCACCATGAAAAAACAGATAGGCAGGTGAATCCCATGGATGAGACCATGATCCTTATCGACAGAGCACACCAGGGGGATAAAGAAGCCAGAGACCGGCTGGTCCTGGACAATATGGGACTGATCTGGAGCATTGTCCGAAGGTTTCAGGGCCGGGGGTATGAGTTGGAGGATCTGTTTCAGATCGGAAGCATCGGGCTTATAAAAGCCATAGATAAATTTGACCTGACCTACGAGGTGCGGTTTTCCACCTATGCGGTTCCCATGATCACGGGAGAGATCAAGCGTTTTATCAGAGACGACGGTATGATCAAGGTGAGCCGATCCTTAAAAGAGATGAATATGCGGGCCAGAACAGTGAGAGAAAGTCTGATCAGCCTGCTGGGGCGGGAGCCTACGGTGGAGGAGATCGCCAGGGAAATGGGGGCCAGCAAGGAGGAAGTGGCTGCCTCCATGGAAGCGGGGGCGGAGGTGGAATCCCTTTACAAGACCGTACAGAAGCAGGATGAAAACGGGCTGTGTCTGATGGACAAGATCGAGGATGAGAATCAGGACCAGGAAAAACTTCTGAATCACATGGTCCTGGAGGGGCTGATCCGGGAACTGGAGGGAAAGGAGAGAGAGATCATACTGCGCCGATACTATGAGAATCAGACTCAGACCCAGATCGCAAAAGCCCTGAACATTTCCCAGGTTCAGGTATCGAGGCTGGAAAAAAAAATTTTACGGCAGATGCGGGAAAAGTTTTAACCGTATGTTTTGACGAAAATCTGTCATACTATCCTTATATCCCGGACAGTGCCTTTCCGAGGCAGATAAAGACAGCGGGGAAACGGCGGCCGGATCCGGGAAAATAGAAAAGATTGGATGTGGTATGGCATGGAATTTTTAAAACAGAAATGGGGATATCTTCTGGTACTGGCCCTGCTGCTCATAGGAGGCGGAGTGGTGTGGATCCTTTTGTTCTGCCGCGTTCCGGAGAACTATGCAGGAGGGCTGCTGGTGAAGGGAGCGGATAAGGCAGGAAATCTGCTGATGCAGGAAGCGGATATGGCTAAAGGACTGCTGCCGTGGGGCAGGAATATGGCAAAGGAGCTGTGGTAATATGGGAAAAACCCTGTATCTGAAACTGGACCAGATCTCCGAGGTCCACGAGAAAGATGTCTATCTGAAAGATATCGGGACCCTCTACAGTGACGACGAGTCGGTCCTGAACCGCTGCAGAACCCTGAAGGTGAAAAAGATCCAGGCCGATCAGAATCGCCGGTATATCGGCAGCGTGCTGGACATCATCGGCCTGATCGCCCAGATGGACCCCGGGATCCAGGTGGAGAATGTAGGGGAAACCGACTATATCATCGACTATAAAAAATCCCGCCAGCCGGCCAGGGTGTGGGCCTGGTGCAAAACGGTCTTTGTCGCCGTCATCTGTTTCTGCGGCGCCGCCTTTGCCATCATGACCTTCAACAATGACGCCAGCGTCACAGACGTATTTCAGGAACTATACCGTCTGACTCTGGGACAGGAGTCAGGTAAGGTGATGGTGCTGGAGGTGACTTACTCCGTCGGTCTGGCCGTGGGTGTCATCCTGTTCTTCAACCATTTCTGCAAATGGAAGCTGAACACGGATCCCACGCCTCTGGAGGTGGAGATGCGGCTCTATGAGGACAATATTTCCAAGACCCTGATACAGAATGACGGGAGAAAGGAGTCGGGAGTTGATGTCACTTAAACTGGCTGCCCTGGCAGTGTTCGGGCTTTGCGCCGGAGGCATCATCGCCGCCGGCGTTTTCGCGTTTCTGGCCATCATCGGCGTTTTTCCCAGACTCATCAAAAAGACGGGTACCAAAGGCCATATCCTGCTCTATGAGACCATGATCATCCTGGGCGGTTCTCTGGGAAATGCCCTGGATCTGTTCGAATATCCCCTTCCGTTTATCAATACCTGGCTGCTGGCCGTATTCGGAATCAGCGTGGGGATCTTCGTAGGCTGCCTGGTCATGTCTCTGGCGGAGACCTTGAAGACACTGCCGGTGATGAACCGCAGGATCCATATGTCTGTTGGGATTCAGTATGTGATACTGGCCATCGGACTGGGGAAAATGCTGGGGTCCCTGTTCTATTTTTCCGCGGGTATGGGAAAGTGATGGGAGCGTGGTGTTCACATCGTGGCCGTTCCGGCAATCTTGTGATTTCCCGGGTAGAAAAAAGCAATGGTATGTGGTATAATGGGCCATAACGTACAGTTATGTTAAATATGAAAAAAAGGAATGGAAGCAAAAGATGAAAACGAAGAATCTATGGGCAAGTAAACTGGGATTTATCATGGCCACAGCAGGTGCCGCCATCGGGCTGGGAAACTTATGGAAATTCCCTTATCTCATGGGAAGAAACGGAGGTTTCCCTTTTCTCATGGCGTACCTGTTTTTTATTCTGGTCCTGGGACTTCCGGTGATGATCACAGAGATGTCTCTGGGAAGAAAGACAAGGCATGATCCGGTGCAGGCATACAGGGACATCGATCCCCACGCAGGGATTGTGGGCATCTTCGGAGTCCTGGCCGCCTTTATCATCCTGACTTACTACAGCGTCATCGGCGGCTGGATCATCAAATACATCGTCAGCTACGGAACCACCATGGCGGCTCCGGCAGACTTTGACGGGTTTATCAGCAGTACGGAGCCGGTGCTGTGGCATCTGGTGTTTATCGCGGCCACGGTGGGAGTGTGCTATTTCGGGATCAGCGGCATCGAGCGGGCCAGCAAGATCATGATGCCTCTTCTGTTTGTGCTGCTTCTCATCATCATCGCCAGGAGCGTAAGTCTTCCAGGAGCGGCAAAAGGACTGGCTTTTATGTTCCTGCCGGATCTTTCCTCTTTCAGTTTAAACTCTGTCAGCAGCGCCCTGGGGCAGGTATTTTACTCTCTGAGCCTCTGCATGGGCATCACCATCACCTACGGAAGTTACTTAAGCGAGAAAGAAAATATCCCCAGAAGCTGTGTATCGGTGGCAGGACTTGATACCATCATCGCCGTCCTGGCCGGAATCGCCATCTTCCCTGCGGTGTTTGCCTTCGGACTGGAGCCGGGCCAGGGGCCGGGGCTCATCTTCGGCACCCTGCCAAAGGTATTTGCGGCCATAGCCGGCGGCGGCATCTTCGCCTGCCTGTTTTTTATCCTGGTGTTTTTTGCCGCTGTCACCAGCGCCATCGCTCTCCTGGAGGTGCCGGTATCCTTTGCCATCGACACCTTAAAATGGTCCAGGAAGAAGGCGACTCTGATCATCGGAGGTGCCATCTTCATCCTGGGGATCCCAAGCGCACTGTCTTTCGGAGTCCTGGGCCAGGTGCAGATCTTAAACTACAGCGTATTCGATTTTGTGGGTATGATCACCGACAATATCCTTCTCCCTCTGGGAGGTCTGACCATGTGCTACTATGTGGGCTGGAAGTGGCATCCCGAGTACCTGGTGGAGGAGATCGAACGGGACGGTCTTCCGTTTAAGGTGAAGAAACTGTGGATCATCTGTATCCGCTATCTGACTCCGGTCCTTGTAGGGATTGTCACCCTGACAGGATTTTACAGCATCTATCAGGTGGTGTTTTGACGGCATCCGGAACCGGATGAGAATATGCGGTTCCTGTCAGGAAAAGAGTTTGTGAGATTCATAGGCCTTCTGTATGTTTTTGTGAAGATGGGAGCATACTGACAGTAAACCTTCATGGGCCAGACCGCAGATATGTCGCCGCATGGGAAAGCCTGGCGGGCCCATGAGGGATATATCTGAAAGACAAGGAGGCTGATCTATGGAGATCAATAAGGACGCGTATAATGCTTATGTAAAGGAAGTAACTCCCGTCAACCCGGTTTGGAAAAATATCGTCAGGGCTTTTGTGACCGGAGGAATCATCTGTACGATCGGACAGGTGATGATAAACTGGTTTCAGTCTTACGGCATGGACGAGAAGACCGCCGGAGCCTGGAATCTGCTGGTGCTGATTCTGGGAAGTATCGTGCTGACCGGGTTTAATGTGTATCCAAAGATTGTCAAGTGGGGCGGCGCCGGGGCCCTGGTGCCCATTACCGGGTTTGCCAACTCGGTGGTGTCGCCGGCGATTGAGTATAAGGCGGAGGGGCAAATTTTCGGAATAGGCTGCAAAATATTCACAATTGCCGGGCCGGTGATTTTGTATGGGATTTTGAGTAGTTGGGTGTTGGGAGTGATTTATTGGATTGGAGGGGTGATGGGAATTATTTGAGAAGTGAATGGAGAAGTAAAAAATTAATTTGGTAGTTGGCTTTATGAGCAGGATGATGGATAGAAAAATTCATTGGCCTGCTTTTTTGATGCTTTATAGGATACAGAAGGATTACCTATATAGTGTTTGCTTTGTACTTCGTTTAATAGATAAATGAATTTAGACGGTTTTAGACAATGTTTAAACTGGCAGTATGAATATTTTACGAATGGAGAAAGTTTATATGAATGGAAAAATTACAGAAAAAATCCCATATGGATTTATGAGACATGAAAAGTATGATGTAGTGATAATGGATCGTGAAAAAATGGAATCAGTGAAATTGATGTTCAGTTTATGCCTTGATGGAATGAGTCTGGGGCAGATCAAGAATGTTATAGAATCTCAAGGGATTGAGTATCCGGCCAAATATAAGAAAGATAAGATAGTAGGGTGGTCTTTGGCAGAAATAAGAAAGATA
>CAJUJV010000037.1:0-32244 GCA_910586845.1 uncultured Hungatella sp.
AACCCGCGACCCTCGCCTTGGCAAGGCGATACTCCACCACTGAGCCACTCGCGCATAAACTAAAATCATAATGTCATTACTTAACGACAAACAATATTTTACCACATCTTTTTTTCAAAATCAATACCCTGCAATAAATTTTTACTGACATTTTACGGCAGACGCAAACGGCCGGCATCATCGGATGCTGACCGTTTTGAATTCATAATGATCCCCGATATGATGCTGAGTGGAGTATTCAAAAGGAGTGCCGTTGTCCAGATAGCCTACCTGTTCGATGGACAGTACAGGATCCGAATCTGTCAGTCCAAGGTACTGCCGGTCGTACTCGTCAGGACGTCTGGCAGTAATTACCCGGTGGGCGCTCTGGATCCGGAATCCCAGGTCCCGTTCGATGTACTCGTAGATGGAACGATAGAGATGATCCTTTTTCAGGCCGGGGATCAGCAGAATAGGCATATAACAGAAATCCAGGGTTCTCCAGTCAGGCTCCCCGTGCCGGTAGCGGATAATATGATACACAAAATCGTCAGGTTGGATGCTCAGTTTTGCGGCCACGGTCTCCTGGGCAGGCACGATCTCAAAGAGAACTACCTCGGATTTAATACGGGATTTGTCTAAAGTATTAAAAAGTCCGTTTGCCTGGGAGGGCAGCCGTCCTTCCTGCTCCGGCAGTCCCTTGACAAAAGTACCGGCCCCCCGCCTTTTAATGACCAATCCTTCGGAAACCAGCTGATCAATGGCTTTTTTTATGGTGATCCGGCTAACCTGGTACTGGTCGCCCAGTTCCGGTTCCGTGGGGAGTTTAGTATTGACTCCGTAGGTGCCGTTCTGTATTTTTTTTCGGATATCGCTGCTGATCACTTCGTATTTGGTCATAACCGGGGCTCCTGATTCTCTGGTGATTTTACCATTTATTGTAGCAAAGACCTGTTCCAAAATCAAGACTTCGCGCAGGACCCGATACATTTTCTGCGGGGAAGAAGGAAGCTTTTTAAGAAAGAGATTGACAGGAACCGTCATTTTGTATAGACTGAATATAATCTTACCGGAGATTCCCTCCGGAGCTGGTCATTGCAGATTCTGCAGATGTTCCATGAGATGAAGGCATTTATAAAAAATAGTTGAGCTGCGGCGGAATACTGCGTATAATGAGGGTATATCCCTTCCTCTGTATTCCGCTACAGGGAAGGGAGGTACCGTGATCATTTCACCAAAATACGATTATGTTGTCAAGGAACTGTTTCGTGATGAAACCATACTCCGATATTTCATCAGTGATGTTCTGGGAATCCGTCAGGAAAGTATCCGCTCTTTGCGTCTGAGAAATACATTTCTCTGGAAAAGACACAAAAAGCAGAAGCTGGGGATTCTGGATGTGGTAGTGGAGCTTAATGATGACACGAAGATCGACATCGAACTGCAGGCAAAAGTGTGTGACAGCTGGGACAAGCGGCAGTTATTTTATCTGTCAAAGCTGTACACGGAAGATCTGCAGTCAGGACAGGATTATTCCCATTTGAGAAAATGTGTGGGGATCAGTATTCTGGATTTTAATTTAAGCAACCGAAAGAAGTATCATACGGTCTATTACCTCATGGATGAAGAGGGAAATAAATTATCAGACATGTTGGAAGTGCATGTGCTGGAATTAAATAAAAAGCTGACAGGGCAGGGAGAAGTAGATGACTGGATTCGATTTTTCAATATCAGAACAGAGGAGGATCTAAAGATGATCAAGACAAAAAATCTGGGGATTCTGAAGGCTATAGGGGAGCTGGAACGGCTGAGCATGAGCAATCCCCTGAGGTTAAGGTATGAAGCATATTTAAAAAGAGTGCGGGATGACCGAGCATGGAGGATCTATGTCTGGAAGGAGGCCCGGGCGGAGGGAAAAGCAGAAGGAAGAGCGGAGGGAAAAGCAGAAGGAAGAGCGGAGGGAAAAGCAGAAGGAAGAGCAGAAGCTATCATATATTTGCTGGAAAGCAGGGGAAAAGTTCCGGAAAAATTAAAGTTAAGAATACTGGAAGAAAAAGATCTTGATAGATTACAGCAGTGGCTGACATTTGCTGCTGCAAGCGGTTCTGTCGGCGAATTTCAGAAAAAACTGGATGGCGAGTAAGCTTCTCAAAATAAGGGGTCAGTCTTATGGAAGACTGACCCCTTAGGTTTTTCTAAAATATGCCAAATCCCGGTTTACACTGCCAGGCTGACGGCATATAACGCTATCACCAGGATCACCCCGGTCCACACGAGCTGTTCCTGGCGGGAAAATTCTGTTTTCGGGCACCAGATCCGGTACAGGGCCAGGGGTACCAAAGGAAAGAGGAGGGTACACAGGTAGGTGATGATCTTGTAGGTCGTAAAAGGGCGGATATCGTCACGGCTTCCGGCGTTGATCTGCTGACGGAGTTCCCGTATATGGGCCCGGGTCTCCGTCTCTTTTTCCGAAAATTTGGAGGCGGCGGGTTGTCTGTTGGCAGGCTTCATAGATTCTTTTCTCCTCTCATCTGATAGCTTTGACAGAATACGCACATCTATCGGTACTCATCGTCTCTGTCATAAGAAAATGACCTGTTGGCGATTACATCTTTAAAAAACAGGGCAGATTTCTTCATCCGGCGGTCCCGGTTGTGTTCCAGGTCAATTTCCACCAGGCCGTACCGGTTCTTAAATGCGTTCATGGGGGACACATTGTCCGTAAATGCCCAGTTCATATACCCCTTCAAATTCGAACCATCCAGGACTCCTCTGACAGCCCAGTACAGATGCTGTTTGAAAAAGTCGATACGGTAGTCGTCCTGGATCATGCCGGATTCGTCCCGGTACTGTCCCTCGTTCTGGACACCCATGCCGTTTTCCGCCACAAACCATTCCCTGTTTCCGTATTCCTTCTTCATGCGCATGGCGAAGTCGTAGATGATCTTCGGATAAATTTCCCAGCCCCGGAAAGGATTCATCTTTTTTCCCGGCATGTCAAAGTCTTCATAGTAATAGCAGGGATGGAAGGGGGCGCCTTCCCGGATGGCAGTCATCCGGCCCCTGACCCGGTTTGGATGGTAGAGGTTGATGCCTGTCCAGTCTACGGTGTTGGCTTTTATAATATCCAGGTCTTTTTTAGTACGCTCCATCAGGATTTTGTGTCTGTCTAAAAGATCAAAAAATCCCTCATTATATGCTCCTTTTATGGCCGGATCCAGAAAAATACGATTGTAGAACAGATCATATTTGTCTGCTGCCTCCATATCTTCGGGAGAGTCGGTTCTGGGATAGACCATCTCCACATTGATGATGGTTCCGAACTTGCAGTCCGGCCGTTTGAAACCGCTTTTTTTGTAGGCGTCCATGACGGCGGCAGTGGCCAGGGCCTTGTGATAGTTCCATCGCATCCACACTTTGGAATCCTGGTGGAAGGGCCACCGAAGGCCGTCCAGATAGACTCTCGTCTGAACCACCACAGGTTCATTGAAGGCAAACCAGTATCTTACCCGGTCTCCAAACCGTTCAAATGCTCTGGAAGCATACTTCACAAACAGATCCACCACATGGCGGGAGTTCCAGCCGCCATAGCGCTCCATCAGTACCTGGGGCACCTCATAGTGCTCCAGGCAGATCATGGGTTCCACGCCGTTTTTGATACATTCATCGATCATCTGAGAGTAGTAGGCCGCATATTCTTCGTCCACCACAGCCTGCTCATAGTCGGTGAGAAAGCGGGACCAGTTCAGAGAAGTGCGATAGCAGTGGAGGCCGATCTCCTTCATATAAGAGAAATCCTCGGGATACCGGCTGATAAAATCAGTGGCTACCGCGGGACCGTAGCCCTCATGCCACGCGTCCCGGTGTTCCTTGTACCAGGCATCTATGTAGGAATCCTGTCCGTCTTTCTTTCCCTTCCAGCCTTCTGTCTGCCACGCACTGGCGGCGGCCCCCAGAAAGAAACCTCCCGGAAGTGTTACAAGCTCTGTCATAATTATTCTCCTTTTCATCTTGACGGCCGCAGCGGACCATAAGCGGCCGTCTGTTTCTATTATGAATCTGGTCCCACTGTCAGCCGACTGATACTCAGCTCTCGGCCTCCGCCGCCTTGTTGGCCAGGATGACAAATGGCATATAGATGGCGATGGACATGGCGATGCAGATGATCTGGGTAATGATGGCTCCGATGCTTCCTCCGGTGGACAGCCAGGCGCTTAAGATCGGCGGCGTGGTCCAGGGCATGGCGTAGACACAGACGCCGGCGAAGCCGATCTTCGTCATGATCCAGGCAAAGGTTCCGGTGGCCAGAGGCGTGATGATAAAGGGAACCACCAGAAGGGGATTGAGCACGATGGGAAGTCCGAAGGTCATAGGCTCATTGATCTCGAAAATAGCCGGAGCCACTTCCAGCTTGGCGATAGCCCGGTAGTCCCCTCTCCTGGAGAAGAGGAAGATGGCGATGACCAGTCCGATGGTACAGCCGGAGCCGCCTAGGGACATGTAGGTATCCCAGAAGGACATGTTGATGATGTTCAGCTTGGACACCTCGGTGATACCCTGCGCCACCAGGTCGGTGTTGGCCAGGATAGCGGCGTTGAGGAGGGGATCCCGGACCGGCTTGATGATCTGGTTGCCGTGGATTCCGATACACCAGAACAGCTGAGACACCAGCATCAGGATCAGCAGACCCGGGAGTCCCTGCATAACCTTCTCCAGGGGAGTCTGCAGGAAGGTATAGATGATCTGATAAAGGCTCATGCCGAAAGCCTTGGTAGTGATAAAGTTAAACAGGGCGCAGATCAGTACCGTGGCCATGGACGGAAACAGTACATTGAAGGAACCCGCCACATTGCCGGGAACGGAGTCGGGCATGGTGATCTTTAAGGCGCCGCTGTTCACCAGTTTGGTGTAGATCTCCACGGACACCAGGGCGATGACAATTCCTAAGAACAGTCCCCGGGAAGCGGTGTAATCCTTGCCGATGACATTGGCCACGTCGATGACCACATCGTCATGGGTAATCTGAACCACTGTGGGGAGACAGCTGATAAAGGAGCAGAGGGCGATGATGCCGGGCATAAATCCCTGCTGGTTGTTGAGCCTGCCCAGCTCCAGTCCGATGAGGACCACGGCCGCTACGGTGAAAAAGTTTAAAGTGGCATAGTTGGCTGCGTTGAACCAGTCGGTGAACATGGACAGCCACTGCATCCCCGGCAGCTTTCCGAGGCTGATCCCGTTGCCCTCTGTGGCACAGACTACATTGGTGATCAGGGTGCAGAAGGATCCGGTGATGATCACCGGCATCAGGGATGTAAATGCGTTTTTGATCGCACACATGTGCTTCTGCGAAGAAATCTTGCTGGCAAATACTAATGCTTTTTCTGTAAATTCATCAGAAAGTTTCATCTGAATGTATCCTCCTAAAACGAATTTTCCCTCATGAGTTGATTATAGTATATGTTATAATATATAAAAAGTCAATATCTTTCTTATAAAAAGATATATCTTTTTAAATAATAGAACATAATATTATAACAAATTTTTTACTGGCGCTTTAGGAGTGAAAAAATCCGGTTTTCTGCAGACGGATTCTCTGCCTATGACAGCAGTTCTGTCATCTCCCCGCAACAGAGGATATGGAGCTCGTGGAGTGCCCGGGTGATGGCCACATACAGAAGGTTGGGTTCTCCGTCCTTTAGAGAATAGGCGTTTTGGTCCGGATTCCACAAAAGGACGCTGTCGAACTCCAGGCCCTTGGTCAGGTGGATAGGAAGTACCATGACTCTCTTGGAGAAGGAGGCTTCCGTCTCGGTTTTGTCTCCGGCCAGATCCATATCCGGGGCGGCAGGGGTCGCATCTGTCTCGCCTCCGCTATGGGTCGGGACAGGGGCCGCATCTGTCTCGCCTCCGCTATGGGCCGGGACAGGAGCCGTATCTGTCTTGCCTCCGCTATGAGCCGGGACAGGGAGAGCCTCATCCCCGCCCTCTGCCGATTGACAGAGAGTCTTGTCGGAGAAAATATGAGGATATGCCCTCAATTCCTGCCGGACACGGTCCGCCTCATCCTGATTCCGGCAGATCACCGCGATGGTGTCATAGCCTCTGGAGCGGATCCGGGAGATGAGTACGGCAGCTTTTTGTACCATCTGCTCCTTTGACACCTGATAGAAGGATACCGGTGCGCCGTGGCGGATCACGGGTTCGATCCTGTACCGGCCGAAGGAGGCGGCGTCCAGCACTTTTCCGGCCACATGGGAGATCTCGATGGTGTTCCGGTAGCTTTTGGCCAGGATATGGAAGGAGGTCCGCTCCGGCGCAAAGACGTTTTTTGTCAGGGCCTCCCAGTCGTTGAGGCCGGTGCGGTAATAGATGTTCTGGGACACGTCTCCCATAATGGTAAAGTAACACTTAAAGAGCACCTGCCTGACGGCATAGTAGAGTGCGGGACCGAAGTCCTGTGCCTCATCGATGATGATCTGGCCGTACTCATCGTGAAATTCCCTGTCCGTCATCCGCTTCTGGATCAGAGCCAGAGCCGCCATGTCATAGAGATCAAAGGAGCTCTTTTTCACATGGGCCAGCAGGCTTTCCGTGGAGATCTGATGGCGGTTTTCATAGGCCGCCGCAAAATCCTGGTACAGCTTTACCGGGTTCTTCATGGCGGGCTCCGGCTGAAAATATCCCCGGTACTCCTGGACTTTGGTCTTTCGCCTCCCGGAGTCCGCCTCTGTCATGAGAAACTCGATTTTTGCCTTGATCCGCTGATTCAGCAGGCCGCACAGTCTGGCGATGGAGGCCTCCGGATTCTCAAACAGGGTCCTCTCGATGTTGTCCGCAGACAGGATTACACCCAGGTCAGAGTCTGTCACACTTCTTCCCTTGAGGAGACGATCCCGGATGCGGATGAGATCCCGGTCCAGCTCCTCCATGAATTCCAATTTGGTCTTGAAGGCCTCGGAATCGGAGGGAGGCTGAATTTTGTAGGACTTCTTCCACCCTCTGCCCAGAAGATCCCGGAGGAAGGTGTCCATCCGTTTCTGGTTCACATGGTATACGTCCAGCTCCGGAAGGCCGCTGGTGATGTAGCTTAGCAGCATGTCATTGTTTCCTATGATGCAGAACTGATCCGGGGAGAACCGCTTTTCGTAGTTGTACAGGATGTGGGAGATCCGGTGCATGGCCACGGTGGTTTTGCCGCTTCCTGCTACCCCCTGGACGATGATGTTCTGAAAGGGAGTCTGGCGGATGATCTGATCCTGCTCTTTCTGTATGGTGGAGATGATGTCACCCAGGACAGCATCCTTGTTCTGGGACAGGTATTTGACCAGAAGCTCGTCCGTGGCGGCGGTGTCGTTGTCATAGTATCCCGCCAGTGTGCCGTTGTCGATGTCAAAGGTGCGCTTTAAGTTCAGATCCACGGAGACGGAGTCGGAGCCGGGGACCTGGTAGCTGCCGGGCCCCAGCTTATTTTCATAGTAGAGGGTGGAGACGGGAGCCCTCCAGTCCACGATGAGGACGTCTGTCCGGTCCTTGGAGATGCCGTTTTTTCCGATGTAGAGCCGTTCAGCCTGGCCTGTCCCGGTCTCCAGATAATCGATGCGGCCGAAGTAAGGTTTTTGGTATGCCGCACGGTTTTTTTTCAGCTGCCGTTCCTGGTGCTCTTTGAGGTCCAGGGTGACTATCAGCTGGGAATACAGCTCCGTATTGCCGGAGGTCAGCGCGGCGTAGAGGCTTTCCGCCTCCTGTTTCATCTGTTCTGCCCGCTCCTGATAGTAAGTGATGTTTTGGCGGATCACATCCCGGCACTCGTCAAAGTGTTTTTGTTCAACCATGGTTTTTAGGGCCTCCTTTAAGCTCTCAAAGATTGATCTCCTGCGGTATGGTTATGGTTCCCGGGGGCCATCTTCTTGTCCGGCTTAAGCCGAACAAGAAGCGTTGGGCGTTCGCCCGATGTGGAAAAACGGATAAAATCAGTCTTACAAGCAAGCTTGACGCCTGTTTTTATCCGTTTTTCCCCGCCCCGAGAACTGTAACAAATTATAGCAAAAGAATAAAAAAACACTAGACTTTATTTTTATGATGTGGTATGCTGTGTAATGTAGTAGTGCCTGAAAACAGATGAATTTTACAGAACGTATGTTCTTGCGAGGCCGAAGCCTTTGGGATGCCATGGGGTTCGGCTTTGTTTATGCGCAGGAGATGTGTAAGGAAATCCATAGTTCTGATATTTTGTATAAAATAAATTGCGGTCCGGGAAATAACTTGGGGTAAAATATATGATTTTTTGATTGAATTTCGCCTGAAACCCGGCATTTTGTACCACTGTTTGCCGCAGGAAGACTGTCTTGATTGACAGAATACAAAAAACATGATACAGTTAACACGACATCATAGCAGGGATATACAATATAAGGAAGGAGTGCAAGGAAATGAAAAAAGTTGCAGCAGTTCTGTTAAGTATGACGCTTCTCCTCAGCGGATGCGGGGGAAACGGAGGAAGCCAGGATACTACAACAGCAGCCCCGACCACGGCGGCTCCGACTACAGCAGCAGAGACTACGGCAGAGCCGGCAGGACAGGGAGCCTACAAGGCGGGCACCTATACTGCCAGCGCACAGGGAAACAACGGTCCGGTGGAGCTGTCGGTGACGTTCAGCCAGGACGCCATCACCGAGATTGCCATCGGAAAGCACGGGGAGACCACAGGCATCAGCGATGGGGCCTTTGAGAAGATCCCGGCGGCCATCATTGAGAATCAGAGTCTGGGCGTGGACACCATATCCGGTGCGACGTACACCTCCCAGGCCATTTTGGATGCGGTGGCGGACTGCGTCACCCAGGCAGGCGGAGATGCGGAGGCACTGCGCGCCGTAACGGTGGAAGGCGGCGAAGAGGCAGAAAGCGCCGTTCTGGCAGATTCCGAGGTGGATGTGCTGGTAATCGGCGGCGGCGGAGCCGGTCTGTCGGCGGCGCTGTCGGCATCTCAGAACGGGGCCAGCGTCATCCTGGTGGAGAAACTGTCCGCCTTGGGCGGCAATACGTTCCGCTGCGGCGGTGCGTTCAACGCCTGTGATCCCGAGAGACAGAAAGACATCCCCATGACGGAAGCCCTGTCTTCTGCCGTGGAGAAGGTTTTGGCCCACGAGGACGTCAGTGAGGACCATGCAAAGCTGAAGGCAGAGGTGCAGGCGCAGTGGGATGAGTATAAGGCCTCCGGCAACACCATGCTGTTTGACACGCCGGAATGGCATGCCCTGCAGAGCATCGATGCCGGCGACTATGAGGGCAATGTGGAGCTGGTGCGCACGCTTACGACCAATACTCTGGATACTCTGAACTGGCTGTCAGACAATGGCGTGGAGTGGACCGATGAGGTCAGCACCGTGGTGGGCGCCCTGTGGAACCGCTCTCATCAGACACCGAATAACAGCGGTGCGGACATCATAGCGGCTCTGGAGAAGAATGCCACCGAAAGCGGCGTGGAGATCTATCTGGATTCCAAGGCCGAGGAGCTGATCGTGGAAGACGGACGGGTAGCCGGCGCCGTGATCACCAATGCAGCCGGTGAGAAAGTCACCGTCAAGGCGAAAAAGGGCGTGATCATGGCCACAGGCGGCTTCAGCGCCAACGTGGAGATGCGTGTCAAATATAACAAGCAGTGGGAGGACATCGGAGAGTCGCTGACCACCAACAATTCCCCCGGCGCTACCGGAGACGGCATCGTCATGGGCGAGGCGGTCGGAGCCAACCTGGTAGGCATGGGATGGATTCAGCTGATGCCTCTGAACTCCGTTTCCGGAGGCGGTATCTCCGGTTATGTCAACAGCTCCTTATACTGCAACAAAGAAGGCAAGCGTTTTGTGGCCGAGGACCAGCGCCGCGACGTTCTGGCGGAGGCGGTTCTCGCTCAGACCGATAAGCTGTTCTACATTGTATGCGACCAGAAGGAAGCAGAGCTGCGGGGGAGGACTCCGGAAGTTCTGGGATACATGGTAGATAACGGCCTGTTATACAGCGGCGATACCATCGCCGAGCTGGCGGAGAATATGGGAGTTCCGGCGGATGCCTTAGAGCAGACGGTCAAGGAGTTCAACGAGGCAGTAAAAGCCGACAAACCGGATGAATTCGGCCGTACAACCTGGGAGAACACCATCGAGACCGGTCCCTTCTACGCACCGTCCTTCTCACCGGCAGTCCATCACACCATGGGCGGTCTGGAGATCAACGGCAATGCGGAGGTAATCAATACCGAGGGAGAGGTCATCCCCGGATTCTACGCGGCCGGAGAGGTGACAGGCGGAATCCACGGCACCAACCGCGTCGGCGGAAACGCCGTTCCGGATGCACTGTGCTTCGGCAAGATCGCCGGAGTCAATGCTGCCGGGAATTAACGGCGGATTCAGGTCCCGGAGCGATTGATTGACAGGGCGGTTGGTACGGCATCGAAAACCGCAGGAAGATTTTATACGGATCATCACAGGACCGCGCCGGTCTGCAAATGCAGGTCGGCGTGGCCTTTTTCTTCGGAGGAAGTGTGCAGGGCGCATATTTTTTACTGGTGTCGGAAGGACGAGATGAGCCCTAGGACGTTCGATATTCCCTGGGCGACATCCCATAGTATTTCCGAAAAATCCGATGAAAATAGCTGGTGTTGTCATACCCTACGGCTGCGCAGACATCCGTGACGGGCAGGCGGGTGGTTTTGAGGAGAAAGGCTGCCTGGTTCAGCCGCTTGATTTGGAGAAGTTCTTTGTAAGTCCGCCCCAGAAGCTGTTTGATG
Source organism: uncultured Hungatella sp. (assembly GCA_910586845.1). Lineage (GTDB taxonomy): Bacteria > Bacillota > Clostridia > Lachnospirales > Lachnospiraceae > UBA3402. The sequence goes on from CAJUJV010000037.1 coordinate 10,760, forward strand.
GCCCGGCTGAGCCAGGGAACCTCATAGCCCAAAAGGTCTGCCAGACGGGTCAGCTGCCCGTCCCGATAGTGGTCGTCGATATAGCGCAGCACCTGGAAGCTGAGCTGCTGGTCAAAGTCCCGGGCATCCTGGCTGAGCCGGTCCGTGTGGTAGGCCAGCTGCAGCAGGAGCAGTCCCATGGTAAACTGGTTGATACTCCTTTTGGAGGGCTGGTTATTTAAGAGAGTCCAGACCATATTTTCCACCAGGTTCTGTATGGGAAGAATGTCCGCCACCTTAAAATGGAGATAGCGGCCATAGCTGTGGTCCTGCCTTAGGCAGTCCACCAGAAAGTCCCGGAGGATGTGCTCATCCTCCCCCATCATGCGGAAGGTGGCATCGAAAAATTCCGGAAGGATGATGAAGTTGACCGCGATATCCTCCGGGCCCGCCGGAAGGATCTCCTGAAACGCATTCTGGTTGAGAAAGAGAAGTTCCCCTTCCTTCAGGATCACCCGGACGTCATCGATGATGTGAGTGGTCTGGCCCTGGCACATGTAGATGACCTCCACGTAGTTGTGGCGATGCCTTGGAAAATGGACAAAGCGGGTGTGGGGCCGGATCTGGATGAGTCTGCCGCACTCCAGCATCTTCCGGCTGTCAATGATCAGCTGAGACTGCTCCGTGTAGAGGGTCCGGTCGATCTCTTTCCGGCCGGACAGGATCTCCTGCTCTTCTCTGGTGACCACGCTTAATCGCTCAATCAGTTCTCTGTTCATGGGATACCTCCTGCCTTCCATGGCCGATGAGCCTCTTGCTGCCGCTTCCAAAGCGGCGTCTGACAGCTCCATAATCACAGTATAACATCCAACAGAAGAGTTTGCAAATAAGGACGTAGTTTTAGACAAGCCGCGTCCTTACTTTTTTGATGTTTTCAGGGTAAAATGAAGATATCAACCATAAGAAAGGGGACGTTATGGAACAGTATTTTCTTGCGGTGGACATCGGGGCGTCCAGCGGGCGGCACATCCTGGGAAAGGCAGAGGACGGGCGCATGACCCTGGAGGAGATCTACCGGTTTCCCAACGGGATGAAGTCTGTGGACGGACGGCTGTGCTGGGACGTGGATGAGCTGTGGGGCCATGTGGTCGCCGGCATGAAAGAGTGCGCCAGGCTGGGAAAGATTCCGGTGAGCATGGGCCTGGACACCTGGGCGGTGGACTACGTGCTGCTGGACGAGGAAGACCGGATCGTAGGCCCGACGGTGGGATATCGGGACGGGCGGACTAAGGGGATAGAGGAAGAGGTCAGCCGCCTGATTCCTCTGGACAGGCTGTATGCCAGGACAGGGATTCAGCGACAGAGCTTTAACACCATCTACCAGTTTATGGCAGTGAAAAAGCAGCATCCCGAGTACCTTGAGCAGGCCCGGACCATGCTGATGATTCCGGATTATTTCCATTTTCGCCTGACCGGCCACAAGTGCCAGGAGTACACCAACGCCACCACCACTCAGCTGGTGGATCCGGTGACAAAGACCTGGGATTACGATCTGATCCGTATACTGGGATACCCGGAGGAGTGGTTTGGCCCCCTGTCCATGCCCGGGACAGTGGTGGGAGAGCTGTCTGAGGCGGTGGCCCGGCAGGTGGGATTTTCCTGTCAGGTGGTGCTTCCCGGCACCCACGACACGGCATCTGCGGTGGCGGCAGTGCCATCCAATGAGGAGGACGTACTCTATATCAGCTCCGGCACCTGGTCCCTCATGGGGACGGAGCGGCAGGAGGCGGACTGTTCGAACCTAAGCCGGGAACATAATTTTACCAACGAGGGCGGCTATGATTACCGGTTCCGGTATCTGAAAAACATCATGGGACTGTGGATGATCCAGTCGGTGAAAAAGGAGCTTGCCGGGGCCGGAGAGGACTATTCGTTTGCCAGGCTGTGCCAGATGGCAGAAGGGGAGGACATCGCCTCCCTGGTGGACTGCAACGACGACTGTTTCCTGGCGCCCGACACCATGATCGGGGCCGTGAGAGAGTTCTGTGAAAGGTCGGGACAGCAAATTCCCGGGACGCCGGCCCAGCTGGCAGCCGTGATCTACCGGAGCCTGGCCGACTGCTACCGGAAGACCAAGGAAGAGCTGGAGCAGGTGACCGGAAAGACTTACGGGCAGATCCACATCGTAGGGGGCGGCGCCAACGCGGATTACTTAAACCAGCTGACAGCGGACGCAGCCGGTTGTCCCGTCTATGCAGGCCCCACGGAAGCCACGGCCATCGGCAACCTGGCGGCCCAGATGATCCGGGACGGGGTCTATAGGGGGCTTAAAGAGGCCAGAGAGGGGATCTTCCGGTCTTTCGACATCAGGAAATATGAGCCGTCGGATGGGACTTAAGGAGGAGGAAACCGTGGAACGGACGGTCAGGGTGACGCAAGCTAAGGGGGCGCTGCCGACTGTGGGGCGGTGGGGGAAGGCAATATCACGGATTAGGAGGACGAGATGACAAGAAAAGGATTTAAGATGTTTCTGTATCCGGGCATGGCGCAGGAATATGAAAAACGACACAACGAACTGTGGCCCGAGATGAAGGACATGATTCGCGCCCACGGCGGGCACAACTATTCCATCTATCTGGACCCAAAGACCAATGTGCTCTACGGGTATCTGGAGGTAGAGGACGAGGAGCTGTGGGCCAGGTCCGCGGACACGGCCGTCAACCGGAAGTGGTGGGATTATATGGCGGACATTATGGAGACCAATGAGGATAACAGTCCGGTGTGTGTGGATTTGAAGCCGGTGTTTCATCTTCAATAGGCGGCGAAGGCTGAGAGAAGATTTGGCAAGTTTTGGGGTTCGGAAAAGATTAATATTATGGAGAGGAGAATGGAAGGATGACAGTGAAGGAACGGTACGAGGCGGCGAGGGAAATGTATAAGAGCATGGGAGTGGATACGGATCGGGCGCTGGAAGCCCTGAGAGGGATTCCGGTTTCCATGCACTGCTGGCAGGGGGATGACGTGGTCGGATTTGACGGGGCGGGGGCTCTGTCGGGAGGGATCCAGACTACCGGGGATTATCCGGGGAGAGCCAGGACACCGGAGGAATTGATGGCGGATATGAATAAGGCTTTAAGCCTGATCCCGGGAAAACACAGGATTAATCTTCATGCCAGCTATGCCATCTTTGAGAAGGGGCAGGAGGTGGACAGAGACCGGATCGAGCCGAAGCATTTTGAGAAGTGGGTGGAGTTTGCCAGGGAGAGAGGCATGGGGATCGATTTTAATCCCACCTGTTTTTCCCACCCCAAGGCGGCCTGCGGCACTCTTTCCAGTGAGAATCCGGGGATTCGGAAGTTTTGGATCGACCACTGTATCGCCTGTCTGAAGATCTCCGAGTACATAGCCGCAGAGCTTGGGAAGCCGGTGACCATGAATATCTGGATTCCTGACGGGTTTAAGGACATTCCAGGAGACCGGACGGCTCCCAGGGCCAGGCTTAAGGATTCCCTGGATCAGATTTTGGCCTGCGGATATGACAGGGACAAGGTGTATGTGGCGGTGGAGTCCAAGGTCTTTGGTATCGGCATGGAGAGCTGCACCGTGGGCTCCCACGAGTTTTATATGAACTATGCGGCCAAGAACGATATTTTGTGTCTCCTGGACAACGGCCATTATCACCCCACGGAGGTGGTGTCGGACAAGATCTCGTCCATGCTGCTGTTCTTTGACAAGGTGGCTCTCCATGTGACCAGGTCCGTGAGATGGGACAGCGACCATGTGGTGCTCTTTGACGACGAGACCAGGGAGATCGCCAAGGAGATCGTGAGAAACGGCGCGGACCGGGTGCTTCTGGCTCTGGATTTCTTCGACGCCAGTATCAACCGGATCTCCGCCTGGGTGACAGGTATGAGAAATATGCAGAAAGCCCTTCTCTTTGCCCTGCTTCAGCCCAATGAGGAACTGGCAAAGCTCCAGGAGGAGCGGAATTTCACGAAGCTGATGATGGTGATGGAAGAGCTCAAGTGCTATCCTTTTGGAGATGTCTGGGATTATTTCTGCGAGCAGAACGGGGTTCCGGTGAGAGAAGCGTGGTTTGAGAAGGTGCTTGAGTACGAGAGAGATGTGCTGAGCAAGAGACAGTAGAGGAGGAATGAGATTATGAAAGTAGCAGATGCACCATTTGTCCAGGGATTTATCCGCATGTGCGACGACGGATTTCATCAGAACTGGCATGAGAGGAACGGAGGAAACTTGAGCTACCGCATCAAGGCGGAGGAGATCGAGAGTGTGAAGGAAGACTTGTCCTGGGACAAGCCCTGGCAGCCCATCGGCACCAGCGTGCCGGGGCTTAAGGGAGAGTATTTCCTGGTGACGGGAAGCGGCAAATATTTCCGCAACGTGATCTTAGACCCGGCGGCCAACATCTGCGTCGTGGAGGTGGACGAGGCCGGGGAGAATTACCGGATCTGCTGGGGGCTGGTAAACGGAGGACGGCCCACCAGCGAGCTGCCCTCCCATCTGATGAACCATGAGGTGAAGAAGGCGGCATCCGGCGGGAGACACAGGGTGATCTACCACGCCCACCCGGCCAACATCATCGCCCTGACCTTTGTCCTTCCCCTGGAGGACAGGGTGTTTACCAGGGAGCTGTGGGAGATGGCCACAGAGTGTCCGGTGGTGTTCCCCGACGGCGTGGGCGTAGTCGGCTGGATGGTGCCGGGAGGAAGAGACATCGCCGTAGCTACCAGCGGGCTGATGAAGAAATACGACGTGGCCATCTGGGCCCATCACGGGTGCTTCTGCTCCGGGGAGGATTTCGATCTGACCTTCGGGCTGATGCACACGGTGGAGAAATCTGCAGAAATTCTGGTGAAGGTGCTGTCCATCCGGCCGGATAAGCTGCAGACCATCCGGCCCCAGGATTTCAGGGATCTGGCGGTGGATTTCCATGTGACGCTGCCGGAGGAGTTTTTGTTTGAGAAGTAGAAAAGAACGGGAAGGAAGGGATGCCGGAAAAGGCCGCCCTTCCTTTTAAAATTGCCCCACAGGGAAATAGGGTTTAATGCCTCTGCCCGTCATTGCTGAACACTTCACAGAATCTGGCGGCAAAGGAGGGCGGTTCCTGGCCGGCGTACAGATGGGAGATATCCCCTATGCGCAGAGCCCGGAAGGAGGCGATACCCTGCTGGCGCTCTTCGGACACGACCTCAGTCACGGAGGTGGGAGCCAGGGCGACGCCGTGCCACAGGACGAAAGGCGACGCGTTTAAAAGATGGGAGAGCAGGGCGCAGATAATCCCGAAATGACAGTAGCAGGCTATGGTTTTGGTATTTTCCCGAACCACCCGGTAGAGCCGGCCCTCTCTCACATATCCGTAAGCCGCCAGAAGCCGGTCCAGCTCCCGGCATACATGGTCATAGACAGGGACCGCATCCCCGCTCTCGGCCACCGGGGAGCGGCGCCAGCCGTCCGGCTCCATAAGTTCCGGATGTCTGGTCCAGTAGTCGGGGACCATGTCCCAGATCACATTGCGGACCGAATACCGGTTGTCTTCCCTGGAGAGGCCGGGGTAGGCCCGTGTCAGCTCTTCTGAGACATTGGGGTCCGCGACGGCGGGAAATTCTCTCAGCCAGTCCAGGACGGCGGCCTCTTTTCCCATGGCTTTCAGGGAGCCGGAGGCAGTGTCCCGGGCCCGGCCCAGAGGCGAGACATAACAGTCGTCTATCTTCATGGAGGGAGCCATCCCGGCCAGAAGGCCGGCCTCTCTCCAGCCTTTTTCGGTCAAAGTATCATGTTCGTAATCAGGATCTCCATGGCGGATCAGCAGAATTCTCATAAGACCATCTCCTTGAAAAGTATTGTAGGCAGTTTCTGCAATTTTATCAAAGAGGCGGAAACGTGTCAACCAAACCGTCGGAATTTAGAAATCCGATGGATTTTTTACTGCCTTTTATGGTATGATAGCGGAAAAGAAAGGGTATCAGAGAAACAGAAGAGGAGACTGATCATGCCGTTTTTATTGATAAGAGATGATATTGCGCGAGTTCATGCAGATGCCATCGTCAACCCGGCCAATGAGGATCTGCAGGAAGGCCGGGGCACCAGCCGCGGGATTTTTCAGGCGGCCGGAGAAGAACTTCTCCTGGCGGCCTGCGAGGAGATCGGACACTGCAGCCAGGGGAAAGCAGTGATCACAGAGGGGTTCCGTCTCCCGGCAAAGTATATTATTCATGCTGTAGGACCGGTATGGCAGGGCGGGGGCCAGGGGGAGGAGGAACTTTTGTACAGCGCCTATGCGGAATCCATGAAGCTGGCCAGAGAGCGGGAGCTGACATCCCTGGCCTTTCCCCTGATCTCGTCAGGGAACTACGGATACCCCAAAGAACAGGCACTGCGGACGGCGGTGTCGGCTATTCGGGATTTTCTCAGGGAAAATGATATGACGATCTATCTGGTGGTGTACGACTCGGCCTCTCTGGCAGTGAGCCGGCAGCTGTTCAACCACATAGAAGAATATATCGATCAGCATTATGTGGAAGAGCACAGGGAAGATTTTTGCGGCAGCACTTTGGCCAATCTGCCTCAGGCGGCGCCTAAGCCTGTGTCGTCTCCAAAGAAAAAGCGTTCTCTCTTTAAGCCCATAAAAAAAGGAAAGAAGCCGGCCGGATCCCAACAGCGGTCCGCCTCTCCTTTCAGACGGAACCGGAAGGACCCCATAGACGTACCGCCGGCAGCCTCGGCCCCGGCCATGTCCATCTCTCCCGGAGATAAGACAAGGCTGCTGGACGATATTATGCTCCATATGGGGGAGACCTTTTCCCAGATGCTGCTCCGGCTCATCGACGAGCGGGGACTGACGGATCCGGAAGTCTATCATAAGGCCAACATAGACAGGAAGCTGTTTTCGAAAATACGGACCAACGTCTGCTACGCGCCGACCAAGAAGACCGTCATGGCATTTGCCGTGGCTTTGGAGCTGTCTCTCGACGAGACGAAAGATCTGCTGCAGGCCGCGGGATACTCCCTGTCTCCCGGTTCCAGGTTTGACGTGATTCTCAGCTTCTTTCTGGAAAATGAGATTTACGATATTTTTGAGATCAATGAGATGCTCTTCTATTATGAACAGCCTATTCTGGGCAGCTGATGATTGTCGCTCCCGAAGCGACCAAATCCTGTTTTTTATCTGGTATACTCTGATCATAAAACAAATCGGAGGAAAAACAGATGAAGAAAAATTTGACAGAGCTGGTATTTATTTTAGACAGGAGCGGATCCATGAGAGGGCTGGAGAAAGACACTATCGGCGGCTTTAACGGGATGCTGGACAAACAGCGGGAAGAGGAAGGGGATGCAAACATCACCACGGTTCTTTTCGACGATCAGTACGAAAAGGTCCACGACCGCCTTCCCCTAGATCAGGTAAAAGATCTCACGTCAAAAGAGTATTATGTCAGAGGCTGTACGGCTCTTCTGGATGCTATAGGACGGACGATCTACGAGATGGGCCTGATTCAGAAACATCTTCCGGACAGTGAGAAGGCCGGGAAGGTCATCGTAGTGATCACCACAGACGGACTGGAAAACGCCAGCCACGAATACTCCAGGGACAAAGTGAAAACAATGATAGAACATGAAAAAGAAAAATATGGCTGGGAGTTTCTGTTTCTGGGGGCCAACATGGATGCTGTGGCAGAGGCGGGCAGCCTGGGCATCGGCGCGGACCGCTCCGTTACATTCGAAAATGACAGTCAGGGCATCGAGCTGAACTATGAAGTGGTGGGAAGAACCCTGTGTCAGATGCGCGCCTGCGCCCCTTCGGCGGCGCCCATGGGAGCCGAATGGAAAGAGGACATCGAAGAAGACTACAACAAACGGAAAAAAGGGTTGTTTGGAAGAAAGAAGTAAGGATACCCCGTTGTATTTCCTGCCTCCGACGGCTATTCGGTAGAGCGGCGGCAGCTGATGAAAGCATACGGGGCGGAACTGGTGCTGACCGACGGCGCCAGAGGGATGCAGGGGGCTGTCGAGAAAACGGAAGAAATGGCGGCCGGGCTGCCGTCGAACTGGCAAAACGTCCGGAAAATGAAGGCAGAACCATTGTAGTGCTGCTGCCGGACACAGATACTTGTCCACTCCCATGTTTGAGGCTTAAATCTGACAGATTCCCCCGGAGATATTGGACTATCTGTCCAATGCCTCCGGGGGATTTCTGTGCTAATCTTAAAAAAACATGCAGGTAACCATAAGCCCGGAGTCAGAGAGAAAGGGGCTTCGATGAGGAAGAACAGAAATTATGTCAGTATTGATATGGAACAGACCGGAAGAATTTTGAGACAGAAGATCAGGCAAAAGGGATATTCTGTGAAGGATATCCAGAAGCTGCTGCACCTGTCATGTCCGCAGCCGGTATACAGATGGTTTAAGGGACAGATCCTGCCTTCCGTGGACCACCTGTACGTCCTGAGCCGGGTGCTGTCGTGTCATATGGAAGAATTGCTGGTCGAGAAGAGGGAAGAGTACTGCCCATGGCAGATCATAAGAGAATACAGAGAATATACAGGAACCGGAAAACGGATAAACCGGTATCTGGAAGGGCTGACGGCTGTACTGGCAGTAAGAGCAGAAGTGTAACAGATAAAAAATTCGTATAAATTCCCCCTTTTTACAAATACTACATGTAGTAAAGCATCAGTCAACGATACAATCAATGCAAAATGGAGGAATTGTGATATGAAAGCTACGGGAATTGTGAGAAGAATCGATGACCTGGGAAGGGTGGTCATTCCGAAAGAGATAAGAAGAACACTGCGGCTGAGAGAAGGAACTCCTCTTGAGATCTTTACAGACCGGGAAGGAGAGATCATCCTGAAAAAGTACTCTCCCATGGTAGAGCTGACGGCATTTTCCGGACAGTATGCCGAAGCCATGGCCCAGGCTACCGGGCTGATGGTATGTATCACTGACAGGGATCAGGTGATCGCCGTGTCCGGAGGTTCCAAAAAGGAGCTGCTGACCAAGACTATCAGCAAACAGCTGGAGCATGTTATCAGCGAGAGGAATATCGTAGTGGCGGCAAAGGACGACAAGGAATTTTTTTCACTGACCTCCGAGGATATGGAAGGGATCACGGCCCAGGCTGTGGCCCCGATCATCTGCGAAGGAGACGCCATCGGAAGCGTGTCTCTTCTGAGCAGAGAGGCCAGGGTGAAGATGGGAGATATGGAGATCAAACTTGTGGCGACGGCTGCCGGATTTCTGGGACGGCAGATGGAAGGCTGAGTTTTTGTATGAAAGACCGAAGAATACAGAGGGAAGACTGTCAGAGGATCGGCGGTCCGCACAGGGGAGGCAGGGGCTTATACAGGCCGCTGCCTCTTTTTTGTACACGGGGCGGAAAGGAATATGCCTGCATGAGCGTGGCCTGTATGGGACAACCATGGCCGGAATTACGAAGAAGGGATTAATTTTTCACAGATGTCGTCGATATTATGATAAAGACATGTCAGAAAAAGTGGAAAGGTTTTTTCCATTTTTTTAAGAAACAAATTAAAGTATATATATTATATTATATAATGATCCATAAACAAAAGATGAGGGCTGTTATGAGCCGCCATCGATTATACAGAGAGGACAAGTATCCTATCGTTCAGATGGGTAAGGTAGGATCCGGACGCATCGCTCCCGGAGCCCCGGTTTCTGGCAGAAGCAAAGTTCGCCATCGGGGTTAATGCAGGAGCTGTGTGCAATCCTAAATGACGGGAAGCAGACGAAGGGAGAAAAGATGAAGCGACATATAAAAAAAGAGCTGCTTGCCACGGTGGAAATGCTGGGGAAAATGAATGATTCCATATTGGGAGTCATGGTCACTGATCCGCAGGGCGTGACGGAGGCACTTATACAGTGCCAGGAGAGCGCCGCTTTCATGGGGAACTATGTCGAGGCTTTAGAGACAGAGAGCACTAAGGTGGTTCAGCTTCTGGAAGAATACTGCGAAACCCTGTATCAGATCAGCGTCATGCTTCCGGATGTGATGAGATGCCGGAAACTGGTGAAAAAGGTGAGAAAAGAACTGACGGCACTGTCAAATCTTATTAAATATGAGATTCCGGATGGCAGGAAGGAAATCGTCTTCCTGCCATATAAAGCGGCCATGTGGGATTCTCTTGAAAGTGTGTGGGAGGCGGCGAGGCGGGATGAAGGCTGCGAGGCCTACGTGATGCCGATTCCCTATTATGAGAAAAATCCGGACGGAAGCCTGGGGGAACTGCATGATGAACAAAGGAATTATCCGGAATACGTGCCTGTTCTGGACTGGAAGGAGCATGACATCGCAGCATGGAAGCCGGACATTGCCTATATTCATAACCCTTATGACCAATATAATTATGTTACGAGCATACATCCGGATTTTTATGCGAAACGGCTATGCCAGTTTGTGGAGAAATTAATTTACATTCCGTATTTCGTCCATCAGAACGATGTGGTCGCAGAGCATTACTGCGTTTTGCCAGGGACTATTTATTCGAATGTCGTTGTGCTGCAGTCAGAAAAAGTGAGAATGCGGTACATGGAAGAATATAGGAAGGCGACGGGGATCAGGGAGGGGCTGGAGAAAAAATTCGTCGCATACGGGTCTCCGAAATTTGATTTCAGGATTAAGGGCGGTCGCGAAGACGGCTTACCGGAAGACTGGAAGCGGGCCATTTATAAAAATGGCAGGAGAAAAAAAGTGATTTTTTTGAACACGCACCTGAACATGCTCATGGCGCTCTATTGCGAGGACTTTTTTAAAAAGCTGGAGACGATATTCGAGACGTTTCGCCGAAACCAGGACGTGGTGCTCTTATGGAGGCCGCACCCTTTAAGCAGGGAGACGGTGAAGTCTATGAATCCGGAGGCGGTGGAAAGATATGGGAAGATCGTGCAGGATTATCAGGAAGAGGAGCTTGGCATTTACGGCATATCATCTGACCTGTACCGGGCAGTGGACGTTTCTGACGCTTACTATGGGAACAGGAGCTCCGTCACAGAGCTGTTCAAGGCGGCTGGAAAGCCGGTCATGATCATGAATCACAAGTTGCACGGAGGTGGACATGGAAACATATCAGCTGATAAGTAGTATCAGGGACGCACTAGATCGGGCTCATCGTCTGACAGGGGACATTTACCTTTATGGGACAGGATTTTGCGCAAAGAGTATATACTATGTTTTGAAAAGGCAGATGGACAAAGGTACAATAAAGGGATTCGTCCAGACAAAACGCACGGTGGAAGAGGTACTGGGTCTCCCCGTCCTGTCGGCGCAGGAATTTTCAAAGGCCGCGGAGGGGAGCGAAGCCCGCATTATCATCGCCGCGCAGGACAGGTATCAGAAAGAGATTGCAAATACTTTGCAGGGGCTGGGCATATCAAGTTATTGCGGGTTGGACTGGAAAAGCCTGTCGGCAGATATCCGTAATATGGACGAGGCGGAAAGGGAATCGTTGTGGGAGTCCTTTCCGTGGTACCGGTGTCTGCAGGATGCGGAGAGCAGGCTCGTATTCACCTATGCGGTCTTGGCAAAGCTAAGCTGTGATATCCGCTACTATCTCATAATGCAGAAGGAGAGCATTACTTCCAGGCGCGCAAAAGGCGATGGGGACAGCGGACTTACACTCGCCGACTGGGTGAGATCTGGCAGATATCTGGATGAGCGGGAAAATTTTCTCTATGCTCCGAGCTGGGCCGCTCTGAATTATCTGGGAGTGCGCTATTTTGAGCTGGGAATTTCCATTCGGGGAATCTGTACGGATAATGTTCTGATGCAGGAGACTTTTTGGCGTGGACTTCCTGTGGTCAGTCTGGAAAAGGCGGCATCGTTTGGTGCAGACGTAAATATTCTGTCAGGATGCGGGCAGAGATCCCTGAGCTATGCGGCGCTTGACAAAATGCGGAGCCTCGGATTTGGGGAGGAGCGGATTCTGCTTCCTTGTGGTGTAGACAATCCATTGCAATATGGGATGCAGTATTTTGATGTGCCTGAACTGGGGCTGAGCGAGGACGAGGTGTTTGTCGACGCTGGCTGTTATGACTGCGGAACGGTTCAGCAATTCGTGGAGCTGACGAAAGGCCGTTACAGGCATGTTTATTCGTTTGAACCGGATCTGACCAGTTATGAGAGATGCCGGAATATCAGCAGAGCGAAAAAATATCAGAAGTTCACATTGTGGAACAAGGGGCTTTGGTCCAGCGAAGAGGTTCTGCATTTCAGCAATGACGGGACAGCCTTGTCAAAGTTGTCGGAAAGCGGCGACGCCGCGGTCGAAGTGGTGGCGTTGGATGAATTGCTGAAAAATGAGCCGGTGACGATGATTAAAATGGACATTGAGGGGGCAGAACTGGAGGCCCTAAAAGGTTGTGAGGACATCATTCGGAACCGGAAGCCGAAGCTTGCCATTTCCATTTATCATAAGGCAGCGGATTTTGTAGACATTCCGGCGTATCTTTTATCATTGGTGCCGGAATATAAACTGTATTATCGTCATTATTCCCTGTATAAGTATGAAACGGTCTTGTATGCAGTGGTTTAGCGGTCTGCAAAACAGCAAAATTGCGGAATTTATCAGGCCGGGAAAAAAGTAAAAGAAATCAGGAGGAACGGATGCGGGATCTGAAACTGTCCTTTACGGATGCATATGAAACCGAAACGTCGTGGATTGTCGCCGAGACTCTGTGCAATGCCTGTTTTGAGTTGGACAAGGAAACGGGGCGGGTCAATTATTTGTTTTCATTTGAAGGAGAAAGGCCGCTGCAGCAGGGGCTGTATCATCAGATTTACTCTTGTGGAAGAGATTTATTTTTTACGCCCGGATATGCAAAGCGTATCTGCGTCTGGAACATGGACACGGGGGAGCGGACTTATTACCCAGTGACGGAGAAAGGGGACACCGGACAAAGATACGTGGATTCCTATCGGATTGGTGATGCGATCTGGCTGCTCTCATCCAGCTTGAAACAGCCAATTGTAAGGTTTGATATGAAATGCCGCAAGGCAGAATATTGGGAAGGTTATTCGGATGCCGTTCCGGAGGAGGCGGCGGATAAAAAGCGGCCTGTCTTTTTGAGGCAGTATGCCAAAAAAGGGAAGGAGGTTTATGCGGTCGTCAGGGACAGCCCCTATCTGGCGTGTTTTGATTTAGAAAACAGGAGGGTCTCGGTGAAAAAAGTCGGGGATTATCTTTTAGAGGATCTTTGTCTCGACGGAGCTGTCTTTTTGTTTTCTATGCGGGGGAGCGGCGACATCCTCAGGTGGGAGGCGGACACGGGAGCCATGGAAATTTATCCGTCAGAAACGCCTGGGGAGGAAAGAGGATATTCCAACCTCATAAAAATCGGTGGGGAACTTTTGCTGGTTCCGAACGAGGGAAGCCGGGTCATGCGGGTGAATCCGGCAGGGAAGAGAATCGAGGCATTTTGCGATCTTCCGGAGGGACTTGGGAGGATGGAGGACGTAAGAGCCGGGTGGAGAAGATTTTTCTCTTACCGGTGCGAGGGAGACGTCGTCAGGCTGTATCCCAATCAGGCAGACTGCATGGTGGATGTCCACATGTGCGAAAGGCGGATTTCGGGAAGGAAATTCTGTTTAGAGGAGAGCCAGTATCTGGACGTGTTCCAGAAAAAAATTTTAAATGCGCATTTTGCGGAAGAACTGTTAGGAGAAAGGGCGGAAGTTGCGGAAACCAGGGCGGCCGATCTGGATGCCTACCTTGTCTACGTGGCCCAGGAGAGACAAATCACGTTAAAGTCCAGCGAGAGCAGCTACGGGGAAACCATACACCGGGCACTGGATTGCGACTGACGGGAAAAACCAGAGGCGAAAGAAAGGTCTTCGAAGAATCTTCTGGAATAGCAGAGCTTACGACCTGGAAATAAGCACAGTAAAAAGGAAAGAGAGAATTTTATGAGATGTCAGGGATTGAAAAAGCCTGAATTTCATGGGATTCTCTCTTTTCTTAGGAATCAGGGTCCAAAATCGGTATTGACCGACAGGCTCTTGTCAGTGGACTGGCCGCCGGAGTCTGGGGCCTTTTCGGCGTCTTCGCGGATATGCTCTTCATACATTTCCGGAGACGGAAATGCGTATTCGCTGTTATCCATCCGGAATTCCAGCACGTCCTCCACGGCGCAGTTCAGGATAGTACAGAGAACGCCGATCGTGTGAGTGGACACATACTGATTTTTTTTCAGGCGGTCCAGCTGGCCGCAGCTGATGCCGTATGTTTTGATGAGAAGGTACTGGCTCACCTTTTTCTCTTTCATTGTTTTCCACAATGGCTCGTAAACGATCATTTGTAAACCCCTCCTTATAATGTCATTAAATCATCATTATCCACATAAACATATTGTCTATAACCGGACAGTAAAAAACGAATCTGTTAAATCTTTTCAATAATCTGGCCGACACCGGCCATGTATGCTATAATTTGTCGCAGGGAGGGACCCGCCGAAGAGGAAGGGATCCCTTACGACCTGTCTGCGCTTCAGCGCAATACATATTATTTGGCATAAGGAGGAATCAGATCATGAAAATACTCATCACAGGGTTTGCCCCTTTCGGCGGCGAAGCCGTCAATCCCTCATGGGAGGCGGTTTCCCTGCTTCCGGACAGTTTCTATACTCTGGGAGGAGAGCAGGCGGAGCTGGCAAAATATGAGATGCCGGTTTCCTATGACCGCTGCGGACAGATCATAGAGGAACTTATAAGCCGGGAGAAGCCGGACTGCGTCATCTGTGTGGGCCAGGCCGGAGGCCGGATGGGGCTGGAGGTGGAACAGATCGCCATCAATTTAAAGGACGCCTCGTCTCCGGATAATGACGGCGTTGCCTGCCACGGAGAGCCGGTGACGGAGGGAGGCCCGGATGGACGGTTTGCCAGGCTGCCGGTGCGGGATATGACTGCGGCCTGCCGGGCGGCGGGGATCCCGGGAAAGGTGTCGTTTTCCGCCGGTGCCTATGTATGCAACTGTTTGATGTATCATGTGCTGGAACTGATCGAGAACAGGTATCCGGACATGAGAGGCGGTTTTATCCATGTGCCTTATGAATGCAGACAGGCGGCGGCTCAGGAAAAACAGAAACCTTCTCTTCCCATCGGTACCATAGCCGACGGACTTCTGGCCTGTCTGAAGGCCCTGTAGCATCTTCGGCAGAGAGTCGAAAAACACATTTTCATATCGCCGGGAACAAGAAAAAAGTGATGAATCCCTGATCAAGTCATGGACAAATGGTAAAAGATTGGTTATAATAATAAAGCATGTGTAAAATCAGGAAATGAGGTGAGGAGATGGGATACAAGAAACCGGTGTTCCAAAGTCTGGCCATGGTGACCCAGCTGGGCCTGTGTGTACTGACTCCTGTCCTGTTTGCTGTTTTTGCAGGTAATTACATCGACTCCAGGTATGGGACGAAAACGCTGGTATTTCTTCTGATTCTGGGCACACTGGGAGGAGCACGGGGCGCCTATATGATGGCGAAACGGCTCATTGACCGGCAGGCCAGGGAAGATGAGAAGGCGAGGGCGGAACTGATCGGGAAAGTGCTTCAGGATCAGGAACGGTCTGTGACCAGGCCCAAGGTGCCAAGCAGGATTCGCCCCGGCAGGGAAAGGACAGATACCGGAATGAGCAGGGAGGAATTACATGAGTAGCAGTTTGAAGCACCTTGTTCTGGAGATGTCAGTCGGGATGTTTGCCTATGTTTTACTTCTGGGAATCCTGGCATTCCTCTTTCAAAACGGTCTGGCAGGCATAGGTTTTTTGCTGAAACCTGTTCTGGCGGGACTGTTCTGCGGCTTTGCAGCTGATGTGCTGATGCTGATCCATATGGCTTTTGTCACGGAGAAAGCCGCTGACAGTCAGAACGAGGCATATGCCAACAAGATGACGGTGATTCAGTCTGTCATACGCAGAATCGTTTTCATTGTTATTTTGTTTATCCTGGGAAGCCGCCCGCAGATCGATGCGGTGGCGATGATCATCGGGGCCTTGGGCCTCAAGGCTGGAGCCTTGCTTCAGCCGCTTGTACACAGGACTTTTTTCCGGGACGAAGGATCCGCGCCGGGGGAAAGTACCATTGAGGAAAGGAGGACGGTGTATGGGAATGATGAAAATTCCGATGATAGTTCACGAGCCTGACTTTATGATCCACGGTGTGCTTAAGATGAATATATTCGGTCAGGAACTGTGGATTACAGACACTACCATAGGGTCATGGATCATTACGGCGGTGCTGCTTCTCATAGGCGTATACGCCAGGGGAAAGCTGAAAACCGCCACTGCCAGTGATGTCCCGGGGGCATTTCAGAGTGCTCTGGAGATGGGGCTGGAAGCTCTTGAGAATATGGCTCAGGGTATTTTAGGCGGCAACGCCAGAAAATTTGTCAACTACATCGGAACGATTTTTTTGTTCATTCTGTTCTGTAACCTGAGTGGTCTCTTTGGCCTGAGGGCTCCCACGGCGGATTATGGAGTTACTTTTTTGCTGGGTATGTTTACCTTCTTTATCGTAAACTACCAGGGACTGAAGAACCGGGGATTCGGGCATTTTACCAGCCTGTTCCAGCCGATTCCGATCTTGTTCCCGATCAACCTCATCGGCGAAGTGGCAAACCCCATATCCATTTCCCTGCGTTTGTTTGCGAATCTGCTTTCAGGCGTGATCATCATGGGACTCTGGTACGGCATGATGCCATGGTTTGCCAAGATCGGTATTCCGGCTGCGCTCCATGTGTACTGCGACCTGTTTTCGGGCTGTATCCAGACATACGTATTCTGTATGCTGACCATGGTTTATATTAGCGACAAGATGGAATGATCTCACGGGAGATCACAGGGTGCCGTGAAAGACCGGTACCATCATAAATTAAGATATTATTTTTTAGGAGGAATAAACTTATGAATATTAATGGACAGGACTTTATCTATGGATGTTCCGCTATTGGCGCCGGTTTGGCAATGATCGCAGGTATCGGGCCTGGTGTAGGCCAGGGTATCGCAGCCGGCCAGGGTGCTGCTGCCGTGGGACGCAACCCGGGAGCAAAATCCGATATCACATCTACCATGCTTCTTGGTCAGGCCGTTGCCGAGACCACAGGTCTGTACGGCCTTGTTGTTGCTATCATTCTGATGTTTGTTAAACCTTTCCCGGCTTCAATGTAATTCCGGAAAAAAGGACACAGACAGGGCTGACGCCGAAGGGCACAGATATGGCGCGCAGGCGGAAAGTCCCCCAATAATGATAGGAACAGGAAGGAGGTTTAGACCTTGGGTTTAGATCGTTTGATAGGATTTGATGCACAGCTGCTTTTTGAATCATTTTGGACAGCGATCAATATCTTTATTCTGTTCTTTGGATTATCTTACCTGTTGTTCAATCCGGTGCGGAACGTGCTGGAAAAGAGAAGGCAGAAGATCGCCGGGGAACTGGCTGAGGCCGCTGACGACAAGAAGAGCGCCGCAGCTATGAAAGCCGAGTATGAGGCAAAGCTGAAAGAAGTTTCAAAAGAGGCTGATGGGATTCTGGAGGAAGCCAGAAGAAAGGCCAAGATCAGGGAGGCAGAGATCGTGGAAGAGGCCAGGGCAGAGGCCGCCAGGATCATCGAGAGAGCCGGCCGTGAGATTGAGCTGGAGAAGAAGAAGGCTCTGGATGATATGAAGCAGGAGATCATTTCCATCGCTTCTGTTATGGCGGGCAAGGTAGTGGCGGCTTCTATCGATACGACGGTTCAGGATGCATTGATCGATGAGACGCTGAAGGAGATGGGTGAGAGCACATGGCAAAGCTAGTATCAAAGGTATACGGCGATGCGCTGATGCAGGCAGCCCGCGGGAAAGATAAGCTGGATGCCGTCTTTGAGGAAGCGGTGGCTCTCAGCCAGGTATTCCGCGACCATGAGGAGCTGATCCATCTGCTGGATCATCCCCAGGTGGTAAAAGAGGAGAAGATTCAGATTATCCGCAATGTCTTTCAGGGGAAGGTTTCTGATGAGATGATGGGCTTTTTGACGGCGATCGTTGACAAAGGAAGACAAAATGACGTCCTTGCCATTCTGGATTATTTCATCGGGCAGGTGAAGGAAGAGAAAGGCATAGGGCGGGCACAGGTGACTTCTGCGGTGGAGCTGACCGATACCCAGAAGGCACAGGTGAAAGATAAATTACTTACGACAACCCGATATGTGGAATTTGAGATGAATTATATCGTAGACCCGTCTCTCATCGGCGGCATGGTCATCCGCATCGGCGACAGAGTCGTTGACAGCAGCATCAGGACTCAGCTGTATGAGCTGAAGAAACAGCTTCTCAGCGTACAGCTGGCTTAGGGCGGCTGAGACTATAAATTAGGAAAGAGGTGCGAACCTTCATGAATTTGAGACCAGAAGAGATTAGTTCTGTAATTAAAGAACAGATAGAAAAATATTCTACCAAACTTCAGGTGTCCAATGTCGGTACTGTCATCCAGGTAGCCGACGGTATCGCCCGTATCCACGGTCTTGAAAACGCCATGCAGGGAGAACTTCTGGAGTTCCCGGGAGAGATCTACGGCATGGTTCAGAACCTGGAGGAGGACAACGTGGGCGCGGTTCTGCTTGGCGATACCAGCAGGATCAGCGAAGGCGACACGGTGAAGACCACCGGACGTGTGGTAGAGGTTCCTGTAGGCGATGCCATGACAGGACGTGTAGTAAATGCCTTAGGCCAGCCCCTTGACGGCAAGGGACCTATCGAGACCGATAAGTTCCGCCGGGTGGAGCGTGTGGCCCACGGTGTTATCGAGAGAAAATCCGTAGATACCCCCCTTCAGACCGGTATCAAGGCCATCGACGCCATGATCCCTATCGGGCGGGGTCAGCGTGAGCTGATCATCGGCGACCGTCAGACCGGTAAGACGGCTATCGCTATCGATACCATCATCAACCAGAAAGGCCAGGGCGTCCACTGTATCTATGTGGCCATCGGACAGAAAGCGTCCACCGTGGCAAATATCGTTAAGACTCTGGAGGAGTTCGGGGCCATGGACTACACCACCATCGTGGTGTCCACAGCGTCCGACCTTGCTCCGCTCCAGTTCATTGCCCCCTATGCAGGATGCGCCATCGGTGAAGAGTGGATGGAGAACGGCGGCGATGTGCTGGTGATCTATGACGACTTAAGTAAACACGCGGCGGCATACCGTACTCTGTCCCTGCTCCTTAAGAGAGCCCCCGGACGTGAGGCTTATCCCGGAGACGTATTCTATCTCCACTCCAGGCTTCTGGAGAGAGCTTCCCGTCTGTCCGAGGACTTAGGCGGAGGTTCTCTGACAGCTCTTCCTATCATTGAGACTCAGGCGGGGGACGTGTCCGCGTATATTCCCACCAATGTAATTTCCATTACAGACGGCCAGATTTATCTTGAGACCGAGATGTTCAACTCCGGTTTCCGTCCGGCCATCAACGCCGGTCTGTCCGTATCCCGAGTGGGAGGCGCGGCTCAGATCAAGGCCATGAAGAAGATCGCCGCTCCCATCCGTACAGAGCTGGCCCAGTACCGTGAGCTGGCTTCCTTTGCTCAGTTCGGTTCCGACCTGGATGCCACCACCAAGGAGCAGCTGGCACAGGGTGAGAGGATTAAGGAAGTCTTAAAGCAGCCTCAGTACAAGCCCATGGCCGTGGAATATCAGGTTATGATCATCTTTGCGGCTACCAGAAAACACCTTATGGACATCCCCACATCGGATGTGCTTAAGTTTGAGAGCGATCTGTTTAAGTTTGTTGACACCAAGTATCCGGAGCTTCCGGCCATGATCCGGGAGAAGAGGGAGCTGACTGCCGAGATCGAGGAGTTGCTCACAAAGGCCATTACAGAGTGTAAAGCCCAGCGTTAAGGAAAGCAGGTGAAAGATCATGGCATCCATGAGAGATATAAAACGCAGACGCGACAGCATCCAAAGCACTGAGCAGATTACAAAGGCCATGAAGCTGGTATCCACGGTAAAACTGCAGAAATCCAAAGGCAAGGCAGAATCCTCCAAACCCTACTTTAACCTGATGTATGAGACCATCAGCTCTATTTTGAGAAAGTCAGGAAATCTGGACCATAAGTACCTGAAACCGGGCGCATCGGAGAAGAAGGCAGTCATTGCCATCACTTCCAACAGAGGCCTGGCAGGCGGTTACAACAACAACATCGTCAAGCTGGTAAACGGAGAGCTTCCCGCCAAAGACACCCTGGTCTATGCGATCGGAAGAAAGGGGCGGGATGGTCTGGCCAGAAAGGGATTTCAGATCAAAGCCGATTATTCGGAGGTCATCAATGAGCCTTTGTACCGGGATGCGGCGGATATCACTCTGGAACTTCTCGACGGCTTTACCAGAGGGGAGATCGGAGAGATCTATCTGGCTTACACTGCCTTTAAAAACACGGTGACCCAGATCCCCAGGCTGATCAAGCTGCTTCCTGTGGAGATGGAAGCCGGCAGCGAGGATGACACAAAGGCCCGGGCTCTTATGACTTATGAGCCTGATGAGGAAGAAGTTCTGAATTCCATCGTGCCCAAGTATATGAGCAGCCTGATTTACGGAGCTCTGCTTGAGGCGGTGGCCAGCGAGAACGGCGCCCGTATGACGGCTATGGACAATGCCACCAGCAATGCAGAGGAGATGATCGAGGCTCTGAGCCTGCAGTACAACCGTGCGAGACAGGGTGCCATTACTCAGGAGCTTACGGAGATCGTGGCAGGCGCCAACGCCATATCGTGACAGAGGGTGTGAAACATTACAGAATATTGCTGTTCACTTTTCAGTCAGTTCTCCATATGGGACAAACCGGGAAGAGGACAGAAAAAACGCGGGATGCGTGTATCGTCAGTGTCAGACTGGCGGCAAAGGATATGGAAGAATGAAAAAGGAGAAACAAGATGGCAGAGCAAAACGTTGGTAAGATCACACAGATCATCAGTGCGGTTCTGGATATCAAGTTCAGCCAGGGAAAATTGCCGGAGATCAATGAGGCGATCAAGATCGCCACAAAAGACGGCGGCAGCCTGACGGCTGAGGTATCCCAGCATCTGGGTGATGATACGGTGAGATGTATCGCCATGGGCAGTACTGACGGTCTGGTCCGCGGCATGGAGGCCGTGGCTACCGGAGCGCCCATTACGGTGCCTGTAGGCGAGAACACTCTGGGACGTATCTTCAATGTTCTGGGTGAGGCAATCGATAATAAAGAACAGCCTGTGGTGGAGAAGCATCTTCCCATCCACAGGAAAGCGCCTACTTTTGAGGAGCAGTCCACGGAGACCGAGATTCTGGAGACCGGTATCAAGGTGGTAGATTTACTTTGCCCCTACCAGAAGGGAGGTAAGATCGGACTGTTCGGAGGTGCCGGCGTAGGCAAGACCGTACTGATCCAGGAACTGATCCGTAACATTGCCACAGAGCACGGCGGATATTCCGTGTTTACAGGCGTAGGCGAGCGTACCCGTGA
>CAJUJV010000037.1:32275-36989 GCA_910586845.1 uncultured Hungatella sp.
CAGAGTACTTCCGTGACGAAGGCGGCAAGGACGTGCTGCTGTTTATTGACAATATTTTCCGTTTTACCCAGGCAGGTTCCGAGGTGTCCGCCCTTCTTGGACGTATGCCTTCGGCCGTAGGTTATCAGCCTACTCTGCAGACAGAGATGGGCGCCCTTCAGGAGAGGATCACTTCCACGAAGAACGGCTCCATCACATCTGTACAGGCCGTCTATGTGCCTGCAGACGACCTGACTGACCCGGCTCCGGCCAACACCTTCGCCCACCTGGACGCAACTACGGTTTTGAGCCGTTCCATCGTGGAGCTGGGAATCTATCCGGCCGTGGATCCTCTGGAGTCCACCTCCAGGATCCTGGATCCCCGTGTAGTGGGCGAGGAGCATTATAACGTGGCTCAGAGAGTCATCCAGGTGCTTCAGAAATATAAAGAGCTTCAGGATATTATCGCCATGCTGGGTATGGATGAACTTTCCGAAGATGACAAGCTGACCGTATCCAGGGCCAGAAAGGTCCAGAGATTCCTGTCTCAGCCCTTCTTCGTGGCCGAGCAGTTTACAGGCTATGACGGCCGTTATGTTCCCCTCAGCGAGACCATCCAGGGCTTTAAGGAGATCCTGGACGGCAAACATGACGATGTGCCGGAGAGCCTTTTCATGAATGCAGGTAATATTGACGATGTTCTTGCCCGTGTAAAATAGGAGGGTAGAACATGGCTGATGTGTTTAAATTAAAGGTTGTCACTCCGGAGCGGGTCTTTTATGAGGGTGATGCGGCGATGGTGGAGCTTTCCACCTCAGAGGGAGATATCGGCGTCTATGCCAACCATATCCCCATGACCGCCATCGTGGCCCCGGGAGTTTTGAAGATCCACGAGGGTTCGGACGTCAGAAAGGCGGCTCTCCATGCCGGATTTATCCAGGTGCTCCCGGAGGAGATTACCATCATGGCCGAAGTGATCGAGTGGCCTGATGAGATCGACGTGAAGCGTGCCGAGGAGGCCCGGATCCGCGCGGAGCGCCGGCTGAAGGAGCACAGTGCGGAGAGTGATGTACTTCGTGCCAAGCTGGCCCTTAAGAGAGCTTTGACCCGTCTGTCGGCAAAGCAGTAAGTATAAAATAAGAAAGTGCCGGTCCCGGTCTGACTGCCGGGAGTCGGCACTTTTCTTGTTTCATGGGAAATTGCGTCCTATGAAACAAAAACGCTCCGCTTAGGATGCGCACTACGCGCATAAGGAAGATGGTTGCTGCCGCAGCCGCGCTCCGGCGCGAGAGTCCGGCAAGCCAGACTCTTTGTTCATTACCATTGTCTGTCTCACAGGAAACGGGCCGCCCTGGCGGTCCGTTTCCGACGCAGAAAGTTTCTGCCTGTTTAGTTCTCACTCATCACGCTCTTGGCAGCGATACGTCCGGATACGATGATCTCGGAGATGGCATTGCCGCCCAGACGGTTGCCGGCAAAGATACCGCCGGTTACTTCTCCGGCAGCCCACAGGCCGGGGATAGGCTGGTTGTCAGCGTCCAGCACATGGCGGTCATTGTCAACCACCAGTCCGCCCATAGTGTGGTGGGTGGAAGGAGCCAGATAGCGGATACTCAGCATGGTGTTCTCGATGTAGTTGCCGTCGGCGTCATAAGTTCCGATGGTATCGGTAGCAGAGGACTTGGGAACATCAAGTTCACCCAGGTTCTGATCCATATATGCCTTGTCATACTCGGTGATGGTCTGATACAGAGTATCATAGTTGATTCCGGTCATCTCGCAGGCTTCTTTCAGAGTGCAGAAATATTCTTTTCCTTCTCTGTTGTTGGCAGCTGTATTGTCGCCGCCCTTCATAACCTGTACCGTGAGGCCGCCCTCGCCGCCGTAGGTCAGCTGGCCCTGGGACAGCACATCCCGCTCCGCGGACTCATCTACAAAACGCTTTCCTTCATTGTAAGTTCCGGCAGGACTTACGAAGATCACGTTCTCGCCCTTGCCGCCGGCCAGCTTGCCGTCATCGGCCCAGCCCAGAGGCATAAGCTGTGTGAATTCCATGCCTGTGACAGCAGCGCCTACTTCTTCGGCCATGGTGATGCCTTCGCCGGTGGCGCAGTTGCGGTTGGTGGTCAGGATGGAGGCGGACAGTTCGTCCTTGTTCCAGTAATCATTAGTTGAGAGAACCATGTCAATGTTGGCTCCGAATCCGCCGGTTGCCAGGATCACGCCTTTGTTGGCGTGAAGAGTCACTTTGGTTCCGTCATATTTTACCGCTTCGATGCCGTTGACCCTTCCGCTATCATCTGTGAGCAGCTTGGTGGCGGTGGTGCGGTACATCACAGAATTTGCCTCATTTGCCTTGGATACAGTGTTTAAGGGAACCGCGAAGTAGCAGGCATATTTGCCGGAGCCTTCTACGTTTTCGATGGTTCCGCCCTGGAAGGTGTTGATACGCTGCCACAGACATCCGATGAGGGTGTTGGTAGTCACTCCCCAGTTGAATACAGAGCCCTGATCCGACAGCCACTCTTTGTCGGCGTTAATATTCTGCACAAGCTGGTTTACTTTGTCAAAGTCACCGTAGATCCAGCGGGTCTGGTCGTTGTTGAGACGAAGGCCGCCATAGTAAGTCTGGAAAATGTGCAGTTCTTTGGTGGAGAAGACGGTCAGGTCGCTTTCCTGAGCGCCGGCTGCCAGCTTGGGTTCTGCCCAGTCCAGATATTCACGGATCTGGGACTTTAAGGTCTTCAGGGTCTCAAGATATTCAGGGTGAACGCCCCGGGTGGGAAGATTGTAATTCTCCACGGTCAGCTTACCTGAAGCGGACACATCCTCATTAAACGGCTCTTCGCTCCAGTCTAAAATGGTTCGCAGGGTGTCGATGCGTCCCATGTCGCTCTTGGACTTGTCGTAGGTCTGTCCGTCGTAGGGGCATACGCCGGTGGTGGCGTCGGGGTCCTTTGGATCCCACACCTGATAGTCATAAACTGCCTGGAACGCGCAGCCGGCCACCAGAGTATTGCCGCCGGCTTCGGCGTTTTTCTCCACAATACATACGGTAGCACCCTGCTGGGCAACCTCAGCGGCAGCGGTGACGCCCGCGCCGCCCGCGCCTACTACGATGACATCATAAGTCTCTTCGATGTCAGGCTGAGCGGTGACTTCATAAGGAATCTTGCCGGTTCTCAGAGCCTGAACGTCACATCCGGCCTGGGAAGCGGCATCTTCTACAGCGGTCAGAATGGCGTTGCAGGTGAAGGTAGCGCCGGATACACTGTCCACTCCGGTGGAAGTGAAGTCCTGGATCTCTTTAAACATGATGTCGAAAGCCGGGGTACCTACATACTCGGTTTCTTTGTTGGCTGTCACTTCGATGCCAGTGATGGCGTCTTCCGAGAAGGTGACGCTGAGAGTCACATCGCCGCCGTATCCGGTTCCGTGTCCCTCATAGGTTCCCGGCTTGAAAGAAAGTTCTCCCGCGGACACTTCTTCGCCCTTGGCCAGCGCGATGGCCATGGCCAGGGCTTCCTTGTATCCGTCAGAAGTAACCGTGGCTCCCGAGACGCCGTCGATGTCCGCCGACTGTTTCTCCAGAGCCTGTTTGTCCAGGTCCGCGAGAGCCGCGCCGCCGATGTTCGCGGTCTCGTCGGGACCTTCGGAGGTGACGGCCGTGACAGAAGCTGCATCCACAGTGATGCTTACAGTCACCTGACCGCCGAAGCCTTTGGCCGAGCCCTCATAGGTTCCCGGGGTGTAGATTCCGGTTTCAGCCGCGGTTGTGGTCTCCGGGGCAGCCGTGGTGGTGGCCGGAGCCTCTGTGGCAGCTGGCTGGGAACCGCCGGAGCAGCCTGCCAGAGAGGCAGCCATGATACCGCAGAGGATCAGTGCAGCGGATCGTTTTGCCTGATGTTTTTTCATTAATATAACCTCCCTTAGGTTGTAATGATAATACCGACAGGTATTCCAGGAATATTATACAATATGTTTTATAATTTGGCTACAAGATAAGAAAAAATTGTATTTTTTCAGATAATCAGCGGCATAAAGGTTCTGATATCATGGTTAAGATTTGACTTTTACGGAGAATCTTCCTATAATTGACATATAATGACGCACAGATGCAGGAGCCGACCATGAAAGACAGAGATTATCTGATTGCCCGGGGAATTTTACAGCTGACCCATGCCATGAGAAAGAGAAATAATGCCTGTTTGAAAGCAGTAGGTCTCACAGATGAACAGACCAAGAGCCTGATCTATCTGGTGGATTCTCAGCGGAAAGATATGACTATCCGTGATCTGAAAGATTATCTGCTGGTCAGTCACCAGGCGACTCAGGGGATCGTAAAACGTATGGCAGATAAAGGAGTGATCTCTGTTAAAAAGTCTGACAGGGACGGGCGCGAAAAGATCATAGCGCCGACGGAGAAAGGAATCCGGATTCGGCAGCAGCTGGGCGGTGAGGCCGTGGATATAGGAGAAAATCTTCTGGCGGGAATCAGTGAAGAGGAGAAGGAGCAGTTTTATAAAGTGCTGCTCAAGGCCCTTGACAATGTGGACAGGAAGGACCGGTTATGATTTTCAAGTTACCGTTTGCAGGCAGAAAGATATCCCTTTCCATAAATGGCAGCATTTTTACAGAAGGGTTGAGGACAGGGTGCCGGCCAGCCTTGTGTCTGGCGGCAAAGTATGATATACTCTTTTAAAAGTACGGGTAACATATACGATAATGTGGAAGA
>CAJUJV010000037.1:36999-38498 GCA_910586845.1 uncultured Hungatella sp.
GGTTATGAAAGAAACTACACTGGTGATTATGGCGGCAGGGATCGGAAGCCGTTTCGGCGGCGGCATCAAACAGCTGGAGCCGGTAGGACCCGGCGGAGAGATTATTATGGACTATTCCATCTATGATGCTCTGGAAGCCGGATTTAACAAGATTATATTTATTATCCGCAGGGATCTGGAGACAGACTTCAAAGAAGTGATCGGCAGAAGGATCGAGAAGAAGGTTCATGTGGAATACGCGTTTCAGGAGATGGATGATCTGCCGGAGGGCTTTGTCAGGCCCGGGGACAGGACGAAGCCATGGGGAACCGGACAGGCTGTATTGAGTATAAAGGGACTGGTGGACGGACCGTTTCTGGTGATCAATGCAGATGACTATTACGGAAAAGAAGGATTCCGGAAGATCCATGACTATATGGTCAATGAGATGAAGGAAGACGATCCCGTCTATGACCTTTGCATGGGCGGATTTATGCTGGCCAATACTCTGAGTGAGAACGGTGGCGTGACCAGAGGCGTGTGCCGGATCGGCCAGGATGGATATCTGAAGGCAGTGACGGAAACGTACGATATCCAGAGGCAGGGCGACGGGCTGAAGGCATGTGACGAACAGGGCAATCCCGTTTTCCTGGATACAGACTGTCATGTGTCCATGAACATGTGGGGATTTCCGGCCTCGTTTCTGGATGAACTGGAGCGGGGATTTCCGGAATTTCTGTCAGGGATCAGAGAAGGAGATGTAAAGTCCGAGTATCTGCTTCCCCGGATCATTGACAGACTGGTGGAGAGCGGAAAGGCCAGGGTAAAGGTGCTGGAGACCCCGGATAAGTGGTTTGGAGTCACATATAAAGAGGACAAGAAGGCAGTGGCGGATTCCCTTAAGGTGCTGATCGCCCAGGGGGTCTATCCTGAGAAGTTATGATTAAAGAGAGTTCCGGAGACGGGACTCTTTATTCTGCGCAGGTTCGCACTTTTGTTTTACGCCCTCAGAGAAAATCTTCCCGGTTGAACATGAAGATACAGCAGTCCGCATATAATGGTGGAAAGAACAGACAGGAGACCCATATGACAATGTATTCTCCCCAATGGAAGGAGAATCTGACGTTCAGCCCGTATGGCAGCCGGGATATCGAGTACTTTCAGGGGATGTATCCCCAAAGGATAAAGGCGCTTCAAAAATACATCATGCTCCACTGTGATACGCTGGATTACAAGGGAAGTCCTATTTACGATGAATATCCGGATTCTCTGATGATCGACCGGGCCTGTGAGGTCATCTGCAGTAGGCTTCCCCAGGAACTGTCTCTTTCGGCCATGCCGGGGACAACGGTGCCGTCGGACTGGCCGGAGGAGGACCAGGGAGATCCCTATGAGGGACATTACAGAGAAGGACCGCAGGAGAACGGCGTCAACGGCAGTCAGCCGGTTACGGCCACAGCCCTGGGAGGCCCGCCGCCGGGAAGCCGCCCGCCGGGAGGTCCGCCGCCGTGGGGTCCGCC
>CAJUJV010000038.1:0-16657 GCA_910586845.1 uncultured Hungatella sp.
CCGGTAAGAACTTCCGGGAGGAAGGAGCCAGAGCGACCAAAGCGGCGGCGAAGGAGATTGGACGGACTACCTACATTGTGCGGGTTCATTTCAGCAAGACCAGTAAGGAAACCATGAGCGACAAAATTAAGCGTATGCTGAAAAATGAGATACAGCAGATGTAAAAACGATAATAGAAACAGGCCGGGAATCAAAACTATAATGGTTCCCGGCCAGCTATTTTATTTATTTTCCTTTTCATGCCAGTCTTTCAAAACAGCTTCTACCTGTGCTATCAACTGTTCTTTTTTGGGAATGTATGATACATAACGAGAGGTAAATATATTGTTCGTCATGCCACCTAAAGCATATTCTGCGGATACGCCGTCTTTATCTGTGCAGAGAATGATACCTATGGGAGCATTATCATATTCATCATTTACTTCCGCAGAATAATAGTTCAGATACATATTAAGCTGCCCGACTGCTTCGGCCATCAGTTTTGTTGTCTTTAATTCAATCAGGACATAGGCACGTAAAATCTTATTGTAAAATACCATATCGACATAGTAGTGGATATTATTCAGAGTAATTCGCTGCTGCGTACCCACGAACATAAAACCACGACCCAGCTCTAACAGAAATTTTTCTATTTGCGCAACTAACGCTTTTTCCAAATCACTTTCCAGTAATGGTTTATTTTCCGGCACACCTAAGAACTCAAAGACATAAGGGTCTTTAATCATATCAACAGGCTGTGCCATTTCAATTCCTTTTTGAGCAAGGGAAAGAACGGTTTCCTGATTTGTTCTTCCCTCTGTCAAAAGCAATCGTTCATAGAGGGAAGTTGAAATCTGCCGTTTCAATTCCCGGATAGACCAGCCGGAATTAACAGCTTCTTTCTCATAAAAGCTGCGCTTGTTGAGGTCAGAAATAGACAACAATTCACAATAATGCGACCAGCTCAATTTAACAGACACTGTCTGTTGAATTTGATAAGTCTGGTAAAACCGGCGCATAAACTGGATATTGGAAACAGAAAAACCTCTGCCAAATTCTTTTGTAAGTTCTTTGGAAATCTGACGCAGCTGCTGTTTGCCATAAGCGGCACGCTCGTTGCTATTCTGTTCATGCTCAACAATGATACGCCCCACATTCCAGTAGGTGGACAGAAGTTCCGTGTTGATGTGTGTAGCAACCTTTTGCCGGGCGTTATGATGTGATGCTGGAGTCCAGAGAGCCAAATGACGCGGGAATCATCATAGAATTTAAGGTACAGGATCCTTCAGAGGAAAAAGAATTATCTGATACAGTAAACTATTTTATACTATCCCCCTCACTCGATCAGGTTTCCGTTCTCATCTCCTGTCGCCAACTCTTTGGCGTTTTTATCCAGATCTTCCTGGAGCCCGGCCACGAGACCCTGGTCCTCTGGTTCCTGGGTGAGTTGACAGATATATTTTGCCAGTCTCAAGCCTCTTATATAATATTCTTCCGCCTCAGCCAGGCTGCCATCCTTCCGGCAGATGCCGCCCAGACTGCGGTAGCATCTGGCCAGATCTCGTCTCGCAGGTATGGTTTGGGTCTTTTGGCAAAGCTGCCCGTATAGGTACAGAGCCTGCCTGTAATAGTATTTAGCCCCGTACGGATCCCAGCACTCAAGATCAAAGATATCCGCCTGATCCCGGACGATTTCGCCTACCCTCTCGTAACAGACGGCGAAGCTTTGCAGCGCTTCCGGGTCCCCGGTTTCTTTCCAAAGCTCCTGGAACAGTTCCAGAGCGTTCCGGTAATATTCCTCTGCCTCCTCCAGCCATTTCCACCCTTGTCTGTCGTCAAAGTGGTATTGATGCTTTTGAAATTCCTCCAGATACTCCAGGCGGCAGATCGTTCCGAGTTTGCAAGAGCAGACAGCTAAGTCCTTAGCGGCCTGATGGAAATCCGACTCCGCATCCTCCTGAAGATCATCCCCCTCGCTCTCTGGCAGGATGCCCATCTCCAAGAAAATCTCATAGTCTTCGGGATACAGAAACCAACTCTGAGCGCTGTGGTATAGGGACTGGAAATGATCAAATCCCTGGAGATAGTAAAATTTTGCCAACAAGATCTTGTTTTCCCCCAGAAAAGCGTCTCCCAGCCTGTCACAGCAGACGGCCAGATCTCTCTTGCTGTCTGTGGCCTCGGCCTCCTGGAACCGAAGCCACAGATCCTTAAGGACGTAATTTTCCGCCTGGGACAGGCGGCTGACGGTGCTTTGCCTGAGAGTTTCAAAGGCAGAGGTGAGTTTTTCCCACATGGACTTGTCTTCCGCCAGTTCCTCCGGCCGTTTTTCATAGACAAGGAAGGCTTTTTGGACATATTCCCCAGCCAGTTGAAGGTCGCCGGATTCCATAAGGGCCTGTGCCATCTGAATACACGCGGCGAAGTATTCCTCCGCGGAGTCCTTTTTGACGAGGATACTCCAGGCCCGCTCAGCGGCATCCAGGCTTCGCCGGTAATAGTCCAGGGCTTCCTCTTGTCTTCCCTGGCTCCAACTGTCGTGCCCTAAGGAGAGGCACATGCCGCGGAGCCATCTCCAATTCCACCAATCCTCCCTAAACGTAGGGCGGTGGGTACACAGCCAGGTAAACAGATCCAGCCCCCGCGAATGATACTCTCTGGCCTCATCAAACCGGCCCAGCTCCCAGCACCGATGGCCAAGCCTGTTGTAGGTGTCGACGATGTCGCACCATTCACGGGCATCGTCAGTATTTCCGCAGAGCCTCTGTCTGAGATCCAGGGCAGCCATGTGATGCTCTTTTGCCTCCTCATAGTTTCCCGTCTGCCAGCAGGCATCACCGATATGGTGGCAGCAGATGGCCAACTCATACCATTTCCCAAGTTCCTGGCACAGTTCCCTCGCCTCAATGTAACAGGTTTTTGCCTGGTCCGGTTTTCTCCAATCCAGGTAGACATCTCCCAGTTCCCCGTAGCCCCGAAGAGCCATCTCCCTGGCCTTTCGGGTGCCGTATCGGTCATACAGCTGCCTGCCCACATCAATGGCCTCCAGGCAGGACCTTCTGGCAGCTGCTAAGTCCGCCTCGTTCCATTGGTACTCTTCTGAGTCGCATTGGCGGCTGAGGCCGTGCGCAATCATCATGTAGGGACTATTTGACATATGCTGAAAATGCCCCAGATCCAGGAGGGCGGTCACCAGGATCGTGCCGTCCGTTTCTGTTTGGCTTTCCTGAAACCGGGTCCGGTAAACCTCCGTCAGTTTATCCTGCCACAGGGCAGCCGCCCGGAAGTCCTGTTCTACCCCGGTGCCTATGCTGTACAGATCCGCCAGGGTTTTCATGGCCTCAGGCAGGCCGGCCTCGGCGGCGCTGGTGATCAGGGATTTGGCCCGGTCCCGGTCCACCTCCACATCGATGCCGTTTAAGTAGGCCAGGCCTATAAAAAAGTTGTGCTGAGGATCCCGGTCATTTTCACGAATCGCCAGCTTCTGTACCGCGGTCAGGAGAGCGGCGGAGAGGGCCTGCTGGTCGCGGCCGTCGGTGCTGGGAGGGATATTTTCAAAGGAGGTTTCCAGAGCCTTGTGGTCCGTGGGTACCAGTTCTACCGGCAGGATAGGCTTGCCTTTCTTTTTTGCCTCCGGATATTCGGTGGTCATGACGTAATTGCCCGGCTCCATGATGTTGGGGGTTACGGCCAGGGTGAACAGCTGACACCGCTCCATGGCGTCGGCGATTGCCTGGTTAAAATTTTCTCCCGGGACAAGAAACTCGTCATACCAGATGGCGATGTCCCGGAAGAAGTCGTTTTTGTGGATCAGGGGCAACAGTTCCTGGGCGTATTTCCGATCCTTTTTGCGGTAGCTGAGGAAGATGTAGGCGTCAAAAGCGGCCCGGACCTTGGCGGCCAGATCATCCCCAATGAGCACAGAAGTAAGATATCTGGCCAGCTTCTCCCTATAGCTTAGAACCGTGCCGGCCAGAGCCTTCTCCCGGCCAAGGATGCTTTCCTTGACCAGAATCTGGAGATTGCCGCACTTCTCATTGAACTCAGCCTCCAGCCCCGGCCCCGGCTCCGGCTCCGGCATAAGAGGCAGGACAGGGATATGGCACCGTTTCACGGCAAAATCCAACTCAATCTCCCGGGCCCGGTTAGGCTCACGCAAGAAACGGCCTGTCACCAGGATGACAAACAGTTGCATCTGTTCCAAATGGCTAAACAGTTCCTCTCTATTGTAGGGCGCTTCCGGCTCCCCGTCGTAGTAGATGGCGCAGTTTTCGATCTCCAGGATGTCCTGGAAAATAGTGGTGGCGTAGACCCCCAGATCCTTGGGATGCCCGGTGTAGTAGACCCTGGGCTTGCCCTGGGGACTGGTGTTTTGTCTGGTTTTACAGATGAGTCTCATGGTATGGTTTCTCCTTGCTATTTTCTATACAAAGCCTGATTACCCAGGCATTTCGTTTAAGCTCAGCTCAGAATCTTCAGTGAAGTTTTCCGTTTCTCCAGTTCCTGTGGATCAGATGTCAATCCTTGGCGGATGCCCACCCGCTCAGGTTTAACCAGGTGTTTATGACCTGTAGCTGCCATGGGCCACAAAGGGAAAAATCTCCACCAAGGCCAGGAGCTAGAATCCATAACCTTCTGGTTTGATTTTGAGAGAAAAATTGTTTTGATACAACAAAAGTGAGAAACCAGAAGAGGTGATCTATGTATCAGCTTATGAATTGCCGTTTGCCGGAAATGACGTGTTTACGAAAGACAGAGTTGATATGATAAATTATATTATCCGAGGGCACGGGAGGCGGTTGGTAAGATGACCGCGGCCCGGCCCCGGCGGGCAGAGGAAGAATCTTCTCTGCCTCGCACCAGAGCTGACAGAAGCGGCCGTAGCGGTAGAGATCGTCCAGGTCCTGTTGTTCCAGAAAGTTACAGTAGTTCCAGGCTGCCCGTTTGAAATCATCGACGAACCATTTTCTCTGTTTTTTCAGATAATAAGAGCAGTCCTTTTTAATATGCCGGTTTCTGTCCCAAGCTTCTTTCCGGAAGCGGCTGAGGATAGATTTGTCGTTTGGGTCATCTTTGAAAAAGCCCCCGCTCCCGCCGTCCATCGCAAAGAAGTAATCCAGATAGATCTGCTCTTTCAGAGTTTCGCTGTAAAAGATACGAATTTTCATATCGGGAAAAAGCCATATTTCTTTTTTCTCTCTTAAATATTCCAGAATCAGCTCTTCTAAAGTAAGAAACATTTCGTAGCATTTGCTCTCAATGCAATATCTCAGATTTCCCTTGAGGGTATGTCCTGTAAAAAAGTTAGTATAGTTCCCGTAGGAGATGCTGTCGGGGACAATGGAAGAGAGTTTTTGTGTGTAAGCGTCAGCCAAAGGCTCATTTTGAAACAGATCTCTTTTTGACACCAGGTCGCGCCTGGTGGTTTCAGGGGCGGGAAGTTGGCTGAACAGAGCTTCATCGGTTTATTCGTTTGATTTCAGCATTGTGGAATCTCCTTATCGGACAAAAAAGCACATTTTTAATTAGAATAACACGAACAGGAAATTTTGACAATAAAGATTTTAACATTAGCGTGTCTTTTCTTTGCGGCATTTGCTTAACTAAGTGATATCGGTTTGCCAGGTCAGCACTCCTTGCGGTAACAGGGGGAATATGGTAAAATACAGGTAACAAAAAGGAGGAAAACGGATTGTGGGAAATTATGTAAATCCAGGTAACAGCGGGTTTTTCAGGATCAGGAATGATATTTATGTGGACAAATCAGGGCTCATCGGATTGATCAATCAGACCATCGACACGCCGAGATGTTTAACCTGCGTCAGCCGCCCCCGCCGTTTCGGGAAATCTTTCGCAGCTCAGATGCTGTGCGCCTATTATGACAAAACCTGTGATTCGTCCACCCTTTTTGAGGATCTGGTTATTGCCGGCGATGCGCAGTATCCGGAACTGAACATTGCGGAGGGATTTTCTGCGACATTAGCTAATGCAGCCCAAAAAGCAGGAAATAAATTTATTATGATCATAGACGAGTGGGATGCTCCCATCAGAGAGGCTGGGGAGCAACCGGAACTGCGGCAAAAATATCTGGAATTTTTGCGTTCTCTGTTTAAAAACAGTGAGCTGACAAGTAAAATCTTCGCGGCAGTATACATGACCGGGATCCTGCCTGTCAAGAAGGACGGATCTCAGTCAGCAATATCAGATTTTAAAGAATTTACCATGATCAAACCCAGACAGTTTGGAAAATATGTGGGCTTTACGGAGGATGAGGTCAGAAAGCTTTGCCGGGATTATGGCAGTGATTTTGAAAGAATGAAGCAATGGTATGACGGATATGCATTTCGGGATATTGATTCGGTTTATAATCCCAATTCTGTCATGGAGGCCATCCGCAATGATGATTTTGATTCTTACTGGACCCAGACTTCTGCCGCGGAGAGTCTGATGGGATACATCAACCTTGATTTTGACGGACTGGGCCGGACGGTGGCAGAACTTATCGGCGGGGTGGAAACGAAGGTTGACACGAAAGGCTTTGCAAATGATCTGGTGACTTTCCGGGACAGAGACGATGTGCTGACACTGCTGATCCATTTGGGCTATCTGACCTATGACGAAGAGACGCAGAAAGTGTATATCCCCAATGAAGAGATCCGTCTGGAATTTGTTAAGGCTATCCGGCAGGTAAGACGGGCTGATACTATTCGGCGGGTGCGGGAGAGCGAACAGCTCATAGAGGATACGGTCCATGGGAAGGAAGAGGCTGTTGCAAGACAGATCGAAAAAATTCACAGGGAAGAATCTCCATTATATTACAACAATGAACAGGCATTGCGGAGTGTGATTAAACGAGCCTATTTCAACTATGGGGACGAGTACCTGATGTTTGAAGAATTGCCGGCGGGCGTCGGCTATGCAGATATTGTCTATCTTCCAAAGAAAGAATCTGTACTGCCTGCTCTGGTTATCGAATTAAAATGGAATCGGTCAGTGGAAGGCGCTATTCAACAGATAAAGAGCAGGCGATACCCGGAGGCCATTAAAGGATATGGAGGTGATATCCTTCTGGTAGGAATCAGCTATGATAAGGGGGCATCAGCAGGGAAAAGAGTACATCAGTGCAGGATAGAGAGGTGTGAAGTAAACGAATAAAATTTTCCATGGCGGTTTTGACTGGTCATTTTTAAAAAAGTAAAATAAATTGGAAACAGAATATTTGAAAAGTTAATATTAATTAACATTTTTAATTTAGTAGTTATTACGATTAGATAAATATTTAGAGGGAGAGGCGAAAGTTTTATGGAACTACAAAAGTTATATCAATATATTTTAGAAGGCAATGCTATTTTGATTACGGGGTCTGGTGCTCATCTGGATTTGGTGTGGGGAGGCTTATAATAAAGTAAATAATTATTTAAAAAATCCGCATATTAAACAAAATACTCATAAATTGTGAGATAAGAGTGGAAAATAACGGATCAAACTGATATAATCTTTTTTAACAAGAAATTCAGATAATCTGTCAGGGAGGTATATTTGAATGAAATTAGAGGACCTGTTAAGTTATGATGATATCGTGATCCAGTGTCATGACAAACCGGACGCCGACACCATTGTCAGCGGTTTCGTGCTGCTGAAATATTTAGAAAAGAACGGAAAATCTCCCCGGTTGGTTTATACCGGCACCCAGGAGATTACCAGAGGCAGTCTCCATGAGATGCTTAACAAGTTTAAGATCCCTCTGGTGTATCTGCCAGAGCCTGACAGGGAGGCGGAGCTTCTGATCACAGTGGACTGCCGGGCCAGCGAGGGCAATGTGACCATGCTGCCCTGTCGGAATGTGGCTGTCATCGATCACCACTCTCTTAAAGAGAAAGAGGAACTGCCGAAACTTCATGAGATTCGGACGGAGGCAGACGGTTACGGTTCCTGCGCCACGGTTTTGTGGGGCATGCTGAAAGAGGCGGGAATCTGCGTAGAGAGGGACAGCCAGCTCCCCACTCTTTTGTATTATGGTCTGTATATGGACACCCGGGAGCTTCGGACTGCCCAGGCAATGGATAAAAATATGCTGGATGAGCTTAAGTACGACAGGGACATTGTGACAGAACTGCAGGGCGTCAATCTCTCTATGAAGGAGATCGGGATCATAGGCCGGGCCTATGACGGTCTGCACATTAACCGGAAGTATGGTTTCGCGGTGGCCCAGGTGGAACCCTGCGACCCGGATATTCTGGGGATTGTGGGAGACGAGCTGATGAAGGTGGCGGGGGTGGATGTGAGCGCCGCCTACTGCATGCTGGAGGGGGATGAGGAAGCAAAGATTTCTGTGCGCTGCCGCAGGAGAGGAAACAGTGCTGCGGAACTGATCTACTGGCTGGTCCGGAATCTGGGGGATGACGGCGGCGGAACGCCCACCAAGGCGGCGGGCCGGGTGCCCAGAAAACTTCTGGAGGAGGCCTGTTCCGGCGACGGATGGGATGACTTAAGCGGGGCTGTGGGGCGATTGATCTACAGACTTCTCACGGATTATTTTGAGATTCCGCCTAAGAAGATTGTGTCGGGTCAGTATGATCCTCATAAGGCCGCAAAGTTTTGCCATATGCCGGCGGCTCTTTACCGGAAGAAAAAAGTGACTGTAGGCTATGTGAAGGCCACAGATCTGTTCCCTGAGGGTGAGGAGATCGTGATCCGGATGCTGGAGGGGGATACCAGGAAGATCGTGACTCAGACGCTGTATATTATGATCGGCGTGGACGGGGAGGTTTATCACAGTGAGGAGCACAAACTGAAAGAAAGTTATGATCTGACAGAGGAACCCTTCCCTGTGGACCCGGAAAATCCCTGGCAGCCCAGGGTCTATCGCTATGCCGGCAGGGAGGCAAAGCTGCTGGCTCCTTATGCCAGGAAATGTGTGGCCAAAGATCAGGCTCTGATCTGGGCTTCACAGCTGAACTGCCGGCTGGATGTGCGTACCATGTGGAAGGGAAAGAACCTGGGCGAGCGAGGAGACTGGCTGGCGAGCCGGGATTCGGACCGTCAGGATATTTACATCATCAAAAAAGGGATCTTTGAAAAGACTTATGAAAAAGTATAAACGGGAGGCGGTCTGCGGCGGTAAAGCGGACCGTCTTTTGGGTGTGATGCCGAAGGGGGCGGGCTTCCGACAGGAATCAGCCCTCTTGTGCTGTCCGGCTCAGATCTTCCCGGAGACCGGCCATAATATTCTTTTGCCTCTCCGAGCCTGCCCTCATCCCGGCAGAAGTCATTTTTGCGGATCAGAGACATCCGCTCCTGGGCGTATTTTCGATCTGCTTTTCGGTAGCCCAGGAAATTGACATTGATATATAATTATAATATAATTCTGTTAATTGTTAATCATGACTTTGCAACGGCCGGATAGGAAGAAGTATAAGATGACACCATATGGGAAGATTTTGAGTGTGAGCACAACAGATGGCAATATAATATGCCGAAGTAAAGCTGAAATAGCCGAAATTATAAAACAGGGCGCCGCTTTACCACAGGGTGACGAGATATGGGTGAGCAGTAATGAGAAACCGTATCCGTGTCTTTCCATTCTTGTAAACGGTAAATGTGCCTGTGTTCACTATTTTAAAAATGATGAAGGAGAAGTATGGCAGTCTTGCGGGGATTTTAACAAAGAAGTAACATTCTTCGCAGGTGAAGGAGACAAAGAGTGGACGGCTCCTGAATATGTCATAGTACCCTTGGAAAAAGCCATTAGCTGCATGGAAGAATTTTGTGATACTTTAGAGCGCCCAAATTGTATTCAGTGGGAGGCATTGTGGGAGGAAGGCTGATTAAAAGGTGAGGTACCTATGAACAGATACATTGATTTAAAAGAAGTTTCCGACGGAAAATTATATACATCCAATGACCTTGTCAAAGCCGGCTGCGGGGACTGCGCCGGCTGTTCCTCCTGCTGCGAGACCATGGCGGACACCATTATCCTGGATCCCATGGATCTCTTCTGGCTCACCCGTTGCTTAGACGCCACGGCCGCCGACCTTCTCTCCCGCTCCGGCGTGATGGAGCTGGGGGTGGTGGACGGCGTTATCCTTCCTCACATCAGGATGGACGATGACACCGGGCGATGTCCCTTTCTCACAGAGGCCGGGCGCTGCTCCATCCATGACTCCCGTCCCGGGTTCTGCCGTCTCTTTCCCCTGGGCCGTTACTATGAGAATCACTCCTTCCGCTATTTTCTCCAGGTCAACGAGTGCCGCCGGGTCAACCGGACCAAGGTGAAGGTGCGCAAATGGATCGGCGTGGCGGATTTTGAACGCTATGAAACTTTTATCGCCGACTGGCACTATTTTCTGAAGGATCTGGAAGAACCTCTGGCCGGGAACGGCATCCAGTGGGCTAAGCAGGTGAACACCCTGATTCTCAATGAATTTTTCTTCCGGGCCTACGACGCCAGGGATGATTTTTACAGTCAGTTTTATGAGAGGCTGGAAGCGGTAAGAGAGACAGTGTCCGCTTATGGAAAGGAATATGGTACGGAACAGAAAATGTAAATGAATGAGGAGGCTCTCATATGAAATATGCCCGGAAGATGAGTAAAACCGGTCAGGAAGGATATCAGACGCTGGGCTGGATTTTAAATGAATCGGAGCAGGGACTGTATCTGGCGGTTGCCGATGAAAAGACGCATGCCCGCCGCAGTCTCATGGATTTATATAAAAACGGGGGGGACCATTCATAATCCCCCCATTCCCCACATAGATATAGAAACAATCAAACACAAAGAGGTTTCCCATGAACAGGACTACATGCAGCTCATCTCTGCGTTTCTCACGGTTTCTGCTGGCAGGTGTTCTGCTGGCGCTTCTTTTTACGGCAGGCTGCAAGGTCAGCAAAGACGACGGGCAGAAGGTGCGGGATCTGGAGTTTACGGTGGCAGCCGATTCAGAGGTGCCGGCGGAGTTAAAGCAGATCATCACGGAGAAGACCGCCCAGCCCTTTAAACTGACCTTCAGCGATGAACAGAATCTGTACATAGTGGTGGGATACGGCTCCCAGTCTACAGGAGGATACAGCATCGCTGTGAACGCACTGTATCTGACCAGCAATTCCATCGTCATCGACACGGAACTTCTGGGGCCGGCCAAGGGAGAGAATCCGGCACCGGAGACCTCCTATCCCTATGTGGTGGTGAAGACGGAGAATCTGGAAAATCCCGTTATTTTCCAATAGAGGACGGCGGGCGGCCAAAGAGAAAGAAGGAGGTTCCTATCCGATGAACCGCAGCGATAACGTTGATACAAGAACAAGAGACATCGAGCGCAGCATCATCAAGCAGTACCGCAAGACCATCTGGCGCCCTTTTGTCAGCGCCTTAAATGAATACGACATGATCCGGCCGGGAGACCATATCGCCGTCTGCATCTCCGGGGGCAAGGATTCCTTTGTGCTGGCCAAGTGCATGCAGGAGATCCTGCGCCACGGCAAGATGAAGTTCGATCTGGAATTTCTGGTCATGGACCCTGGCTATCACCCGGATAACCGGCGGCTGATCGAGGACAATGCCGGGCTCATGGGCATCCCTGTCCGGATCTTTGATTCGGATATCTTTGACGTGGTGGTGGATGTGAAGGAGTCTCCCTGCTACCTCTGCGCCCGCATGCGCCGGGGCTGGCTCTATGCCAGGGCCAGAGAACTGGGGTGCAATAAGATCGCCCTGGGCCATCATTTCGACGACGTGATCGAGACCATCCTTATGAGTATGCTCTACGGAGCCCAGATCAACACCATGATGCCCAAACTCCACAGCACCAATTTTCCGGGGATGGAGCTGATCCGCCCCCTGTATCTGGTGAGGGAGTCCGCTATCCTGGACTGGAAAGAGTTTAACCGCCTCCGTTTCCTGCAGTGCGCCTGCCGTTTTACGGAACAGATCGCGAGGGAAAAGGCCCTGGAGGAACCGGTGCATTCTTCCAAGCGCCAGGAAATCAAGGAGCTGATCCGGAACCTGGAAAATGTCAGCCCGGGAGTGGCCATGAACATTTTCCGCAGTGTGGAAAATGTCAATCTGGATGCCTGTATCGGGTATGTGAAAGGCGGACAGCGCCGCCATTTTCTGGAGACCTATTCAGACTGATCCCGGGCCTGTTCTTCCCGGACCATGGGGATGGCCCCGTACTTTCCCAGAAGGTAATCCTTGGAGAAGCTGGCGTCGGACCGGACCTTGATGTCCGCCAGAGTGTAAAGCCGGGATTGCCGGACCTGATTGATATCGACAAAAGCCACCTCATCCCGGCGGAACTGCCGGTTGTTCAGGATAGAGACGTCGTAGGTGGTAAAGACCAGCTGGGCGTTTTCGTTGGTCTCCTGCTGAAAAAGATCTACCATATATTTGATGACGGCAGGGTGGAAGTCATTGGAGATATTGTCGATGACCAGAGTGCCGCCCCGCTTTAACAGGAGAAAGATCTCTTCAAAAAGGGACAGAAGCTTCAGGGTTCCGTTGGAGAAGTCGTTCATGCAGGCATAATGAACCATGGATTCTCCTGTGCGTGGGGACCGGATCCTGTATCCGATCTTGGGAATTCCGTGTTCATAGATCACATCTTCCACCGGCATCCCCAGGATCCTCATATGTTTCAGGGCATAATTCAGAGCTTCTGATTTTTCCAGAAGGCGGTATACCGCCTTTTCTTCCCGGGAATTCTCCCACAGCTTCAGGTGTTCGATAAATTCAAAATAGTAAGAGATCCCATGAGAAAAATAGTATTCAAAGGGCCTGATCACTTCCAGGATAGACGGACTGTCCATACAGGACAGGATGGTGCAGAAGAGACAGTTGCTGCGGATGCCCAGGTTCATCTTCTCAGGAGCGAATTTTTCATAGAGCCGTCCCGGATGGATCTGATCACCGGTGCGGGTGAAGACAATATGGTTGTCGAGAGCCAGAGATTCCGTCAATACAGTGCCCTGGAACAGGGAGAAACCGTATTCATAGGTATGGCCCTGACTTATAAAGGACAGTTCCATATCGATAGGTTCCTCATCCGGTTCCGGACACCAGAAGGGAACGATGCGGCCTGCATCCACATGGTGCAGGGCAGACAGAAGCGGATTTTTACCGATGGACCGGATCGTAAAAAGCTGCTGATAGATGTACACATGAAAACTGGCCAGAGCCAGGAGAAGATTGGTTTTCCCGCTGGCATTGGAGCCGTAGACGGCCAGGGTTTTAATAAGCCGCCGGTTTTTGGAGCGGATCAGATGAGAGGGATGTTCTTTGTATCCTACTGCACGCATATCCATAAAGGTTTCGTCTGCGAAAGAACGGAAATTTTTAAAACGGAATGAGATGATCATGGCGGGACAATCCTCCTGGGAGCCTTAAGTGCACCGAAGGTTTTCGGCGCAGGTATGATTTCCAGAAAATTATACCATAAAATACCGCCTGTTTACCACGTAATAATTTCATCCAGCAGTTTTTGCTGTTCTTTGGAGGAGCGGGTCAGATAGATCCGCGTGGTCTCGATGCTCTCATGGCCCATAAGATCAGCCAGGAGAGAGATGTCGTTGAAGTGCAGAAGAAAGTTTTTGGCAAACCGGTGGCGGAAGGAGTGAGGATACACGGTGTCAGGATCGATGCCGTATTTCCTGGCATAATATTTCAGCTGCTGGTGGATTCCCCGGGCAGAGATCCGATTGCCGTTTTTATTGAGAAACAAAAATCCGCTGGTTTTTCCCATACTGCGGCACCATTCCACAGCCTCCAGACAGAGATTGTCCGGAAAATAGATCCGCCGCAGCTTGCCACCTTTGGAATACAGGTCCAGATAGCCGAAACGGAGATGCTCCACCTTGATCTGGACCAGTTCGCTGACTCTGGCCCCGGTGGAGGCCAGAAAACGGACCACAAAATACCAGAAATAATTCTCTTCCTCTTTCAGCCGGTTTTTCAGAAGCTCATAGTCTTCATTGGAGATAATGGAATCAAGAAAGGATTTCTGCTGGACCCTGACGGCATTGAGATGATATCCGTCAAAAAGAAGTCCATAGTCCTCTGAAGATTCAGAGACAAACCTGACAAAGTGATTGATGGCGTAGATGCGCTGATTGACGGTGGCAGGACTGTAGTGTTTTACCAGCCAGGAACGGTAAAGACCTGCATTTTCCGGGGTCAGTTCTGAAAAAAGTCTGAAAAACAGACGCACGCTGACAGAGTAGGAGGCAATTGTATTTTTGGAGAGATCCTTCTTTATTAAATAATCCTGAAATCTGTCCAGCCATTCGCTGTTTTCCATGACCGCCACCAGCCTTCTGTCCTACGGGTACCCTTCTGCCTGCGGGCCGGTAAGAAAAAGCCCTGACGGGTGAATTTTCCAGTAGTAACAGTATATCGGTTCAAAATTTAAAAATCAAGAAAAAATCGAAAAAACAGCCGATAAAATCGAATAAATAACATAAAATTCACATTTGGTTACGATAATTTCAAATATTGGAAGTA
Organism: uncultured Hungatella sp.; assembly: GCA_910586845.1. Classification (GTDB taxonomy): domain Bacteria; phylum Bacillota; class Clostridia; order Lachnospirales; family Lachnospiraceae; genus UBA3402. Next base: position 14,474 of record CAJUJV010000038.1, read on the forward strand.
TAATGAGCCTCGTAATGCAGCAGGGGGACTCAGAAAAAGAGCCCTCAAAAAAGGAAAAGGAGAGTGCATTCATTATGAGAAAGCAGACGAAATTAGTTGCAGTGTTATCTGCCTCTGCTCTGTTGGCCATCGGTGCATCCGTGACTTCCTTCGCAGCATCCGGAAGATGGGCTGAGGAGAACGGCACCTGGGTGTTCTATGACAAGAGCGGTGACAAAGTGACAGAGGAGTGGCAGAAATCCGGCGAGTACTGGTACTGGTTAAATGAGGATGGCGAGATGGCCACCGACCAGCTGATCGAGGATGACGATAACTACTATTATGTAAATGAGAATGGTGTTATGGTCCAGAACGGCTGGAGATCCGTGGAGAATGAAGACTATGACGGGGACGACGAAGATGAGCCTATGAATTACTGGTATTACTTCGGCGCTAACGGCAAGGCTTACAAGAGCTCTACCAGCAGCAACAACGCTTCCTTCAAGACCATCAACGGAAAGAAATATGTGTTTGACGGTTACGGAAAGATGCAGACCGGTCTGAGAGCAATTAAGCTTGAGACTGGCAGTTCTACCAAGATTGCAGACGACGGCGTAAAGGACGACGATGATCTTGCAAGCCTTAACATGAACTTTGATACTGAGGATGCGTTCAAGGAGAATGTATCCAGGCTGTACGACGAAGGCTGGAGACTTTATTATATGGGCGGAAGCAACGACGGGGCCGTGAAGACCGGAAAGCAGACGATTACCATCGACGGCGACAGCTTTACCTTCCTGTTCAATAAATCCGGCAGCTCCAAGGGCCAGGGCAAGTTCGGCATCGATGATGACAAATACTATGCAGGCGGTATGCTGATGGCGGCAGACAGAGACGACAAGTATGCGGTTGTAAAAGTTGTTACAAACGAAACTACCGGCAGGTATGAAGAGATCCGCCTTCTGACTACAGAAGAGTTCCTTGATGATGACCATGTGAAGAGTCTGCCCTCAGGCGGAATCCCGTCTGGTAAAGAAGATGATTACGATGAGTATATTGACTTTACCGATATGACAGAAAACGGCAAGAAGGTTACCGTAGACTATGAGGAAACCGTTGACGGACAGAAGAAGAAAACAATCTACAGAGTAGTCAATACTGCCGGTACTGTTCAGAAGAGCAAGAGCAAGGCAAAAGACGGCGATGACCGCTGCTACAAGATCAACGGCAGCAAGCAGATTGAGGCTGTGTTTGTAGAAGATTAATCAGAGCATCTCCCTGAAACATAAGTGACAACCAAGTAAAAGCCCCCGCAGCGGGAAGGATCCTCCTTTTCCTCCGGGGGCTTTTGCGTTACCAGTCCACAATCTGGTTGACCAGTGCCTTCTGCTCCGTGCTGCTGCGGTGAAGGTAGATCCTGGTGGTCTCTATGCTCTCGTGGCCCAGAATATCTGACAGCATGGCGATATCGCCGCATTTTTCGATAAAGTTTCTGGCAAAAAGATGGCGGAAGGAGTGGGGATATACTACAGCCGGATCCAGGCCGTAACGGACAGAGTATTTTTTCAGCTGCCCCCTGACTCCGGCCTGAGTGATGCGGTTTCCGTAGCGGTTCAGAAACACATCGCCCCAGACCCGGTCGATGTGCTTCAGCCACAGAAGGCAGTCCTGCCTTACCAGCTTCGGGATATAGATCCTCCGTATTTTATTGTCTTTGGAATAGATGTCCATATATCCCCGTTTGACATCTTCCACCTGGAGACTCAGAAGCTCACTGATGCGCATCCCCGTAGTGGCCATGAGGCGGATAGCGAAATAGTACAGATGATTGCCGTTTTTTATGAAACAGTTCTTCAGATATTCATAGTCTGCCTGGCTGATGACATTTTCCAGAAACGATTTCTGCTGAACCCGGACCATGGGCATCCTGCCCTGGGACAGGTGAAGGGATTCCATCAGACAGTTCATGGCCCGGATGCGGAGATTGACGGTCTGAGGCTTATAGTGTTCCATCAGGTAGCATTTGTAGAGCATCAGGTTGTCATGGCTGAGGACGTGGTAAAGACCGAGGAACTGCTCTGCAGCAAAGAGGTAGGACTGGATAGTGCTGGGAGCCATATCCTGAAATGTGAGATACTGCTGAAAATCCTCCAGGATCCGGGGAACGGGATCCTCCTGGAAACTTGAATTCTTCATAGGCACATC
>CAJUJV010000038.1:16698-21050 GCA_910586845.1 uncultured Hungatella sp.
ATAAAAGCAGACAGAAAGACAGGTAGGTGTGACTATGTTGGAGCTGGTGAAACAGAATATACATATGAACCGATTTAAGAGCAATGCGGCAACCCAGGTCACTCTGGACGATGATTTTATCGTTCCGGATACCATGGACGATATGGCCCGGGTCATCTTAAGTTCCGGGGATATTCAGATAGAGTCTGTGAAAAATCAGGGAGAGCGGGTGACGGTAAAGGGAAAGCTGAATTTCCAGGTGCTGTACCGGAAGGCGGAGGGAGGCCTTCAGACCCTGGCAGGCCATATTCCGTTTGAGGAGCCGGTCAATGTGCCGGGGCTGGAGGAGAAAGACTATCTGGGAGTCAGCTGGGATCTGGAGGATCTGACGGCGGGGATGATCAATTCAAGAAAAATAAGCGTCAAAGCCATCGTGACTCTGGTGATTCGTGTGGAAACCCTTTATGACACGGAAGCAGCCGTCGACATAGTGGATGGGGGGAGCGGAGGCCGTGAGGGGGCCGGCTGGACAGGAGGAGACGAGAGCTGGGGCAGCAGGACCAGAGAAGAGGGAAGCCGGGACGGCGGCAGAAGCTGGGAGACCGGTACGCCCGGAACCAGAAACTGGGACGGCAGTCCGGGGACGGAGACACCGGTTTCAGACGGCAGGACGGCTAATATGGAGATCCTGCGGAGACAGGCGGATGTGGCGGTGATCGCGGTCCGGAGAAAAGATACTTATCGGATAAAAGAGGACATCTCCCTGTCCGGCAGCAAGCCCAGCATCGAGCAGATCCTGTGGAGCGAGATCCGGCTCAGAGGCACCTCTACCAAACCTCTGGACGGCAGGATTCACATTGAAGGAGAGGTGGTGATCTTTGCCATCTACACGGGAGAAGGGGAGAACACCCCCATGCAGTGGCTGGAGGAGAGCGTGCCCTTTGCCGGAGAGGTGGACCTGCCGGAGGCCGTGGAAGGCATGGTGCCGTCGATCTCCGTGCGTCTGGTACATAAAGAGCTGGAGGCAAAGCCGGATTATGACGGGGAGATGAGAGACCTGGAACTGGATGCGGTCCTGGAGCTGGATATGAAGCTGTATGAGGAACAGCAGATCGAGCTTCTGGGGGACTTCTACTCCAATGACCGGGAGCTGGAACTGGAGTCGGGAGAAGTGTGCTTTGACCGGCTTCTCAGCAAAAATACGGGAAAATGCAGGATCGCAGAGAAGGCCCGGCTGAATTCAGGAGAGCGGGTTCTTCAGATCTGTCACAACGACGGGACCGTCAAGATCGACGACGTGGAGATCAGGGAAGACTCTCTGCAGATCGACGGAGTTCTGGAAGTTTCTCTGATCTATCTGACTTCTGATGATGCGGAGCCCATCAAGGCGGAGACAGAGATAGTTCCCTTCCACTATGAGGCAGAGACGCCGGGGATCACTGAGGACAGCGTATATCAGATGAATACCGGTCTGGAGCAGATGACGGCGGTCATGGCAGGGGGCGATACGGTGGAGATCAAGGCAGTGGTGAACCTGGATATCCTGGTGCTGCAGCCCGTGAAGGAGCCGGTGATCCTTGGAGTGAAGGAGGAACCTCTGGATCTGGAGAAGCTTCAGGCTCTCCCGGGGATTACAGGGTACATTGTACAGCCCGGAGACTGTCTGTGGGATATCGCAAAGAGATTTCACACCACCAGAAAACAGGTTGTGGAGTCCAACGGCCTGGCAGGAGAGCAGGTGAAACCGGGAGACCGGCTCATCCTCGTCAAGCAGATCGCAGAGGCCTGAATAAAAAAATTCCGGAAAAAGCTGGATGCACAAAATCAGATTTTCAGGATATAATACAATATAAGGTTTATGGATGACCGGCGTCATATCCGCATCCAGCTGGTGCTTTAAGATAGATCAGGGCAACCTGGGCGGTAAGTGCGTATTGCAAGCGCAGTTGCCGTCTTACATACTGTGAAAGTGTTGCACGGCAGCCATGGTGAATACAGGCCTGCCTGCATTGAACCATGGATATCGGGCAATCAACTTTCACAGGGTGGCTGGTGCAGCGTCAGGGGATCAGATTACACGGGGCATCCGGCGGCACTTCAATTACATCAGGAGGAAAGGTGCAACGATGAATTATACATATCTGCTGCGCTGCAGGGACGGGAGTCTTTACTGCGGATGGACCAATGATCTGGAACAGCGTCTGAAAGCCCACAACCAGGGAAAGGGAGCCAGGTATACCAGAGGAAGGGGGCCTGTGGAGCTGGTATATTGTGAAACTTTTGACACAAAGGAAGAGGCTATGAGGAGGGAATATGCCATCAAGCACATGACCAGGAGGGAGAAGCTCCGTCTGGCGGCGGGCTGGGAGAAACAGAAGACGGCAGAATAATCAGACAGGGACCCGGCAGAAAGGGTTCCTTTTTTCTTCCAGATTTTTGAAAAAAGACTTGTATTTTTTTGTATACAGAGTATATAATATACTGTATACAAAATATTTTATACAAACCAAGGAGAAGGCAAAGGAGCAGAGGGTATGGTAAAACATCTTGGACTGAAAGCTTACGGAAAGATCAACCTGGGTCTTGACGTGCTGCGGAAACGGGAAGACGGATACCATGAAGTGCGGATGATTATGCAGACAGTAGGGCTCTATGACCGGCTGGATCTGATCTGCCGCAGTGAACCGGGGATCAGGGTGGAGACGAATCTCTACTATCTTCCCAACAATGAAAACAACCTGGTGTACCAGGCAGCAGATCTTCTGATGAAAGAATTCGGGGTCAGTCAGGGTCTGCATATCAGGCTGCGGAAATTTATTCCGGTGGCGGCAGGCATGGCGGGGGGAAGCAGCGACGCGGCTGCGGTTTTGTTTGGAGTGAACAAAATGTTCGGCCTGGGGCTGTCTCAGCAGCAGCTGATGGTGAGAGGAGTGAAGATCGGCGCCGACGTGCCCTATTGTATCCTCAGAGGGACGGCGCTGTCGGAGGGTATCGGGGAGAAGCTGACGCCTCTTCCTCCCATGCCCCAATGCAGAGTTCTGATTGCCAGGCCGGGCATCAGCGTATCGACCAGAAGCGTCTATGAAAATCTCCGGGCGGACAGGCTGAGACCGGAGCAGCATCCGGATATCGATGCCATGACTGCGGCCATAGGAGAGGGGGACATCCACAGAGTCGCAGGTCTTCTGGGAAATGTGCTGGAGACCGTGACCATTCCCGCTCATCCGGTCATAGGACAGCTGAAGGAGGCCATGATGGATTACGGCGCAGAGGGCGCTCTCATGAGCGGCAGCGGCCCTACGGTCTTCGGACTGTTTACCAATCCCAGGGCGGCCGAGGATGCCTATGAAGACATGCGGTACGGCAGGGGGACGAATCTTGCAAAACAGGTATATCTGACTAATTTTTACAATCGAAGGGAGCAGGGGTAACACCATGAGAGAGTATGATCTGAAAGTAAATATGAATGAATATCTGCCGCTGCGGGATGTGGTGTTTAATACACTGCGGCAGGCTATTCTCAGAGGGGAGCTGGAGCCGGGAGAGAGACTGATGGAGATCCAGCTGGCGGAAAGGCTGGGGGTGAGCCGGACGCCGATCAGGGAAGCCATCCGCAAACTGGAGCTGGAAGGGCTGGTGCTGATGATTCCCAGAAAAGGCGCCGAGGTGGCCAGGATCTCGGAAAAAAGTCTGAGAGACGTGCTGGAGGTCCGCCGTTCCATGGAAGAGCTGGCCATCGAACTGGCCTGTCAGAGGATGACCGAGGAGCAGGTGGACGAGCTGGAGCGGGCCAAGAAAGCCTTTGCCGATGCCGTAGCCTGCAATGACATGATGCTTATGGCCGAGACAGATGAGGCTTACCATGAGATCATTTACAGGGGAACCTGCAACAATCGTCTGGTGCAGATCATCAACAATCTCCGGGAGCAGATGTACCGGTATCGTCTGGAATACATCAAAGATGCGGACAAGCGTCCCATCCTTCTGATCGAACACGACAACATTTTCCGGGCGGTGAAGGCCCGCCACGTGTCGGAGGCCAAGGCCGCCATGCGGGAACATATCGACAACCAGGAGATCACGGTCTCCAGAAATCTCAAGGAGGCCCGGAGCTGAAAGGTTTTTAAGATAACAGGAATAATCTAACAGAACTGTTAGAAAAATATTAAAAAAAAATAACTCCGTTGACAGGGTGACAAGTTGTCATTATAATGAATGACAGGTTGTCACTTTTTGCGGCTCAAGGAGGACATCCCGGAAAACAGGGGGGGAGTGAAGATGCCAAGTGAACGGTTTTACAGGCTTTCAGAAGAAAAGCAGAACCTGATATGGAAGGCTTGCAACATGGATTCGGCAATCTGGATAAACACGTG
>CAJUJV010000038.1:21060-36246 GCA_910586845.1 uncultured Hungatella sp.
CGGCGCACGGGGTGCGCGATTTCCTGCTGGACAGGAAGGGGGAATGAGTATGCCGAGCCAGCGCTTTTACAGACTTTCGGAGGAGAAGCAGAGCCTGATCTGGAAAGCTTCTATGAAAGAATTCACTTCTGTTCCTTATGAAAAGGTTTCTATTAATAAGATTATCCGGGAGGCAGGCATCTCCAGAGGCAGTTTCTATACATATTTTGAAGACAAGAAGGATCTTCTGTCGTTCTTATTAGAAGATACCAAGAGAAAATGGAAAGAAACCTACCTGGGCTGCCTGAGGAAAGCTGACGGAGATGTGTTCTCTGCCATGGAAGAGATGTTGGAATCAGCAGTTGAATTCTGCAGGAACAATAACATATTCCGTCTGCATAAGAATCTGATCATGTACCCGGATCATATGATAATAGAGTGCATGGAAAAGGATTTTGAAGAGGAAGTGGGAGAGGATTTTGTAAATCTTGTGGACCGCAGCAGACTAAAAGACGGTTCAACAGGGGGAGTCCTGCTGCTTCTGAAAATGTGTGTGATCTGTATGATCGCATGCGTGGCAGAGTATTATAAAAATCCGGAAAAGGGAGAGGTTATAAAAGCTGAATACAAGAAGGCGTTAAGAGTATTATGTTATGGGGCCTATAGGGTTCCGCAGAAAGACCAGGTGGAGGAAAAAGCAGATGAGTAAAATAACAAAGATTGCGGCAGCAGCAGTGGTGGTTGTGGCGGTGGGCGCTTTTGTGGGGGCCCGGTTTCTGCGGCCGGAGCCTGCGCCCGAGGCGGTAGCTCCGCCCGTAGTCAGGATTCAGGAGCCTGTCACAGGGGATATCGAACTGTTCCGCAGCATGACGGGAACCGTGGAGCCGTCGGATTCCGTATATGTGATTCCAAAAGCTGCCGGTGAGATCACGGCAGTCCATGTGAAGAACGGCGATTATGTGACAGAAGGACAGCTTCTGTGCGAGATTGATACCAAGCAGGTGGACGGAGCCAGGCTTCAGCTGGAGGCGGCAGAGATCGCGCTGAAGGATGCCAACACCAATCTGGAGCGCATGAGAGTGCTCTACAGCAGCGGAGACATCTCCGCCCAGGCTTATGAACAGGTTCAGAGCGGAGCAAAATCTGCAAGAATCCAGTATGATTCCGCCAAGCTGAATTACGATTATCAGATCGAGTTCAGCACGATCACGGCCACCATTGCCGGCAAGATCGAGTCCTGCAATATGGAGGTACACGGTATGGCAACTCAGTCCAGCCCTCTGTGTGTCATTTCCAGCGAAGGCGTGAAGAATGTGAACTTCGCCGTGACAGAGGCGGTGCTTCCCCACGTACAGGAGGGGGAGAAGATCCGTATCGAGAAGGCGGGAAGCGAATATACGGGAACCATCACAGAGGTCAACACCATGGTGGATCCAGCCACAGGGCTGTTTAAGATAAAGGCAGCCGTGGAACAGGGAGATGCCCTTGCCAACGGCTCCATGGTGAAGCTGTACATAACCTCAGACAAGGCGGAAAAGGTCATGACTATCCCTGTGGATTCCGTCTACTACGATAACGGCAGGCCCTATGTCTTTACATTTGACAACGGATCTGTCCACAGAGTCGACATAGAAACCGGGATCAGCGATTCCGAGAACATGGAAGTAGTATCCGGTCTCACGGCTTCCGATCAGGTGATCATCACGTGGAGTCCGGAACTGTACGAAGGGGCTCCCGCGGTTTTGGAAGCATCGGCCAATTAGAGGAGGGATAGGGTATGAATATTACAAGATCTGTCCTCAAAAGGCCTGTGACCACCGTCATGGTGGTCCTGTGTCTGATCGTATTCGGTTTGACTTCTGTCCTGTCCGCCAAGCTGGAGCTGACTCCCACCATGGAGATGCCCATGCTGGTCATTTTCACTCTGTATCCCGGGGCCAGCCCCGATGATGTCAACGAGCTGGTGACTCAGCCGATCGAGGATGAGACCGGAACCCTGACAGGCATGAAAGGGATCACCAGTGTTTCCAGCGAGAACGTGTCCATCGTTCTTGTGGAATATGAGTATGGCATCGATATTGACGAAGCCTATGATGATCTGAAAAAGAAGATGGATGTTCTGGAGATGACCCTTCCCGATGATGTGGAATCTCCCACCATCATCGAGATGAACATCAACGACATGGCCAGTATCTCTCTTGCAGTGAACAACGATACTCAGGCCAATCTGTACAACTATGTCAACGATGCCATTGTACCGGAATTTGAAAAGCTGTCTTCCGTTGCCAGCGTGGATGTCAGCGGCGGCCGGGAAGAATATGTGAAGATCGAGCTGATACCGGAGAAGCTGTCCCAGTATCACCTGAATATGAACGCCATATCTTCCGCCATCGCCAGCGCCGACTTCTCTTATCCTGCAGGAGACACGGAGGTGGGAGGCCAGACGCTGTCCGTATCGGCGGGAGTAAGTTACGATACCGTAGAGAGCTTAAAGACCATTCCCATCACCCTGGGAAGCGGCAATATCATTTATCTGGAGGATGTGGCCAATGTATACACCACTCTCCAGGATGCGGCAGGTATCGGCCGTTATAACGGAAGAGACACGATCGCCGTGGGCATCAAGAAACAGCAGAGCAGCACCGATGTGGAAGTGTCCAAAGATGTGACCAATACCATGAACCGCCTGCTGGCGGCAGATCCCAACCTGGAGATCGTGGTGGTCAACGACAACAGCGACATGATCAAGTCTTCCCTGAATTCCGTTATGCAGACCATGGTCATGGCCATCCTTGTATCCATGGTGATCATCTTCCTGTTTTTCGGAGACCTGAAGGCTTCCCTTATTGTAGGAACCTCCATCCCCATCTCCATTCTGGCAGCCCTGATCTCCATGAGTGCCCTGGGATTTTCTCTGAACGTGATCACCCTCAGCAGTCTGGTTCTGGGCGTGGGTATGATGGTGGACAACTCCATCGTAGTGCTGGAAAGCTGTTTCCGTTCTACCAGAGGAGTGGGATTCCGGGAGTACACCGAAGCGGCATTAAAGGGAAGCGATACGGTCCTGCAGTCCATCATCGGCGGAACCGTGACCACCTGTGTGGTATTTCTTCCCCTGGCTTTTCTGGAAGGCATGTCCGGCCAGATGTTCAAGCCCCTGGGCTTTACCATCGTGTTCTGTATGCTGGCTTCTCTGATCTCCGCCATGACTATCGTTCCGCTCTGCTATACCATGTACCGCCCCAAAGAGAAGGAGCATGCGCCCCTGTCGGGGATGATCAGCGGTATGCAGGAGGGATACCGCAGCATTATGAAAGTACTTCTCCCCAGGAGAAAGACGGTTATCTTTACTTCCGTTCTCCTTCTGGCGCTGTCCATCGTCCTGGCTACTCAGCTGAGAGTGGAGCTGATGACGTCGGCGGACCAGGATTCCATCAACATCTCCATCGAGACCAGGCCGGGCCTGAGGATCGAGCGGGTAGATGAGATCCTCAGACAGGCGGAAGCCATCGTCACATCGGAGGAGAATCAGGTTTATGTAGATTCCTATATGCTGTCTTACGGATCCACGGGACTGAGTATGAGCGGAGGCTCGGCAGCTACTCTGACAGCCTATCTCAGAGATGACTGCTCCCTGGAAAGCGGTGATGTGATCAAGTTGTGGAAACCGGCCTTTGCGATGATTCCGGACTGTGATATCACTCTCAGTTCCAGCAGTATGATGGGATCTATGATGTCAGGCAGCGACCAGTTCGAAGTGATCCTGGAGAGTACTCAGTATGACAGCCTGAAGGAAGTTTCCGACAGCATCGTCAGGCAGCTGACGGACCGGCCGGAGGTTACCAGGATCCATTCCACTCTGGAAAATGCGGCGCCGCTGGTGAAGATCAACATCGACCCCATCAAGGCAGCAGCAGAAGGATTGTCGCCGGTCCAGGTGGCCGGTATGATCAATACCACCCTCAGCGGAAACGAGGCCACTACATTAAAAGTTGACGGCAATGACATCAGCGTTATGGTGGAATATCCGGAGGACGAGTATAAATCCCTGGATCAGGTCAAGGGGATCATGATCCCTTCGGCTACCGGAGCTTCCGTGGCTCTCACGGACATTGCAGAGGTAGCCTTCCAGGACAGCCCCTTAAGCATCATGAGATCTGACAAAGAATATCAGGTTACCGTAACAGGAGACTATACGGATATGGTCAGCACGGAAGACGAGAGAGCCGTCGCCGATATGAAGAAACTGCTTATGAGAGAAGTGGTGACGCCCACGATGACGGCAGATATTTCCGTTGCCCAGAACGCCATGGACCAGAGCATGGTGGAAGAACTGGGAGCTCTGCTCCAGGCAGTACTGATCGCGGTATTCCTGGTGTTTGTGGTAATGGCGGCCCAGTTTGAGTCTCCGAAGTTTTCCATCATGGTCATGACCACCATCCCATTTGCCCTTATCGGATCCTTCACGTTTCTGTTTGCGGCTGATGTGGCCATCAGTATGCCGTCTATGCTGGGATTCCTGATGCTGGTAGGCACGGTGGTAAATAACGGTATCCTCTATGTGGATACGGTGAACCAGTACCGGCAGGATATGGATATGGAGACGGCTCTCATTGAGGCAGGAGCCACCCGCCTGAGGCCGATCCTGATGACGATGCTCACTACTATCGTGGCCATGATTCCCATGTGTCTGGCCTTCGGCGATGCCGGAGAGATGATGCAGGGACTGGCCCTGGTGGATGTGGGAGGCCTGGTGGCTTCCACTATACTGGCACTGCTCATGCTGCCGGCATACTATTCGGTTATGAGTCAGAGAAAGAAAAGAAGGCCGGTATTAGAAGATTAAGGAGGAATAATATGAAACGTAACTGTACAGTAGTTCCCGCGTCTCTGTGTATGGCGGCTGTTCTCAGCCTGGGCCTTCCCGCGCAGGCTCTGGCCGGAAGCCCGGAATTTGCCAGGACCGCCGAGGAGTGGGCCAGACTCCGGGACAATGTTCTGGAATATGAAGAGATCGAGGATCTGATCCATGAGTACAATGCCACGGTGCTGAACAACGAACAGCAGTACCGCCGTGACAGCGCCAAAACGTCCCAGGATCTGGTGGAGGATCTGCTGGACGAGGCAGACGACCTGTGGGAGCGGGCCGCGGATGCGGAGGAAGAAGTGTCCAGGATCACCAGTGAGATGTCAGCCCGCCAGGCAGAGACCAGCGCGGAGAACAACGTGGATGACGGAGTCACCAAATACCTGGAGTACGGCCTGGCAGAAAAGAAGATCGTAATCCAGGCTCAGACCTCCATGAACACCTATTATAAGCTTCAGTATCAGCTGGCCTCCCTGCAGAAGAACCGGGAGATGCTGGAAGTCGTGCTCACCTCCGCTCAGGGCCGGCAGAGTCAGGGTATGGCCACCTATGCAGAGGTGCTGACGGCCCAGCAGAATCTGCAGAATGCCGATGCCCAGATCGCAGCTCTTCAGAGCCAGATCGAGACTGCCAGACAGAGCATGATCGTCATGATGGGCTGGAGCCAGGGGGCGTTTCCGGAGATACGTCCCATGCCGGCCACGGATGTGGAGCGGATCGCCGCCATGGATGTGGAAAAGGATACTCCCAAAGCCCTGGAGGCAGACTATACTCTGAGACTCCACCAGAGAAATCTGGAAAATGCCACCAATGATGAGAACCGTAAGATCTACCGCCAGTCCATAGAAGATGACAAACAGCAGATCGCCATGGCCGTGAGCAATACATATCAGTCTGTGATCCAGGCGAGAAACAGCTACGACGAGGCGGTGATGAACCTGTCGGTCACCACCAAAAACTGGAATACGGCCAATACCAAATTTCAGCTTGGAACCATCAGCCGCCTGGAATTTTTGCAGGCAGAGGCGGAGATGGTCAGCGCCCAGATGGATGTGGAGGTAAAGAATCTGGAGCTGTTCCAGGCCATGGAAACCTATGACTGGGTAATAAAGGGAGTGAGATCATGAGAACCGTAAGAATCGCGGCGGCACTGGGGCTGGCCGGGATCCTGGCCCTGGGAGCGCCTCTGTGCGCCATGGCCGGGACCGAAAAGCCGGAGTCCATGGACCAGGAGACCTGGGAGAGACTTCAGGATAATGTGCTGGAATACGATGAACTGGAAGATCTGGTGGAACTGTATAATCCCATGTACCGGCAGATGGTCAGCAATATCGACCTGAGTCTGAAACCCATCGAGGATGCAGCTGCAGGCCTGAGAGGGGCGGCAGATGATATGATGGCAGATGCAAGAGGCATGAAAGACGTCAACGACATCCTGTCCAAAGCCTATCGGTCTGCCGCCAAGGGCTACCGGGAAGGAGCCAAGAATTTTGACAAGATCCTCCGGTCGGCCCAAAGCGGAACCCGCAATATCCTGGGGAGTACAAGAAAACAGATGACCGCGGGAGTGCAGCAGCTTATGCTGGGGTATTATCAGGCTCTGGCATCGAAAGAGCTGATCGACACGGGGGCGGAGCTGGCTCAGGCTGCATGGGAGTCCACTGTGACTCAGAGAAACCTGGGCATGGCCACGGACACGGATGTGGAATCGGCCCAGAAGGCCTTCCAGTCTGCCGGAAGCCGGCAGCAGACGCTGGATGACCAGCTGACCGGCTTAAAGCAGCAGCTGCTGTACATGACAGGCTGGTCCTATGATGCCCAGTCAGACGTGGGAGCGCCCCCGGTTCCGGATCTGTCCAGGATCGAGGCCATGGATTTTGAGGCTGATCTGAACAGAGCCATCGGAAACAATTATACTCTCATAGAACAGAGAAGTGTATCCGGGAAGAGTACGGCCAGCCATACTGCCAAATTCCGGACACTGGAAGAATCGGAGGCAAAGCTGAAGATCCAGCTGGAATCCCTGTATCAGGCAGTGCTGGAGGGGAAGATGACCTATGAGGCCGCTCAGACGGCTCTGGAGAGCGCCCGGATCACCATGAACGGCACCGAGACGAAATATCAGATGGGCATGGTGGGCAGGCTGGAGTATCTCCAGCTGAAAACAGCCTATCTCCAGCAGAAAATGGCTGCGGATCAGGCCGCCCTCTCCCTGGTACAGGATATGGAGACTTACTACTGGGCAGTAGAGGGTCTGGCAGATATCAGCTAGGCTGCCGGCCATGGGACATCCGGATCTTTCAGACAGGGCTTTCTGCCGGCGGGAATTTCGCCGGCAGCGGTGCTGTTACAGCGTCACCAGGTTACGATACGGTCAATCATGACCTGCTGTTCTTTGGTGGAGCGGGTCAGATAGATCCGGGTAGTCTCTACATTATTATGTCCCAGAAGATCTGCCAGCAGTGCGATGTCGTTAAAGCGGCGGAGAAAATTGATGGCAAACCGATGGCGGAAAGAGTGAGGATAAACAGTGTCCGGGTCTATCTTATAGATCCGGGCATAATGTTTTAATTGGGAGTTAATCCCCCGCGCCGTCAGGGGAACACCTTTCCGGTTGACAAACAGGTAGCCTATCTTAAGTTCTCTGCGGTTGCACCAGGCCGCCGCCTCCCGGCACAGGGTATCGGGAATGTAGATCCGGCGCACCTTGCCTCCTTTGGAGCACAGATCCATATATCCGGCAGACAGATGCTCTGCCTTGAATTTCAGCAGTTCGCTGACCCTGGCTCCGGTGGCGCCCAGAAACCACACCACAAAAAACCACTGTTCAGGGCCGTGTTTTTTCAGTTTTCTTTTCAGAGACAGATAATCTTTGTTGGAGATCACCGCATCCAGATAAGAGGCAGTCTGCAGCCGGACTGCCGGCTGTTTATACTCCGGTTTTCCCAGAGAGTCCAGATAGTGGTTGAATCCGCAGAGCCGCTGATTGACCGTGGCGGGTCGGAAATGTTTGATCAGATAACTGCGGTATTTTCTCACGTTGGCGGCAGTGAGTGTGGGATACAGGCTCTTATACAGCCGGAGGCTGCCCAGATAGGAAGCGATCGTGTTGTCCGACAGTTTCCGGTCCTGAAGATAGAGACGGAAATCCTGAAGATCAATTGACATTTTCATGGAATTCCTCCTACCAGTTTACAATCTGATTGACCAGAACCTGCTGTTCGGCCCGACTTCTGTGCAGGTAGATCCGGGTGGTCTCGATGCTCTGATGACCCAGGAGATCGGAGAGAAAGGCGATGTCCCCGCAGGCCTCGATAAAATTTTTCGCAAACCGGTGGCGGAAGGAGTGGGGGTGGAGGACTGCCGGATCAAGACCGTAGATCCGTGAAAATTTGCGCAGCTGTCCCCGTATGGCGGGAGCGGTTACGGACTGTCCCTGTTTATTGAGGAACAGGGGGCCGGGAGGATGGTCCTCTCTGGCCATCCACTGAAGGGTATCCTGACGGAGTGTTTTGGGGATATAGACCCGGCGGCTCTTGTTGCCCTTGGAATACAGATCCAGACGACCTTTTTCCACATCAGAGGTCTGCAGCCGGACCACCTCGCTGACCCGGACTCCCGTAGCCGTCATGAAACGGATCAGGAAGTAGTACAGATAATTGCCATCCCGGACAAGACATTGTTTCAGATATTCATAGTCAGCCTGGCTGATCACGTTTTCCACATAAGTGTTCTGCTGCATCCTCAGCATGGCCACAGGGGCTTCCGGGCAGTTTATGTATTCCATATAACAGTTGAGAGCCCGGATCCTCTGGTTGACCGTCCTGGGCTTGTAGTGCTCCAGAAGAAAACACTTGTACTGCCGGAGACTGGGGGAATCCGGCTGTTGATACAGACTGAAAAACTGCTGTACGGCATAGGTGTACGCCAGGATAGTGTTTTCTGCCCGGTTGCGCTGTGTCAGCCAGCAGCGAAAATCGTTCAGATTCAGGTCCGATGCCGGATCATGCCGGCCGGGTGTGTGGTTCATGTTCAAGTCCTCCTTATCTTTTGCAGGTTGCTGTCAGCCAGTCCATCATATCATTATCCGATAATGGAGCAGCGTCGATATATCATTTATTTCAGAAATTCCAACAGTTTAAAACGAATATGGATCCGGGGCTCCGAGGCCATAACCGCATCGAAGTCGTCTTCCGGCAGCAGGTTTTTCAGCTCCAGGCAGGATTCCTCCGGCATCACGCCGTGGGTGCTGTCGATAAAGCACAGCCTGGGATAGACCACGCACCACCAGTTCCGTCCCCTCCCTTCCCCCAGGGTTACCTGGATAGTATCGTATGTTCCGCAGGGAAGCACAAGGTTTCCGTAGGCTTTGGTGGGAAACCAGGCCCGAGTCAGCCGGATGGAGGTTTTATAATCACACCCCTGTTCCATAAGCCAGGTGTCTGCATAATCCTCCAGTTCCCGGCAGTGCTCCCGGACATAGGTACAGAAGCCGTCCTTGGAGTCTTCAGGGCATTCCTCCAGTTTTTCCAGAATCAGAGCTTTTATCTGAAGTTTGATCTGCTGATCGGCGGCGCTGTTGGAGCTGGCCAGGACATGAAAGCGCAGAAGCCGGGGGGCGATCCTGTCCGCCAGGTTCTTATCCTGCTGATATCCCCATAAAATAGAACACAGGAAAGCCAGAAAAAAGCAGGAGGCGGACAGGAGAAGGGTTCGTTGATATCTCATATTATTTTTCCTCCATTAAGAATTTCTTAATTGTAATTATAACCAGGTATGGTATAATTAAACCCGATGTCTGGCAGAAAAAGGAAGGAGACATTTTATAATGAAAGAGACCATAGGGGTTTTATTTGGAGGCCGCTCTTCGGAACACGAAGTGTCCTGCATGTCGGCTGCCAATGTGATTGAACAGATAAATAAAGACAGATATGAGATCCTGCTGATCGGGATCACCAAAGAGGGAGAATGGCTTCTGGTGGATTCCCCGGATGAGATCCGGACAGGCACGTGGCAGGAGGGCCATGTGAAAGCCGTCATCTCTCCCGATGCCCGGGATCAGTGCCTCCTGATCTTCGGAGAAAACGGGACAGTGGAGAGGCGGCATCTGGATGTGGTCTTTCCTGTCCTCCACGGATTGTACGGGGAAGACGGCACGGTACAGGGACTTCTGGAACTGGCCCGGATCCCTTATGTGGGATGCGGAGTCCTGTCATCCGCAGTATCCATGGATAAACTGACGGCCAAAATCATTGCGGACAGCCTGGGGATCCGTCAGGCGGCCTATGTGCCTGTGATGAAAGAAGAGCTGGAACACATAGATCAGGCGGCGGAACGGGTGGAAGCCTCCCTGCCCTATCCGGTTTTCGTAAAACCGTCCAATGCCGGCTCATCCAGAGGGGTGAGCAGGGCGGAGGACCGCCGGGGGCTTAAGGCTGCCCTGAGAGAGGCGGCTCTTCACGATAAGAAGATTCTGGTGGAGGAGGCCGTCACGGGACATGAGGTGGAGACGGCTGTCCTGGGAGGCGGAACCATGGAACCGGAGGTATCGGGAGTGGGAGAGATCCTGTCCGCGGCAGAGTTCTATGACTATGATGCCAAATACCACAATCAGGAGTCCAGGACCGTGACTGATCCTGAGCTGCCGGGAGACGCCGCAGAACAGATCCGCCGGACGGCGGCCAGGATCTTTGGAGCTGTAGACGGATACGGACTGGCGAGAGTGGATTTTTTCGTCACATATCAGGGGGAAGTGGTGTTCAATGAGATCAATACCATGCCCGGATTTACGGCCATCAGCATGTATCCCATCCTGTGGGAGGCCAGAGGCATCTCCAAACCTCAGCTGGTCCAGAAGCTGATCGACTGTGCAAAGGAGCGTTACGATGGATAGAAATGCCCCTATCGGAGTTTTTGATTCAGGAGTGGGAGGTCTGACCGTGGCCAGAGAGATCATGCGCAGGATGCCCGGGGAACGGATCGTCTATTTCGGGGACACGGCCCGGCTGCCCTATGGCAGCAAGTCCCAGGACACGGTGCTGCGCTATTCCCGCCAGATCATCCGGTTCCTTATGACCAGGCAGGTGAAGGCCATTGTCATCGCCTGCAATACGGCGAGCGCTTATGCCTTGAAGACCGTGGAGCAGGAGACGGAGATCCCTGTCATCGGAGTCATACGGGCAGGAGCCAGGACGGCAGTCCAGGCTACCCGCAACGGCAAGATCGGAGTCATCGGAACAGAGGCCACCATAAACAGCGGCCTCTATACGGATACCATGAAGGAGATGAGACCGGACATCCAGGTCACGGGAAAAGCCTGCCCTCTCTTTGTCCCTCTGGTGGAGGAGGGGCTGTTCCACGATTCGGTGACCGATGAGATCGCTTCCCGGTATCTGGCAGAGCTGAAAAGCCGGTTTGTGGACACCGTAGTTCTGGGCTGCACCCATTACCCGCTGATCCGCTCCACTCTCAGGCGCCTTATGGGGGAGGATGTGACTCTGGTCAATCCGGCCTATGAGACGGCGGCGGAGCTGGAGGAACTTCTGGAGAGGAAGGGGCTGACCTGCACGGGAGAAGCAGACCCGGAAGAAAAATACAGATTTTATGTCAGTGACCTGGCGGAGAAATTTACGGCCTTTGCCACTTCCATCCTTCCGGATCAGGTGAAAGAGACAAAAAAGATCAATATCGAGGAATATTAGAGGCCCGAAACGCCCGGAAGGAGATCCATGACAAAAGAAGTGATGATCACCATCAGCGGGTTCCGGATCACGGATGGAGAGCAGGAAGCTGTGGAGCTGACGGTCAGAGGAGACTATTACAGAAAGAACGGAAACCATTATCTCCTTTACCAGGAGACAGAAGACGGAGGGGAGAAAAGCCGCAGCAGGATCCGGATCTCTCCCGGCTCCATGGATATGAAGAAAAGCGGTGCCCATCTCATATTCGAAAAAGACAGAAAGCATGTTTCCGGATATATGACGCCGGCAGGAGAACTGACGGTGGGGATTCTTACAGAGAAACTGGAAATGAGAGAAGATGAGGATCAGCTGGAGGCGGACCTGGAGTACTCCCTGGAGATCAACGGCAGCCATGTGTCGGACTGCCGGATCCGGGTCTCGGCCAGATCACTAAAACAGCAGAAAACAGTCTGAAGAAAACAGTCTGAAGAAAACAGGGCAGCCGCGGGGATGCGGCTGCCCTGATGTCTACTTTTTCTTTCCGGTATCTTTTTTGTCTTTCTTAAATCTGGAGAAAAATCCCTTCTTCTCCGGAACCGGGGCAGCTGCGCCGCCTCTCACGCTCTTAAGCTCCGTAATATAGATCCCGCTGACTACTACCTTTACCTCTGCCTTCACGGGGAGAGCGGCGAAGACCTTCTCGTCGCACAGAAGCGTCATGACTTTGGGACCGACTTTGGCCTTGACCAGGGGAACCTTGGCCCAGCGCATGTACTTGGGAGTCTGCTCATAGACGATCTTCGGAAGATTGGCATCCTTGATCTTCAGCTTTTTCTTATCAATGACCAGCATGGTGGCGGTCTGGGCGGCAGCCTGAAGGAGATTCTGCTGTTCTACCTGGCGCTTCTCCAGCTTCCGTCCCATAAAATACAGTATGGCCATACCGGCGGCCACAATGATGAGGATGACTAAAAGGATGTTTAAAAATGTCTGCACGTGGATACCTCCAATAAGTCCTATTGCAGGACAGGCCTGCCTTTTCCCCAGTATAACATCCTTTGACAAAAAAGGCAATAAAAGAAAAAAATCGTTGACACCTTGACAACGCTGTGTTAAGATGAAATGTGCACTATTGTGGCATCGTGTGCATTGATGGTACTAGTATGCCCAAAAATCAGAATGAAAAGAAAACAGGGGTGAGACGTCAATGGAGAAAAGCAGAATGCGTCCTGTAGAAGCAGGGAAAAACGTTAGAATGAGCTTCTCAAGGCAGAAGGAAGTCCTGGAGATGCCAAATCTGATAGAGATTCAGAAAGACTCCTATCAGTGGTTCCTTGATGAGGGTTTGAGAGAAGTATTTCGGGACATCTCTCCGATCACGGATTTCGCAGGCCACTTGAGTCTGGAGTTCGTTGATTTTACATTATGTAAAGATGATATCAAAAATACCATCGATACCATTGAAAAATGCAAAGAACGAGACGCAACCTACGCAGCACCTTTGAAAGTAAGAGTAAGGCTTTGCAATAAAGATAAAGATGAAATCAATGAACACGAAATCTTTATGGGCGACCTTCCGCTTATGACAGATACGGGCTCCTTTGTGATCAACGGAGCAGAGCGTGTCATTGTCAGCCAGTTAGTACGTTCCCCGGGTATTTATTACGGCATCGGACATGATAAGATCGGCAAGGAGTTATATACCTGCACGGTAATCCCCAACCGTGGTGCATGGCTGGAATATGAAACAGACTCCAATGACATCTTTTATGTGCGTGTTGACAGAACCAGAAAGGTACCGGTTACGGTCCTGATCCGTGCTCTCGGATACGGAACCAACGCCGAGATCCTGGATATGTTCGGCGAGGAGCCCAAGCTTCTGGCCAGCTTCGGCAAGGATGTATCCGACAGCTATGAGGAAGGCCTTCTGGAATTATATAAGAAGATACGTCCGGGCGAGCCCCTGTCCGTAGACAGCGCCAAGAGCCTGCTTGACAGCATGTTCTTTGACCCGAGAAGATATGATCTGGCCAAGGTAGGCCGTTATAAATTTAATAAAAAACTGGCCTTCAAGAACCGCCTGGCAGGCCACACTCTGGCAGAAGACGCCGTGGATGTGTCTACGGGTGAGATCCTGGCAGAGGCGGGAAAGGTCCTTGACAAGGAACAGGCGCAGAAGATCCAGAACGCAGGTATCCCCTTTGTGTGGATCCAGGGCGTGGAGAGAAACGAGAAGGTTCTCTCCAACATGATGGTGGATCTGTCCTGTTATGTGAACTTTAAACCGGAAGAGGCAGGGATCACGGAGATGGTATACTATCCGGTGCTCCAGAACATCCTGACGGAATTCGGAGAGGATGAGGCAGAGTTGAAAGCTGCCATCCGCCGGAACGTGAGCGAACTGGTGCCCAAGCATATCACCAGAGAAGATATCCTTGCTTCTATTAACTATAATATGCATCTCGAAGAGCAGATCGGCACTGCGGACGACATTGATCATCTGGGCAACCGGAGGATCCGCGCCGTAGGCGAGCTGCTCCAGAATCAGTACCGCATCGGTCTGTCCCGTATGGAGAGAGTGGTGCGGGAGAGGATGACGACCCAGGACATGGACGGCATCACCGCCCAGTCCCTGATCAATATCAAGCCCGTGACCGCGGCGGTAAAGGAGTTTTTCGGAAGCTCCCAGCTGTCCCAGTTCATGGATCAGAACAATCCGCTGGCGGAGCTGACCCACAAGCGGCGTCTTTCCGCCCTGGGCCCCGGCGGTCTGTCCAGAGAGAGGGCCGGATTTGAGGTCCGTGACGTCCATTATACTCACTATGGACGCATGTGTCCCATCGAGACCCCTGAAGGTCCCAACATCGGTCTGATCAACTCCCTGGCCACATACGCGAGAGTGAATCAGTACGGCTTCGTGGAGGCTCCCTATCGGGTGGTGGATAAGTCTGATCCTGCCAATCCGGTGGTAACCGACGAGGTAGTGTATCTGACTGCCGACGAGGAAGACAACTATGTCGTGGCCCAGGCCAACACGCCCCTGGATCAGGAAGGACATTTTATCCGCAACAACGTATCCGGCCGTTACCGTGAAGAGACATCCGAGTTTCAGAAGAAGAGCATCGATCTGATGGACGTATCTCCGAAGATGGTGTTCTCCGTAGCCACATCCATGATCCCCTTCCTGGAGAACGACGACGCCAACCGGGCCCTCATGGGTTCCAACATGCAGCGCCAGGCCGTGCCCCTTCTGACCACGGAGGCGCCGGTAGTCGGCACAGGTATGGAAGCCAAGGCGGCGGTGGACTCCGGCGTCTGTGTGGTGGCGAGAAATGCGGGCGTGGTGGAGCGCTCCGCTTCCAATGAGATCATCATCAAGAGAGATCTGGACGGCAACCGGGATGTGTACCACCTGACCAAATTTAAGAGAAGCAACCAGTCCAACTGCTATAACCAGAAACCTATCGTCTTCAAGGGCAACCATGTAAGGGCCGGCGAAGTCATCGCCGACGGTCCCTCCACTCAGAACGGAGAGATCGCCCTGGGCAAGAATCCTCTCATCGGTTTCATGACCTGGGAGGGATATAACTACGAGGATGCAGTTCTCTTAAGCGAGAGACTGGTACAGGACGATGTGTACACATCGGTGCACATCGAAGA
>CAJUJV010000038.1:36256-37787 GCA_910586845.1 uncultured Hungatella sp.
GCTGGGACCGGAGGAGATCACCCGGGATGTTCCCGGCGTGGGCGAGGAAGCACTGAAGGATCTGGATGAGAGAGGGATTATCCGTATCGGCGCCGAAGTCCGTGCCGGGGATATTCTGGTAGGCAAGGTGACTCCCAAGGGAGAGACCGAGCTGACGGCCGAGGAGCGCCTGCTCCGCGCCATTTTCGGCGAGAAGGCCAGAGAAGTCCGTGACACTTCTCTGAAGGTTCCCCACGGCGCTTACGGCATCATCGTCGATGCCAAGGTATTTACCAGGGAGAACGGCGACGAACTGTCTCCCGGAGTCAGCCAGACTGTCCGCATCTACATCGCTCAGAAGAGAAAGATCTCTGTGGGAGACAAGATGGCAGGACGTCACGGCAACAAGGGCGTGGTGTCCAGAGTGCTTCCTGTGGAGGATATGCCTTTCCTTCCCAACGGGCGTCCCCTGGATATCGTGCTGAACCCTCTGGGCGTGCCTTCCCGTATGAATATCGGACAGGTACTGGAGATCCATCTGAGCCTGGCTGCCAAAGCCCTGGGTTTCAATATCGCCACTCCTGTATTCGACGGGGCCAACGAGGTGGACATCATGGACACTCTTGATGTGGCCAACGACTATGTAAACACCTCCTGGGAAGAATTCCAGGAGAAATATAAAGACATTCTGAAACCCGAAGTGATGGAGTATCTGGGAGATCATCTGGAGCATCGGGAACTGTGGAAAGGCGTGCCTTTAAGCAGGGACGGCAAGGTAAGGCTGAGAGACGGCCGGACGGGAGAATATTTTGACAGCCCCGTAACCATCGGCCACATGCACTATCTGAAGCTCCATCATCTGGTTGACGATAAGATCCATGCCCGCTCCACAGGCCCGTATGCTCTGGTTACCCAGCAGCCTCTGGGCGGCAAGGCTCAGTTCGGCGGCCAGCGTTTCGGCGAGATGGAGGTGTGGGCCCTGGAGGCCTACGGCGCTTCCTACACGCTGCAGGAGATCCTGACAGTGAAATCCGACGATGTTGCCGGACGTGTGAAGACCTACGAGGCCATCATCAAGGGGGAGAATATTCCGGAGCCGGGTATTCCGGAATCATTTAAGGTACTTCTGAAAGAGCTTCAGTCTCTGGGACTGGATGTGAGAGTCCTCAGAGACGATAATACAGAAGTGGAACTGACAGAGAACATCGATTACAGCGATACGGATCTGCGTTCCATTATTGAGGGAGAGAGACGCTACGGCGATCAGGAAGAGTCATTTGGCAGCTACGGCTATCAGGAGCAGGAATTCAGAGACGGCGAACTGGTGGATGTAGACGCAGAGGCGGAAGATGACGATGATGAGGGAGACCGCATCGCTGAGGAGATGTTCGAGGATTTCGAATCTTCCTATGAAGAATAATAGAAGGGAGTATCCATCATGCCAGAGACGAATGAAACTTACGAACCGTTGACATTTGATGCAATTAAGATTGGTCTGGCCTCTCCGGAGAAGATTTTGGAGTGGTCTCACGGCGAAGTGAAGAAGCCGGAG
>CAJUJV010000039.1:0-235 GCA_910586845.1 uncultured Hungatella sp.
CCGGGAATCGAACCCGGGTTTACGCCGTGAGAGGGCGTCGTCTTAGCCGCTTGACCACGAGGCCATATGAAAAAGTAACGATCGAGGCGACAAGATTCGAACTTGCGGCCTCTGCGTCCCGAACGCAGCGCTCTACCAAACTGAGCCACGCCTCGATACCTATGGTAGTATAATACATATTTAGAAAAAAGTCAACAAGAAATTTCACAATTTTTTTTTTTTTTTTTTCTATTTT
>CAJUJV010000039.1:245-10267 GCA_910586845.1 uncultured Hungatella sp.
ACGAATTGTCTAAGTTGTCAACACTATTTTTACAAATTTTTACTGCCGCATATTATGATTCTCAGCCGCATGAAGAAAACAGAAAGCCGTAAAGATCCGGCCGGCCTTGCACATATAAGCGGCGACCGGCCCGGCGGCTATCGCTGCCCTTTATCATAAGGTACTCCGGAAGCTCTGGGGGCCTGGGAATTTCTGGAGGTAAACATCAGCACCACCATGGTGGCGATGTAGGGAACCATCTTGTAGAGATAGCTTGGGATTCCCAGGGAAGCCAGAAACGGGATGCCGGAGTAGGCGGCCGCGATCGTCTTCATCAGCCCGAAGAACAGGGAAGCTCCGAAGATCTTCCAGGGCTTCCACTGGCCGAAGATCAGCACGGCGATGGCCAGAAATCCGTATCCGGCCACATCTGCGTTGAAATTGGTGGAGGTGGGGACCACGAATACCAGTCCGCCCAGACCTGCCAGAGCGCCGGAGATGGCTACCCCGGCATACTGCATCCGATAGACATTGATGCCTGCGGCATCCGCCGCATGGGGATGTTCTCCGCAGGCTCTCAGACGCAGGCCGAACCGGGTCTTATACAGGACCACGGCGGAGAGGATCAGGATCAGGATCCCCAGATAGGTGGTCACATATGTATTCTGGAACAGCAGGGGGCCCAGGAAAGGGATCCTGCCAAGCACGGGAACCGACTCGATGCGGAAGGTGTTGGCGAACTGGATCTGCTGCACCCCCTGGATGACCCGGGCCACAAAGATGGCGAAGGCAGGGGCAAACATGTTCAGTGCCGTGCCGCTGATGGTCTGATCCGCTTTCATGTTGATGGCAGCGTAGGCGTGAGTCAGAGAAAAGACGGCTCCCGTGACCATGGAGATCAGGATAGCAACAAAAAGCTGCAGCTGCCCCGACATGGATCTGCCTGTCAGGTTTAAAAACAGGATTCCGGTAAATGCCCCCATAATCATGATCCCTTCCAGGGCGATGTTGACGACACCGCTGCGTTCCGAGAACATGCCTCCCAAAGCCACGATCATGAGAGGGATGGTAAAAAGCATGGTCTGCTGGAAGATAAAATAGATGACGCTCATGTTTCACTCCCCCCTTCTCTCCCCGCTTTGTTTTCCCTGATCTTTCCAAGGAAGGATTTTACGATCAGAGCAAAGGCGCTGAAATAGATGATAACGGCTACGATGATGTCTATGATCTCCGTGGAGAATTCAAACAGCTGCAGATAGAAACCTCCCGCCGTCAGATAGGCGATAAACAGCCCGGAAAACAGCACGCCGATGGGATGGCTTAATCCCAGGAGAGCCACGGAGATGCCCGTAAAGCCTTCGGATGCCAGAACATCCTTGATCTCAATGTGTTTTCCGGTTCCCGCCAGATACAGAAGTCCTCCGGCCAGGCCCGCGATGGCGCCGGCGATCATCATGGCGGCCACGATGTTTCGCTTCTCGTTGATCCCGGCATACTTGCCCGCATCCGCATTGTATCCCACGGCTTTCAGTTCATAGCCGAAGACGGTCTTGTTCAGCAGGACATAGATGAACAGCACCACCACAATGGCGATGAGGATGCCGCCGTTGACGCTGGAGCCGGGAAAAAGTTTGTCCAGACCCATCTTGGGGATCACGGCTGTGGCGGCCACATTTTTGGACTCGTTTCTGAGGGTGTTGAACAAAGGTTTGTAGCTGCGGACGATCCAGTTGACCAGATACATGCCGATATAGTTCATCATGATACAGGAGATTACCACATTGACATTGAAGTATGCTTTCAGGATACCGGGGACCAGACCCCACAGGGCTCCCATCAGGATGCTGACGAGAAGGGCTGCGGCCCAGTGAACCGGTCCCAGCTGTTCCCACATGATCCCGGCATAGACTGCGCCGAAGCCTCCCATGATAAACTGGCCAGGGGTTCCGATATTGAACACGCCCGTCTTGAAAGCAAAGCCTACGGAGAGGCCGGTGAGGATAATGGGTGTGGCGTAGTAGAACACCTGTCCCACTCCTCTCATACCGTGGGTGAAAGCTCCGGTGAGAATGGTGAGAAATCCGGGCAGAGCCTGAGCGGGGTTGCACAGGATGAGAACCACAAGTCCCACCAGAAGTCCGATGAGAATAGCGAACACAGAAGAAAGCGCACCTGAATAGTCTTTATTTTTCTTTGTCTTCATCTGTTTTACCTTCTTTCTTAGATCCGGCCATGTAAAGTCCCAGTTCCTGAACCGTCACCTGCTTCGGATCCAGCTCTGCCACGATCCGTCCCTCGAAGATGACCAGGATCCGGTCGCTTAAATTCATCACCTCGTCCAGTTCCAGGGAGATCAGCAGGATGGCAGACCCCTGGTCCCTCTGTTTCACCAGTTCCGAATGGATATATTCGATGGCGCCTACATCCAGGCCCCGGGTGGGCTGAACGGCCAGGAGGAGGTCGTGTTTTCTGGAGATCTCCCGGGCTACGATCACCTTTTGCTGGTTGCCTCCGGACATGCTCCGCGTCACTGTCTGGGCCCCCT
This sequence comes from uncultured Hungatella sp., assembly GCA_910586845.1. Lineage (GTDB taxonomy): Bacteria > Bacillota > Clostridia > Lachnospirales > Lachnospiraceae > UBA3402. The sequence continues at coordinate 2,770 of CAJUJV010000039.1, forward strand.
CTCCGCTTCGGATGTCGAAATTGCTGATCAGGGTATCGGCATACCGGTAAATTGCGTCGTTTTTCAGGAACCCATGACTCTGAAACTCCGGCTCGAAGTACTGCTGAAGCACTCCGTTATAGGCCAGATTGTAATCCAGAACCAGACCATGTTTATGGCGGTCTTCGGGAATGTGGGCCAGACCGTGGATGTTCTTGTAGCGGATAGACCGTCTGGTCACGTCCTCCCCGCCTATCCGGATGGTTCCGCCTCCCGCAGGCCGCAGCCCGGTGATGGCCTGCACCAGCTCCGACTGCCCGTTGCCGTCGATACCTGCGATGCAGACGATCTCTCCCCGGCGGACCCGGAAGCTTACGTCGGACACCAGCTTTTTGGTGTGGCCCTCCTGCCTGGCATCCACGGACAGATTTTCTACATCCAGAACCACCTCGCCCGGCCTGGACTCTGCCTTGTCCACGGTCAGCTTCACCTTACGGCCGACCATCATCTCGGACATCTGGTCCTTGGTCGTGTCGGCCACGTCTACGGTTCCGATATATTTTCCGCGCCGCAGAACGCTGCAGCGGTCCGCGACTGCCTTGATTTCGTTTAATTTGTGAGTGATGAACAGGATAGACTTGCCCTCGGCTGTCAAATTTCTCATGATCTGCATCAGCTCGTCGATCTCCTGAGGCGTGAGAACGGCTGTGGGCTCGTCGAAGATCATGATCTCATTGTCCCGGTACAGCATCTTTAAGATCTCCACCCGCTGCTGCATCCCTACGGTGATGTCGGAGATCAGTGCATCCGGATCGATGAACAGATTGTACTTCTGGCTTAAGCCCATGACCTTTTTCCGGGCATCATCCATTTTCAGAAAACCTTTTTCCACGGTCTCCATGCCCAGAACGATATTTTGGAGTACGGTAAAATTATGAACCAGCTTGAAATGCTGGTGTACCATGCCGATGCCCAGTGCATTGGCATCCAGGGGGCCTTTGATCTGAACCTCCCGGCCCCTGACTTTGATGGTTCCCTCCTCGGGCTGGTAGAGACCGAACAGAACGCTCATGAGCGTGGACTTGCCCGCTCCGTTCTCCCCTAACAGGGCGTGGATCTCTCCTTTTTTCAGCTGAATGGTGATATCATCGTTGGCGATGATCCCAGGAAACTTCTTTGTGATGTGAAGCATCTCGATAACGTAATCCATCAGGTTCCCCCTTGTCTTATGAGGTTGGAAATTCCTATCAAGCAAAACAGGGGTGCCAAACTGCACCCCTGTAAGATCCGTAAAGTATTACTCTACATAATTGATGGTGGTTGCAGTTACGGTTAAGTCAACAGTCGGGTCGATATTATCGGCAGACGGCTGAACCAGGTTAAACTCACCGGCAACCAGTCTCTGATAGATGGCATCATAGTCATCCTGAGTGAAGGTATTGAACTTGGAGGTAGCCATGGGAAGTCCTACGCCGTCGTTGGCCACGGTAAATACGCTTGTGCTTCCTCCGGGGAAGGTTCCGTCATAGAAGGCCTTGACTCCGTCGTATACGGAATTGGCCAGCTGCTTCATGGCAGAGGTGATAACGGTCTCGGATTCAAAGCTCTGGTCCACGTCCACGCCGATGACCTTGGTTCCCTTTTCCTGAGCAGCCGCCATGACGGAGTTGCCTACTGCGCCGCCGCAGCCGAACACCACTTCGGTGCCGTTCTGGTTCCAGGAAGCTGCCATGGACTGTGCCTCAGGAGTAGCCGCAAATGCGCCGGTGTAGGTGTACATCACTTCAATGCCCGAGATGCCCAGTTCATTGGCTGCCGCGTCGGCGCCTTCGATGAAGCCGTAGCCGAAACGGATAACCGCCGGAACCGCCATGCCGCCCATAAAGCCCAGCTTGGTGTAGCCGTCCCTGACTGCCGCATAGCCTGCCAGGAAACCGGCTTCGTCTTCTTTAAAGAGGATAGGCATCACGTTGTCATTGGTCCTGTACTCGGAGTAGTCGCCGCTGTGGGGCTCGCCGTCGAGAAGGATGAAATGTACGTCAGGATACTGATCCTGGGCAAGGTAAACAGGCTCTTCAAATAAGAAGCCGGGACACACCACCAGTTTGGCTCCGCCTTCGATGGCAAGGCCGATGGTCTCCAGATAAGAGTCGGTGGTTCCTTCCTGGGGCTGATAATACTTGTAGGAGATGTTATTCTCCTGAGCGTATTTGGTAAGGCCCTCCCAGGCGCCCTGATTGAAGGATTTGTCGTCGATGGTTCCAAGGTCGGTGACCAGAGCCAGTTCGAAACCGCTCTCGGAAGGAGCGCTTGAGGCCTTCTGAGTCTCGGCCGGAGCTGCTGCGGTGGTCTGCGTCTGGGCCGCTGTGGTGCCGGTATCCTGCCCTGTGGGGGTGGTCTCTCCGCTGCCGCCTCCGCAGGCTGTCAGGCCTGCTGCCATGGCGGCTGCCATCAGTACTGCCAACATTTTTCTTTTCATCATAGTTCCTCCTATTGTTAAAGTCAGAGCCAAAGCTCCTGTCTCAGTATACCATAATTTGTCCAAACTGCATAGTTTTTTAGAGGATCTCTTTATGCAAAATCGAACAGCGACAGCTGGTTGGACTCCGGCAGATCTCCCAGGATCCCCAGATCCGCCATCAGGTCGCAGATGGTCTTGCTCACTTTGGAACGGTTGCGGAAATCTTCCCTGGACAGGAATGGTCCGTCTTTTACCGCATCCACCACTCCGTCGGCGGCTTTTTCTCCCAGTCCGTCGATACTGGCCAGAGACGGCATCAGTTTTCCATCCACGATCTGGAAATCCCTGGCTTTGGCTCTGTAGATATCGATCGGTTCAAACTCAAAGCCTCTGGCATACATCTCCTGGACCACCCGCATGTCCCGCAGGGTATCCTGTTCTTTTTTGGACAGGGAATCCGCTCTTTTTTTGTAATCTGCCAGGTAGTATTCCAGTTTGTCTCTTCCCTGACACATGAGTTCATAGCTGAAGGCGCTGGCCCGGATACTGAAAAAGGCGGCATAGTAAGCCAAAGGATAGAATACTTTACAGTAGCCGATGCGCCATGCCATCATGACATAGGCCACCGCATGGGCTTTGGGGAACATGTATTTGATCTTCAGGCAGGAATCGATGTACCACTGAGGCACATCATGGGCCAGCATGGCCTCGATCCAGTCCGGTTTTAAACCCTTTCCCTTTCGGACGGATTCCATGATAGTGAAGGAAAGACCTTCTTCCATGCCTTTCTGGATCAGATACACCATAATATCGTCACGGCAGCAGATAGCGGTCTGGATGGTGGCCTGACCGCTTAAGATCAGATCCTTGGCATTGCCTACCCACACGTCGGTTCCGTGTGCCAGTCCGGCGATGCGGACCAGATCGGAGAAATATTTCGGCTTGGCGTCCAGAAGCATCTGCATGGCAAAATCCGTTCCGAATTCCGGAATGCCGAGGGCACCCAGAGGGCAGCCTCCGATGTCGTCCGGAGTGATCCCCAGGGCGGATGTATTCTGGAACAGGGACATGACTTCCGCGCCGTCCAGGGGGATATCTTTTACCGGGTCCAGCCCGGTCAGATCCTGAAGCATCCGGATCATGGTAGGATCATCGTGTCCCAGGATGTCCAGTTTCAGCAGGTTATGGTCAATGGAGTGGTAGTCAAAATGGGTGGTGATGGTTGTGGTGGTCATGTCGTTGGCAGGCCGCTGGACCGGGGTAAAGGAACAGATCTCTTCCCCTACAGGGAGCACGATAATTCCTCCGGGATGCTGCCCCGTAGTCCTCCGCACACCCACACATCCCTGGACGATGCGGTTGATCTCACAGTTTCGTTTTCTGTCTCCCCGCTCTTCATAATAATTCTTCACATATCCGTAGGCGGTTTTGTCTGCCAGGGTGCCGATGGTACCGGCCCGGAAGGTCTGGCCTTTTCCGAAAATGACTTCCGTGTAATCATGGGCATGGCTCTGGTATTCTCCGGAAAAATTCAGGTCGATATCCGGCTCCTTGTCCCCTTTAAATCCAAGGAAAGTCTCGAAGGGAATATCGTGGCCCTCCTTTTTCATCAGAGTGCCGCACTCCGGACACTCCTTATCCGGCATATCACAGCCGGACATGCCTGCAAATTTTTTTACGTCATCGGAGTCAAACTCCGAGTAATGGCAGCCGGGACAGTAATAGTGAGGTCTTAAGGGATTGACCTCTGTGATCCCCGACATGGTTGCCACAAAAGAGGATCCTACGGAACCTCTGGAGCCTACCAGATATCCGTCCTCGTTGGATTTCCACACCAGCTTCTGGGCAATGATGTACATGACTGCGAATCCGTTGGAGATAATGGAAGTCAGCTCCCTCTCCAGCCGTTCTACGACGATATCCGGAAGATCGTCTCCATAGAGCTCATGGGCCCTGTTGTAACAGATATTTCTCAGGGTTCCGTCGGAATCGTCAATGACCGGTGGGCATTTGTCAGGACGTACCGGGGAGATCCGTTCACACTGGTCTGCGATGCGTCTGGTGTTGGTGATGACCACTTCCTCCGCCTTATCCGGTCCAAGATACAGGAACTCTTCCAGCATCTCCTCCGTAGTCCGAAGATACAGAGGCGCCTGATCGTCGCTGTCTTTAAATCCTTTTCCGGCCATGATGATCCGGCGGTATACCTCGTCTTCCGGGTTGAGAAAATGGACGTCACAAGTGGCGCACACCGGTTTTTTAAACTGTTCTCCCAGTTCCACAATCTTCCTGTTTAAATTTTTCAGATCCTCTTCACTTTTCACGATACTGTTCTCATCCCGGAGCATAAAGGCATTGTTGCCAAGAGGCTGGATCTCCAGATAGTCATAAAAATTCACGATCCTTCCCAGCTCTGCATCGGGCACACCTCTCAGAAGAGCCTGGTAAAGCTCGCCTGCTTCGCAGGCAGAGCCGATGATCAGCCCCTCCCGGTACTGATCCAGAAGACTTTTTGGGATCCTGGGAGTCCTGTGGAAATAATTGATGTGGGACCAGGATACCAGACGGTACAGGTTGGTCCTGCCCACATCGTTTTTGGCCAGGATAATCACATGGTAGGAGGGAAGTTTTTTGATCCCCTCCGCGTCCAGCTCACTGAGCCGGTCCAGCTGGTCCAGGGTCTCCATATCCCGGTTTTTCAGCATCTTTAAAAATGCCGTAAAAATCCCGGCCGTGGCTTCTGCATCGTCTACGGCCCGGTGATGATTTTCCAGGGAGATATTTAAAGCCTTGGCCACGGTATCCAGCTTATACCGGTTCAGCTGAGGCAGCAGGACCCTGGCCAGAGCCACGGTATCCAGGACCGTAGGATCAAATCCCAGATCCAGCAGAGCCGCGTTTCTGGAGATAAAACTGATGTCAAAAGAGGCGTTGTGGGCAACCAGGGCGGCTCCATGGCAGAACTCCAGAAACTCCGGCAGCACCTTGTCGATACGGGGCGCCCCGATGACCATGGAGTCATTGATCCCGGTCAGCTGCTCGATGCGGAAAGGGATAGGCTCGTCAGGATTAACGAAAGTGCTGAATCTGTCTGTGATCTCTCCTTTTTCTACCCGCACGGCTCCGATCTCGATGATCCGGTTGGTCACGGGGCTGAAACCTGTGGTCTCGATATCAAACACCACATAGGGATCGTCAAAGGACTGGTTACGGCTGTTTTCCACCAGCCGCTTCTGGTCATCCACCAGATAACCTTCTACTCCGTAAAGGATCTTGAAGTCGTCGTTTTTATCCAGCGCATGGCCGGCGTCGGGGAAGGCCTGGACACAGCCGTGGTCCGTGACGGCGATGGCGGGCATCCCCCATTTCTTTGCCCGTTTGATGATATCCTTCACGTCGGAGACTCCGTCCATATCGCTCATCTTGGTGTGACAGTGGAGCTCTACCCGCTTCACCAGGCTGTTGTCCATCCGCTGTCCCGTGAAATCGTCGCACTTTTTTATACCGACGACTGATCCGATAGTCAGTTCTCCGTCAAATTTGTCGATGGTGGTCATGCCTTTTAATTTGAGGAACTGGCCGGATACCACTGCCTTGTTAATATCCTCCAGTGCCTCTTCTCTGGCAAACAGTTTTACGGTGATGGTGTCCGTAAAGTCGGTAATATCGAAAATAACGATGGTCTTTCCGCTGTTGAGAAGCCGGCTGTCCGTATGGATGATCTTGCCCCGGATGGTTACCTCTCCCATCTCCCCGGCGATTTCTCTGACAGGAATAAAACGGTCTTCAAAATCCCGTCCGTAGAGAACATCGGGATTGTCGCTTTTTTTCTGATAGGAACCGAATTTCCTGCCTTCCCGGGAAAAGTGAGGGGACCTTTCGCTGCTGCCGCGGGCAGGCAGATCCCCGCCTGCTGCAGGAAGGGACTCTGTCCGGGCACCATCGCCGGAGGAGGGACGGGAAGAAAGATCCTTTGATCCGGAGAGTTCTTCCCCCAAAGGCAGATCGGCTGCCTGGGTGTTCTTTCGCAGACGTTCTTCGATCTCTTTCTGGATCTGGGCTTCCCTCTGGCGGATCAGAAGATTTTCCGACGGTTCTATGTACTCGTATTTCACGGTTACAGGCAGACCGCAGCGCTCGAAAAAGATTTTTTCCAGGATCCGCTTTAATTCTCCTGTTTTTTCTCTGAGTACGGCGTTATTTTCCACGGTCATTTTCAGTACACGTTCTTCAGGAAAGGTACACTCCGCTTTTCTCAGAATATTGTATTCCACAATACTGTAGTTTTTCAACTCATGGAGCAGACTGTCTCTGTATGCCTGAAAAAGCTTCTGAGGATTGTACTGACTGGACAGGGTATACTTTTCCTGGATCTTCACCGTAAGCTTTTTCCCCGGAAAAAGCTGGTCCTGTATCCCATTTTCCAGGTCGCGGATATATTTTTTATGGATCAGCCTCGGGCTGTTGATATAGACACGAAGAGAGCTTCTGTCGCCGGCAGCGGATACCCTCTCCACATCCACCAGCTTGAAAAGCTCCTTCATCTCAGCCGTAATATTCAGATCCGGAAATACTTCCAGAAATTTTTTCGACATATGTTCACTCCCGCTCTTCTCTCAGTTTCAGAAGTTCCTGTCTCAGGGCCGGCAGAAGTTCTTCCTCGGGAAGTTTCCTGATCACTTCTCCTTTTCTGATCAGCAGGCCTTCTCCTATGCCGCCGGCGATGCCCAGATCGGCTTCTCTGGCCTCACCCGGACCGTTGACTACGCAGCCCATGACTGCCACTTTCACATCCAGGTCGTCAAATTCCGCCGCCATGGTCTCCACCTGTCCTGCAAGTCCGATGAGATCGATCCTGGTCCGGCCGCAGGTAGGACAGGATACTACGGTGATACCGCCTTTTCTCAGTCCCAGAGTTTTCAGGATCAGCTTTGCCGATTTCACTTCTTCCACAGGGGCTCCTGTCAGGGATACCCGGATGGTATCTCCGATGCCCTGATTCAGGATGATCCCCAGCCCTATGGCTGATTTGATGTTGCCTGCCGTCAGAGTTCCCGC
>CAJUJV010000039.1:10291-10923 GCA_910586845.1 uncultured Hungatella sp.
TTCGGTGATCCCCACGTGAAGGGGATACGGGGTCTGTGCCGAGATCAGCTCATGGGCTCTGACACACATGAGCACATCGGAAGACTTGATACTGATGACCAGATTGTCATATCCCAGATCCTCAATAAGCTTTACCTGAGCCAGGGCACTTTCCACGATGGCTTCCGCCGTGACTTTTCCGTATTTTTTGATCAGATCTTTCTCCAGGGAACCGCTGTTGACCCCCACCCGTATGGGAATGTGCAGTTCTTTTGCCTTGTCGACCACGGCCCTGACCCGGTCCGCGGAACCGATATTGCCGGGATTGATACGGATCTTATCTGCTCCGTTCTCCATGGCGGCTATGGCCAGCCGGTAATCAAAATGGATGTCTGCCACCAGGGGAATATGGATCTGTTTTTTGATTTCATTCAGGCTGCGGGCCGCCTCCATATCAGGTACTGCCACACGGATGATCTCGCAGCCGGCTTTTTCCAGCTCCAGGATCTGATTTACGGTGGCCGCCACATCGTCTGTCCTGGTGTTGCACATGGACTGGATCAGGATCGGATTCCCTCCGCCGATGACCCGGTTTCCGATGGTTATTGTCTTTGTCGTCTCTCTGCTCATTGTTTATCCCTCGATCTTTCTGC
>CAJUJV010000039.1:10933-14615 GCA_910586845.1 uncultured Hungatella sp.
GCCCTTATCTGAAAAACAGCAGGACAATGTCGTTAAACAGCACAAATACCATAAGTCCCATGAGAAGGACCATGCCGGCCATGTGAACCATACCTTCTTTTTCCTTGTCCACAGGTTTGCCTCTGACGGCTTCCACCACAAGGAAGGCCAGGCGGCCTCCGTCCAGAGCCGGGATGGGAAGCAGGTTCATGACTCCCAGATTGGCGCTCAGGAGTACACAGAGATTTATCAGATTCAGAACCACCATCTCCATGCCGTACTGCCTGTTTTCCTCTACAGTCTCGTCTATGATGCTGACCATGCGGACCGGCCCGGCGATGTCGTCGGCTCCCACCTGTCCCTGAAACATCATCATAATACTTCTTATGGCTGTTTTGATCCAGTATACCACCTCATAGGCACTGTATTTTATAGTGTCTGCAACGGTGGTTACAGGTTCCCTGTAGGCACTTCCCCGGATCCCCAGCATATAAGTCTGGTACTCCTGGGAATACCTGGGGATCAGATCTGCCCTGCGGGTCTGAACAGTTCCGTCATCCATGGTCCTTTTATATTCTACGGTTACGGGATCGGACGGATGGAGCATCATATACATGGTGATATCCCGGTACACTACGATCCTCTCCCGGTTCAGCCGGGTGATCAGGTCTCCCTCCTGCAGTCCCTGTTCCTGGGCCGGGAATCCCTCAATGACTCCCAAAAGCCGGGGAGAATCATGACCGGCCTGATGGATGATCACCAGGGCCAGGAAGAATGCCAGGATAAAATTAAACACCGGCCCGGCAGCTATGACAGCGATCCTGGCCCACACAGATTTATTGTTAAATGCTCTTGGATCCGAAGCGTTCTCATCTTCGCCCAGCATCATGCAGGAACCGCCGAAAGGGAATGCTTTGACGGAATACCGGGTTTCTCCCTTTTCGAAGCTTAAAAGCCTGGGACCCATGCCGATGGAAAATTCCAGCACGCCGATGCCGCATTGTTTTGCAACAATAAAATGTCCGAACTCGTGTATGAGAATGATCATTCCGAACACGAGAACCGCTACGATGATACTCATGTAATCGTCCTTTCTGTCTTCATAGTTCAGCTGTTCATAAGCAGCATGCGGGTCTCTTCCTCTGCCTCCAGGATCTGTGCCACTGTGGGGTTCATGACTGTCTTATGGTTCCTCATGGCTTTTTCGATCATCCGCGGGATATCAGTATAAGAAATCCTGCGGTTTAAGAATTCGCTGACCGCAAATTCATTGGCGGCATTGTATACGGTCGGAAGGGAACCGCCTGTCTTTCCTGCCTCATAGGCCAGCTTCAGGCCGGGAAAATTATCAAAATCCGGTTTTTCAAAAGATATCTGGTTCAGCTTCCAGAAATCCAGCCGTTCTCCCGGCAGGAATCTCCGCTCCGGATAATACAGAGCATACTGGATAGGCAGCTTCATGTCCGGAGTGCCCAGCTGGGCCATTACCGCTCCGTCTTCAAACTCTACCATGGAGTGGATGATGCTCTTTGGCTGGATCACCACCTGGATCTGGTCCATCTCCACATCAAAAAGCCAGCGGGCCTCCATTACCTCCAGCCCTTTGTTGACCATGGTGGACGAATCGATGGTGATCTTTTTCCCCATGGACCAGTTAGGATGCTTTAAGGCATCTTCCACAGTCACGTTTTTCATCTCATCCATCGTGCGGCCGCGGAAGGGGCCGCCGGAGGCTGTCAGAAGGATTTTGTGGATCTGCCTTCGGTTCTCACCGTTGAGGCATTGAAAGACGGCGCTGTGTTCACTGTCAACCGGAAGGATCCTGACTCCTTTCTCTCTTGCCAGGGGCATGATAAGATGTCCTGCCGTCACAAGGGTCTCCTTGTTGGCAAGAGCGATATCCTTCCCTGCTTCCATGGCAGCGATGGTGGGACGGATCCCGATCATCCCAACCACCGCAGTTACTGCGATCTGTGCCTCAGGTTCCACAGCCGCCTCCAGAAGTCCGTCCATGCCGGATACGACTCTTACAGGCAGGTCCGCCACGGCTGTTTTTAATTCTTTTGCCTTCTCAGGATCCCACACACAGGCGAGAGAAGGCCGAAACTCCCGTATCTGTTTCTCAAGAAGAGCGATATTGGATCCTGCCGCCAGGGCGGTCACCCGGATATCGCCGTTATTCCGCACCACCTCCAGAGTCTGTGTTCCGATGGATCCCGTAGACCCCAGAATGGATAATTTCTTAATCATATGTCCTCCTTGACTTCCGCCGCTATCTTAAAAGCGTGATCACCAGATAGATGGCCGGCGCCGTAAAAATCATACTGTCAAACCGGTCCAGGATCCCGCCGTGTCCCGGTATCAGATGTCCATAGTCTTTTACCTGATGGTTTCTCTTGATGGCGGATGCCGCCAGGTCTCCTACCTGGGAGATCATGGCCGCCACCCCGCAGGCCAGAGCGCAGGCCAGGTAAGGATTATTCAGTTCCATCATCTGATGTCCCAGAAGAGCCGCGTATCCGCAGCCCAGAACCGCAGAGCCCAGGACTCCGCCTATGGCTCCCTCTATGGTCTTTTTCGGACTCAGGACCGGGGTCATCTTATGTTTTCCCAGGAGTTTGCCGGCACAATAGGCACAGGTGTCGCAGCCCCAGGAGCTGAAGAAAACAAGCCATACCAGATAACTGCCGTCAGGCATCTGCCTTACCTGATACAGGTAGGACAACATGATTCCCACATAAAAGACTCCGAAAAATGCCGCGGTAATCTCATCTGTCTTGTATCTGGGGAACGTGAAGACATAAAAACTCATGAGGAGCATCAGAGTTCCTATAGCCAGCAGCGTCACATATCGGTGGCCGTCAAACCAGATCAGGCCGTAGTAAAAGGCGCAGGCCAGGTATCCGATGGCGGCAAGGGGCGTCTTCTCGATCTTCAGCACCCGATACAGTTCAAACAGGCCCACCATGGAGATGGCCCCGTTGACTGCAAACAGAATACTTCCTCCGGCTCTCACGATAAGGACTGCCAGAACTACCAGAATGATCCCGCTGACCAACCGGGTCGTAAACATATGGATCCCTCCTTTATGCCTTTAATCTGCCGCCAAACCGGCGTTCTCTGCTATTATACGCAATGATGGCCTTTTCTAATTCTTCCCGGTCGAAATCAGGCCACAAACATGGGGTGATATAGAACTCCGAGTATGCCAGCTGCCACAGAAGGTAGTTGGAAAGCCTCAGTTCCCCGCTGGTGCGGATCATCAGGTCCGGATCCGGGATCCCGGCAGTGTCCAGAAAGGAAGCAAATTCGACTTCATCAAGTTCGGCTGGATCCTTTCCTGACTGCCGGTATTCGAGGATCAGCTTTCTGGCAGCCCGGACGATCTCGTCTCTGCCTCCGTAATTGATGGCGATGACAAAGGTCATCCCCGTATTCTCTTTTGTTCCCTCTGTCAGATCATTGATACCTTTTATAATATCCGGCGCGAACCGGCTCTTTTCTCCGATCATCTTCACTCTCACGTTATTGGCGGAAGCAATCTTTAAAAGCCGTACCATGTAGTAGCGGAACAGCTGCATGAGGGCGCTCACCTCTTCTTCCGAGCGTTTCCAGTTCTCTGTAGAAAAACCGTAGACCGTAAAATACCGAAGGCCCACGTCAGAAGCCGCTCTCACCATTTTCTCCAGAGTCTCGCATCCCG
>CAJUJV010000039.1:14625-15012 GCA_910586845.1 uncultured Hungatella sp.
AGCCCCCGTTTTTTGGCCCAGCGGCCGTTGCCATCCAGGATCACCGCCACATGCTCCGGGATCACCATATTCTCTAAACTGCCCATATTGCCTCCTTATCCCCTTACGTACACAAGGGGCAGGTATCGGATCTCCTGCCCCCAATAGAAACGAAACATGATAAGCTATACCGTCATGATCTCTTTGGTCTTGGCCTCCACGGCCTTGTCCACTTTTTCGGTCATCTTGTCTGTCAGTTTCTGGATCTTGTTGTTGGCAAGCTCCAGATCATCCTCTGACATCTCTCCTGCCTTCTCCATCTTCTTAAAGGTTTCGTTGGCATCTCTGCGGATATTGCGGATAGCCACCTTTGTGGCATCGCCTTTCTTCTTTATGTCTTTTGCCAGG
>CAJUJV010000039.1:15022-15441 GCA_910586845.1 uncultured Hungatella sp.
CTTCTCTCTTCAGTCAGTTCAGGAAAAACCAGGCGGATTATGGTACCGTCGTTAGTGGGATTGATCCCCAGATCCGAGGTGAGGATCGCCTTCTCGATGGCCTTCAGAAGGTTCTTTTCCCAGGGCTGGATGACGATCATACGGGCCTCGGGAACGGAGATGTTGCCCACCTGCTGGATAGGAGTGGGAGTCCCGTAGTAATCCACCCGGATCTTGTCCAGCACATGGGGATTGGCTCTTCCGGCACGGATCGCTGCATAATCGCTCTGCAGTGAATCCAGAGATTTGTTCATCTTTTCTTCAAAATAATTTAACTTTTCCTGCATAGGTTCCTCCTGATTATACGGTAACGATGGTACCGTTTATTTTTCCCTCCATAGCGTCGGCAATGCTTCCAGGTTCATTGAGATCAAATACTG
>CAJUJV010000039.1:15451-17629 GCA_910586845.1 uncultured Hungatella sp.
TGGGTATCCGGTGCTCCATACACATGATGGATGCGGTCAGATCTACTACGGCCAGTTTCTTTTCAATGACCTCTTCGATCGAGATGGTATCGTACTTCTTCGCTTCCGGATTCACCGCCGGATCGCTGTCGTAGACCCCGTCGATGGACTTGGCCAGAAGGATAACGTCGGCTTCCATCTCCACTGCTCTTAAAGCGATGCCCGTGTCGGTGGAGAAATAAGGATGTCCTGTGCCTCCCGCAAAGAACACGATCTTTCCCTGCTCAAAACACTTGTTGGCCAGGTCTTTGGAAAACAGTCTGGTCATGGAACCGCAGGCAAAAGGGGTCAGGATCTCTGTCTTCATCCCAACGCTGCGGAACATCTCCGATACATAGATGCAGTTCATAACCGTGGCCAGCATCCCGATCTGATCGGCCTTGGTGCGGTCCATGTCGCTGCTGGTGCGTCCTCTCCAGAAATTGCCTCCGCCTATGACGATCCCCACTTCCACTCCCAGATCTGCGGAAATCTTTACCTGACGGGCAACTTCCCTCACCGTCTCCTCGTCAAATCCTGTCTTCTTCGGACCGGCGAGAGCTTCTCCGCTTAATTTTAACAATACCCGATTCCATTTCATGTCATCAAGTCTCCTTTGTTTACTCTTTCTGATTATATCATAGATCATGGGGATTGGTAAAGAGGGTTTTGCCTCCGGAACCAGTAATGTTTTTTCCCGTCAGCCTCCGCGGCGGAAAAAATGTTCAGACGGAAGACCTGTTCCAGGATGCCGAGGTTCAGGATCTCATCAGGGGTTCCCGATGCAGCCACGGTTCCCCGGTCCATGATCACCAGCCGGTCTGCATACATCAGGCTGTGATTTAAGTCGTGGAGGACTGCGGCGATGGTCCTTCCCTCTCCGGTCAGCTCTTTTAAAAGATCCATCAGTTCCAGCTGCCAGGAGATATCCAGAAATGAGGCAGGTTCATCCAGCAGAAGCAGGGGGGCATCCTGGACCAGAGCCATGGACAGATAAACCTTCTGCTTTTCCCCTCCGGACAGTTCCGGAATCAGCCTGTTTTTCAGATTCAGGATCCCTACCCGGTCCAGGATCTGTTCCACTCTGTCCTCATCTTCTTTTGTGTAGTGCCGCGGACAGGCAATATGGGGGAAACGGCCGTGGAGGACCATCCTGGCTACGGTGAGGCTGCTGTCGCTTCTGCTCTGGGGTACGTAGGCCACCCGTCTGGCCCTCTCTCTGGCATTCCAGGAAGAAGCCTGTACGCCGTCCAGGAAGATCCGGCCATCCAGAATCCGGGTCCATAACGGATTTTAACAAAGTACTTTTTCCGCTGCCGTTGGGGCCTGCGATGACTGTCAGGTTTCCCGGCTCCGTCTGCCAGGTAATATCTTTTATAATGGCCTTTCTCCCGTATCCGGCGGTCAGATGTTCACATCTAATCATGGCTTCGTCTCCTTCTCTGCTGAAATAGAAGATATAAAAAGAAGGGAGCTCCCGCAAAGGACAGAAGGATTCCTGTGGGAATCTCATAGGGAGCCCACAGTGTTCTGGCCGCCAGATCGCACAGCAGGACAAAGCAGGCGCCGAACAGGGCGGAAAACGGGAGCAGGAGACGGCACTCCTCGCCTGCGATCCGGCGTGCGATATGGGGAGCGATGAGTCCGACAAATCCCAGAAGACCGGCAAAGCTGACTGCAGCTCCGGCAAGGACTGCCGCCAGAACGAGAAATGTGAAGCGAAAGAATCCGGTGTTCAGTCCCAGGGACATGGCCACCGGTTCTCCCAGAGACAGGATCTCCAGCTCGTTACCCATGAGAAGCACCAGAACCATGGCAGCTGCGATGGACAGACCGGCCGGGATCAGCACCTGGACACTGACAGAGGAGAAGCCTCCCAGCCGGAAACTGTAGGTGCTGGTCAGGGTATCCCCTCCAAAGGTATGAACCATGTCGGAGGCGGCGTTCAGAAGACTGTTGACCGATACTCCGGCAAGGACCAGAGTGACTCTGGAGGCCCCTGTCTTTCTGGCAAGACCGTAGATAAACAGAACCGCTGCCAGAGCCCCCCCGAAAGCGGCTGCAGGAATCAGATGGTAAGACAGGGGGAAAAAGTAGCTGCACAGGACCACGGCCAGTCCGGCGCCTGCATTGACCCCGATAATATTGGGCCCTGCCAGA
>CAJUJV010000039.1:17681-20323 GCA_910586845.1 uncultured Hungatella sp.
GTATGACGACGCCGGCCAGAGCCAGTCCGCTTCCCGCCAGGACGCAGGCAGCTGTCCTGGGGATCCGGATATGGAACAGGATATTCTGATGGACTGACTGACCATGCCCTCTCATGATCCGTATCATGTCGGAGAGGGAAAGCTTCACCGCGCCGGAGGCCAGAGAGAAAAAAACAGACAGAAGGAAAACGAGAAACAGGCAGGTTAAAGCCCGCCTTCCCTTCCTAACCATGTTCCTGACTCTCATGGATCACATTGAGGATCCTGGCCAGATCATCTACATCAATCTGACCTGGAGCAGACTTCTGTCCGCCGGAGCCGTAAGTGACGGCCGAGCCAAAGGTCTCTCCAGCCAGACGGCTGATGACTCCCACACCCGACATGGACATGGTGATCACAGGTCCCATGGCATACTGTTCCTTCATCTCAAGGGTGGCCGAAAGAAGCGCCAGCACGTCGCCTGTCACCTGGGGCATCACCGCGATCTTGGGAATATCGGCTCCCAGTTCCAGCATCTTTTTCATCCGTCCCAAAATAGTCTCCCTTGAAGGAGTCTTTCTGAAATCATGGCTGGACACGATAACCTTTACCTGATGTTCATGGGCATGGCTGATGAGAGAAACCACCTCTTCCTCACCGGTAAACAGTTCAATGTCCAGAAGATCCACAAAACCGCTTTCTGCCACGGCCCGGTTGAGGGCCACATATTCTTCTGTCTCCAAAGATCTCTCCCCTCCTTCTTTCAGGGTTCGGAAAGTAAAAAGCAGGGGGATCTCTCCAAGTATCTCTCTCAGTTTTCCGGCTGTCTCAAGGACTCTGGAAAGATCATTCACATCTTCATACCAGTCGGCTCTCCACTCCACCAGATCGGCGGCGAGATGGCAGAAGCCGGCGGCCGTATCAAGGATCTCTTCCTGTGCGGCAGCCACAATAGGCACACAGATCTTCGGCCTGCCTTTTCCGATTATCACATTTCTGACTTTTATTGTATTCATGGAAATTCCTCCTGTTCTCTTTTGTATATATGCAGAGGATGGCTTCATGATCCCTCCGGCTTATGATACCATGACAGCACCGGCAAATCAAGAGTTCAAAAAAGGTGCAAAGCCGGAGACTTCACACCTTCTTGTTTCTGTCATATTTTCGGAAAGAACCGGATTACATCTTTTCTCCGGGGACCACAGGCACGGCGCCTTCGGGAACCGGGCAGAAATATCCCTGATAACGTTTCAGCTTCTTCTCATGCTCCTCTTTGGCAGCCTGGAGAACTTCTGGTTTTTCTATCAGATCCAGGGCCGTGGCGGCAAGAACCTTTCCCGCCAGGAGCATGGCTTTATGGGCAATGGAGGTGCGGCCGCAGGACACGTTCTGCCAGGAGTGGCCGGGTGCTTTTGCAGGGTAGGTGGCAGTGTTGATCTGGGCCGTAGGCACGCACCAGCTGACATCGCCCACATCTGTAGAACCCATACGGGGTTTTTCCGAGTACAGGTATGGAATAAGAAAATCATTCATGGGTTTTGTTCCGTGACAGGATTTCTCGTCCACATATTCGTAGATCTCCTGACTTTCACCGGTGGCGGCTCCGGGAAGCTCTGTAGTCTTCACTTCTACGGAATCATACAGGGTTTTTGCATATGCCAGTTCTTCTTCCGTATAGGAGGGCATATGAGCTTCGTGAAAATTATCCCACAAAAGAGTTTCCAGCACTTTGTTGGGCACGGTGTTGGAACAGCCGTCGATAAAACGTTTTTCCATGGTCGTGTCGGTCATCATGGCCGCTGCCTGGGCGATCCGGTCTACCCGCTCCTGAAGAGCCATAGCATCTCTGGCCCAGACAGAACGGACCATGTAGAGAACCTGGGCTCTGGGCTGAACCACATTGGGAGAATCGCCGCCTGCATCCGTGATGGAATAATGAATCCTGGCGCTGTCAGGCATGTGCTCTCTCAGAAACTGAACGCCGATGTTCATCAGTTCCACCGCATCCAGTGCGGAACGGCCGAATTCCGGGGCGCCGGCGGCATGGGAGGCCACGCCCGTAAATTTATATTCTGTCTGAATACAGGTATTGCAGGTGCCGGAGGTTACCTGGTTTACATTGCCCGGGTGCCAGGTGAGAGCAGCATCGCACTCGGCGAACACACCATCCCTGGCCATAAATGCCTTGGTGGCGGCGCCTTCTTCTCCCGGACAGCCGTAGAGGATGACCCTGCCGCTGCCCTCTCCTTTTTCTTCCAGATATTTTTTCACCCCGAAGGCCGCAGCCATAGCTCCGGCGCCAAGCAGATTATGGCCGCAGCCGTGGCCGTTGCCGTCGGGAACCAGCTCTTTTCTGGTGCCGCAGCCTGCCTCCTGGGACAGACCCGTAAGAGCATCATACTCGGCCAGGATGCCGATCACCGGTTTGCCGGAACCGTAGGAAGCCCGGAAGGCAGTCTCGATCCCGTCAAAAGGCTTTTCCACGGTGAATCCTTCTTCTCTTAATACTTTTGCATACAGGTCTCCCGACCGGAATTCTCTCAGGGACAACTCTGCAAAATCCCATATCTGATCGGATGTATCGATGATCACATCAGATTTTTCATCAATATAGGACAAGATCCGTTTCTTTTCTTCTGTCATGGCCTTTTCCTCCTCCTGTG
>CAJUJV010000039.1:20333-25535 GCA_910586845.1 uncultured Hungatella sp.
AGGTTAATACAGCACTTTGCTTAAAAATTCTCTGGTACGGGGATTCTGAGGATGATTAAATACCTCGTCAGGACTTCCTTTCTCCGCGATCACTCCCCCGTCCATAAAGAATACGCGGTTGGACACTTCTTTGGCAAACCCCATCTCGTGAGTCACGATCACGGTGGTGAGCCCAGTCTTTACCAGGTCTTTGATGACCAGAAGCACTTCTCCCACCATCTCCGGGTCCAGAGCCGATGTAGGCTCGTCGAAAAGCATCACATCCGGTTCCATGGCCAGGGCCCGGACGATGGCCAGACGCTGCTTTTGTCCGCCGGACAGCTTTTTGGGATACTGATCGATCTTATCCGAAAGACCTACACGCTCTAAAAGTTCTTTTGCCATATCGTCGGCCTCAGCCTGGGTCTTTTTCCCCAGAAGCACCGGAGCCAGCGTGATGTTCTTCCCCACAGTCAGATTATTGAACACATTGAAATGCTGGAAGACCATCCCCATTTTCTGACGGTGTACATTGATATCCACTTTTTTGTCCGTAATATCGGTTCCCTCAAAATAGATATGGCCGCTGCTGGGAGTTTCCAGCAGATTTAAGCATCGCAGAAACGTGCTTTTGCCGCCTCCGGAAGGGCCGATGACAGATACCACTTCCCCCTTGGAGATCTGTTCTGTCACTCCCTGAAGCACATGAAGGTCTCCGAAGGATTTATGTAAGTCCACTACACGGATCAGTTCCTTGTCAACGCTCACTTGCATTCATCCTCCTTTCCAGAAGAGCAATCAGTTTGGACAGTACAAAAGTTACAAGGAAATAGATCAGTCCGACGATGGTAAGGGGTTCCAGTACACGGTAGGTGATCCCCTGGATAGTCTTGAACTGAGTCATCAGTTCTCCCACAAAGAAGGTGGAGGCCAGGGAGGTTTCCTTGACGATGGCTACGAATTCGTTGCACAGGGCAGGAAGGATATTCTTCACTGCCTGCGGCAGTACGATATGGATCATGGTCTGTCTGCTGTTAAGTCCCAGGGAACGGGCCGCCTCGGTCTGTCCCATATCCACGGCCTGGATCCCTGCCCGGACGATCTCGCATACATAGGCAGTGGAGTTGACACAGCAGGCGATCAGCACACACTGAAATTCCGTAAGAGCCAGAAAAGGCAGCCACTGGGGAAGCATAAAGTAGAAAAAATACAGCTGGAGCAGGATGGGTGTTCCCCGGATCACCTCTACGTATACGGCCGCAATGGCGTTTAAGGGACGGAATTTACCGATCCCCCATCTGCTCCGGCGCATCAGGGCCATAATGGAACCAAAGATCGTACTGAGCATGACCGTGAGAAGTCCCATGAACAGGGTCATCCCGAGACCTTCCAAAAACAGCTTCCAGTACTGATTCCAAAGCTTGAGCATAACGTTAAAAAATTCCATCAGGTATAAACTCCTTTAGTGAGTCTCGATTCCGAGAGAATCGGCCAGAGCTTTGGCATCCGTCTTCCATTCTTCATAGAGGCCTTTCTCGTTGACTTCCGCCAAGATCTTGTTGATCTCAGACAGAAGCTCATCATCGCCTTTCTTTACCGCTACCACGTTGCCGTCGCTGCTGTAGTCAAATTTGAACTCAGCCATGGCCAGGTCGGGATAAGTCTTCACAAGAGACTCTCCGTTGTCGCCGGACACGGCAACTGCATCCACTTTTCCCGTAGTCAGCATCATCACGCCGTCTGTCACCTGAGTCACCATCTGCATCTCCACGTTGTCGGGAAGCTGTTCCTGTACCAGAGTCTGCTGCAGGGAAGCGTTCTGAGCGGCGATCTTCTTGCCTGCAAAGCTCTCGGCGCTGTTGTAATCAGAGGCCTGATCTTTCAGGACCAGAAGTCCCTGTCCGGCCTTGGAGCCTACATTGTATCTGTCGGAAAGGCCCAAAGTCTCGGCACGCTGCTCTGTATAGGCAAAACCGGAGATACCGATGTCAATGGTGCCGGAAGACAGAGCCTGCTGGATCGCGGAGAACTCCATGGGTTTGATCTCAAGTTCCACCCCCAGCTGCTGGGCAATGTATTTTCCAAGCTCGATATCGGAGCCCACATACTCTGTGGTTCCGGAACTGACATCTTTAAATTCCCACGGGGCAAAATCCGGTGCCGTTCCCATGACCAGCTTTCCCGCTGACTTAATTCCGTCAATGCGTCCGCCTGCAGTCTGTGCGCTGTCTGCCCCGGAGTTTTTCTGGCATCCTGCAAGTGTCATAAGAGTCAGTGCAGCAGCCGCTGCTATTACAATAATTTTTTTCATAATGTCCTCTCCTTTAAAAATCGTTGAATGTAATAGCATGGATTATAGTGCATAAATATTCTGTTGTAAAGGGTTTTGATGTATATTTTTAAATTTTATACATATTTACACATTTATGACTTATAATAACAGAATTTTTATGCATGCTTTGATCAATGATCCTGTTCCTGGAGAACGATCCCGGACGCTTTGGCGTTGTAGATGTTCTCATCCAGCAGTCCTTCGCTTTTGGCTACGCAGATACTGGTTACCGCATCTCCTACCACATTGAGAGCCGTCACAAGCATCTCAATGGGGCGGTTAATGGCCAGGATCAGGGAGTAAGCCAGCAGCGCTCCTTCATTGATAAAACCTACGCCTGAGAGGATGGTAAAGAGGACGATGGCTCCAGCCCCTGGTGCCGCCGGTGTTCCCGCCGAGGCGATCAGAGCCAGAAGTGCCACGATCACCAGCTGGGTCAGGCTGAGGTCATATCCTGCGCAGCCTGCGATGAATACGGTTGCGATCACCTGCATAATAGCGGTTCCGTTCATATTGACGGTCATGCCCAGAGGCAGAACGAAAGAAGCAATGGTCTCGTCCACGCCGAAACCTTCCGTGCAGGTTTTGAAATTAAGAGGAAGCGTAGCGGCGCTTGATGAGGTGGAAAATCCGAATACCGCCACATTGCTGATCTTTTTCAGGAAGATCAGGGGATTTAATCCGGCGCCCAGGGCCACCACCATAGGATATCCGATGATCAGAAATACCATGAGCATGGAGACGGCTACGATGACATAGGCCAGGGCCGGTTTCAGGTAATTGATGCCGTAGGTGGCAAAAGTTCTGGTCAGAAGTACGAAAACTCCGAAAGGAGCAAATTTTGTAACCACATAATTCAGGAACACAACGACGACATCGTTGACTTCCCGGATAAGCTTTCTCAGGATTTCCGTCTTTGCTTCCCCCAGGGCATTCATGGAAAGCCCCAGACAGACGGCGACGAAAACCACAGCCAGAACCGCCGTATTGTTCCCGAAAGCCGTAATGATATTGGCGGGAACCACATTGAGGATCACATTCATGGGATTGGCCCCGGTGGAACCCTCACTGCCGGCCAGGCCTTCCACCTGAATGTTAAAAAGTCCGCCCTGATATACGATCATTCCGGCACCGCACGCCAGAACCAGCGCAAAAAAAGAGCAGATAAGAAACCAGCCGATGGTTTTGGCGGAGATGCGCCCCAACATTCTGGTATCAGATATCTGCCCTATGGCAAGAGTTATGGAAGTAAATACCATCGGCACGATGACCAGCTGCAGAGAACGGATAAACAGCTGTCCGATCAGATAGAAAACCCCGAGAGCACTTTCTGCTCCCGCAGTGGTGATATCCTGAAATAAAATACGGTTGATCGTGTTCCAGACCTCTCCGTGGCCGGAACTGTTAAGAGTTTCTCTGAGAAACATCATTAACATGCCGGCAGCAAGACCGCATACAAGGGAAAGTCCCATCTTCTTTGCCAGAGAACCGGCCGGTTGCTTCTTTTGTTTTTCCATGTGCTTCCTCCTTAAATTTTTTGCCCAAATCTATAGTACTATATCACAAGATTTCCATTTTGTAACCCCCTTTTTTTTAAAGTTAAATTTTCAAAGAAATTAAATATTTTTTAAGAGCACTTAAGGAGAATCTTTTCATATCCTAAAGTATATTTTATAAAAGGAGTGTTCTATGCTGGAAAACGTAACCGTTCTGACTCCTCTGCATTTTCTGTATCTGGCAGGCGTGATCGTGATCCTTACCGTAATGATCATGCGCAAAGATACGCCTGCCGTATGTATCGGTTTTCTGTTTCTCCTGGGTATGGCAGGTATGGGTACCGTGACCGGCGGTATCCAGACCGTTTTCAACGCCATGCTCTACGCTGCCCGGGAGTTTATGGAGGTCATTGCCACCATTGCTCTGGTGACGGCTCTGTCGAAAGCCTTAAGCGACCTGGGAAGCGATTATCTGCTTATGAGGCCCATGTCCCGGGTCATGAAGACCCCTTCTCTTACCTGGTGGATCCTGGGGATCACCATGCTTTTGTTCTCTCTGTTTCTGTGGCCCTCGCCGTCGGTGGCTCTGGTAGGAGCCATCATGCTTCCGTTCGCAGTACGCACCGGCCTGAAGCCTCTGGCTGCCGCCATGGCCATGAACCTTTTCGGTCATGGCATCGCTCTCAGCTATGATGTGGTGATCCAGGGTGCCCCGGCAATCTCCGCTGCCGCTGCCGGAATCGATACAAGTCAGGTTCTCGCAGAAGGACGTCCGGTGTTTCTGATCATGGGCGCCGCCACGGTGACGGCTGCTTTTATGATGAACCGAAAGACACTGTCCGTGCAACGGGAAGAAGGCAGAACCGGATATGAAGTTTCTTCCGCCCCGGCTCCCTCCCTCTCCCGTCCGGCCCGGATCCTGGCAGCCGCCACCCCTCTGGCTTTTCTGGCGGATATTGCCGCCATGCTGGCCTTTGATCTTCGGGGCGGAGATGCCACCAGCCTCGTGTCCGGCACCGCGGTCCTGCTCATGTGCTTCGGCTCTGTCATGGCGTTCCGGAAAGATTCCCTGGAGAAGATCACCGGATATCTCACCGAAGGATTTCTCTTTGCCATCCGCATCTTTGCCCCGGTTATCGCCATCGGCGCCTTCTTCTTTCTGGGAGGCGAGGGGATCACTTCCATCATGGGGGAGGCGCCTACTCACGGAATCATGAACGACTGGGCCGTATGGCTGGCTTCTCATGCGCCGCTGAACAAATATCTCATCGGAATTCTTCAGATGATCATCGGAGCTCTCACAGGGCTGGACGGATCCGGTTTTTCAGGTCTTCCCCTCACCGGTTCTCTGGCCAACACCTTCGGGACTGCCGTGGGAGCTTCGGTTCCGGTCCT
>CAJUJV010000039.1:25545-27673 GCA_910586845.1 uncultured Hungatella sp.
CACGGCAATCTTTGTAGGAGGAGGAACCATCGTCCCCTGGGGCCTGATCCCGGTGGCCGCCATCTGTGACGTGGATCCCCTGGAACTGGCGAGAAAAAATTTTCTTCCTGTGCTCACGGGATTTGTCTGCGCCTTTGTGGCAGCCTGTTTCCTTCTGTAACACGTCAACCGGCTGATTCGATGAAAAGGAGTAGAACAGTATGTGCGGAATTTCCGGATTTTTTCAGACAAAACAGGACTTTCTGAAAAAAAGAAAATTTTATGAAGGGATCCTGGATTCCATGAATCTGGCTCTCAGGCGCCGGGGCCCGGATGACCGGGGAACCTTTCTCTCATCTCACTTTGGTCTGGCTCATGTACGGCTGTCCATCGTGGATCTGGTCACCGGCCATCAGCCTATACTGAAAAAGGCTGATAGCCGTACATGGGGGATCGTGTATAACGGTGAGCTCTATAATACGGATGAACTCAGAGAAGAACTGAAAGCCCTGGGTCATTCCTTTGATACTGCCAGCGACACGGAAGTGATTCTCTGTGCCTATCTGGAATATGGACCCGGCTTTGTAGAAAAATTAAACGGTATTTTTGCCATCGCCATCATGGATGAGACCAGCAGAAAACTGATGCTTTACCGTGACCGGGCAGGGGTAAAGCCTCTGTTCTATGGGATATCTGATGAGACGGTGGTGTTTTCCTCAGAGATCAAAGGTCTCTTCTGTTTTCCCGGCCTTAGTCCTGTTCTGGACAGAGACGGACTGAACCAGATCTTCAGCATCGGCCCGGCCAGAACAGGAGGAAACGGAGTGTTTCAGGGAGTGAAGGAAGTACTTCCCGGTCACTTTCTGATCTGTTCTGATGAAGGAATCCGGCAGGAGTGCTACTGGAAACTGGAGAGCCATGACCACGAGGATTCTTATGAAGAGACTGTCGAGAAAACGGCCTTTCTTGTGGAAGACTCCATCAGAAGGCAGATGGTATCCGATGTCCCCATCTGCACCTTTCTGTCGGGAGGCGTGGATTCCAGTCTGGTGTCTTCTGTCTGCGCCCGGGAGCTGAAGAAGAAAAACAGACAGCTGATGACATTTTCCTTTGACTTTGTGGGAAATCAGGAAAATTTCAGAGCCAATGCCTTTCAGCCTTCCCAGGACCGGCCTTTTGTAGAACAGATGGCAGCATATCTTGATTCGGATCATCACTATCTGGAATGCAGCACCGAAGATCAGGCAAAACTGCTGAAGGACTCGGTTCTGGCTCATGACCTGCCGGCTATGGCGGATGTGGACTCTTCCATGCTGTATTTCTGCTCCCGGGTGAGGCCGTTTTGTAAGGTGGCTCTTACGGGGGAATGTGCAGACGAGATCTTCGGAGGATATCCCTGGTTTCACCGGGAAGACTGCCTTAAAGCCCGCACCTTTCCGTGGACCATGGATTTAAAGGCAAGACAGGTACTGCTGAAAGACGAATTTCTCCGCGAGCTGAAGATGGAGGAATATGTCCGGCAGACCTATGAGGCTTCTCTGGCCCAGGTTCCTTCACTTCCGGGAGAGTCGGCACAGGAAGCCAGGAGGCGGGAGATCTCTTATCTGAATCTCAAATGGTTTATGCAGACCCTGTTAAACCGCATGGACCGGACCAGCATGTACAGCGGCCTGGAGGCCAGGGTGCCTTTTGCGGACCACCGGATCATGGAATATCTGTGGAATGTGCCCTGGGAGATGAAAGCCAGAGACGGCATGGTGAAACATCTGCTCCGCCAGGCAGGAAGAGGCAGACTGCCTGATGAGATCCTGTTCCGGAGAAAATCTCCTTATCCGAAGACCTACGATAAGGGGTATGAAACTCTTCTGG
This sequence comes from uncultured Hungatella sp., assembly GCA_910586845.1. Taxonomy (GTDB): domain Bacteria; phylum Bacillota; class Clostridia; order Lachnospirales; family Lachnospiraceae; genus UBA3402. The sequence continues at coordinate 27,394 of CAJUJV010000039.1, forward strand.
CAGGGAAAGTCCGGGAGATCATGGAAGATTCTTCTTCTCCGGTACTGAGATTTCTGGACAAAGAAAAAACAGAACTGTTTTTGTCCAGTCCTTCGGATTACGGAAGACCGTGGTACGGGCAGCTGATGGCCGGACCGCAGCTGTACGCATATCTTTTGCAGGTGAATTATTGGCTGAGGGAGTACCGGATCGGGATCGAGATATGATTCATCTCGCAGGATATGCTGAACATTGCGCGTCCGTCATGCTGCCTTTCCCGGCAGGTGCGGCGCTGCTGATT
>CAJUJV010000039.1:27683-28862 GCA_910586845.1 uncultured Hungatella sp.
AGCGCCCCAGATGATGGCTTATGTGATCCAGATCGATTTTTGGATGAGAGAATATCAGATCTCTGTCAGGGACTGACGAAAATGCCGGCCCCTGACGGAGTTTAAGAGAGCAGAAAGGATTTTACGCCTGCTCTTTTACAGTCAGTTTGGTCATACCGCCCATATAAGGCTGGAGAACGGCAGGGATCTTTACGCTTCCGTCTGCCTGCAGGTTGTTCTCCAGGAATGCGATGAGCATACGGGGAGGAGCCACTACGGTATTGTTCAGAGTGTGGGCAAAGTATCTGCCGTTCTCACCTTCCACGCGGATCTTCAGCCTTCTGGCCTGGGCATCGCCTAAATTGGAGCAGGATCCCACTTCGAAATATTTCTTCTGACGGGGAGACCAGGCTTCTACGTCACAGGATTTCACTTTCAGGTCCGCAAGGTCGCCGGAACAGCATTCCAGAGTCCGGACCGGGATATCCAGGGAGCGGAACAGATCTACGGTGTTTTTCCAGAGGACGTCATACCACTTGGGGGATTCCTCGGGTCTGCACACTACGATCATCTCCTGCTTCTCGAACTGATGGATCCGGTAAACTCCCCTCTCTTCGATGCCGTGAGCCCCTTTCTCCTTGCGGAAACAGGGAGAATAGCTGGTCAGAGTCTTGGGAAGCTGATCTTCCGGCGTTACGGTGTCGATGAATTTGCCGATCATGGAGTGTTCGCTGGTTCCGATGAGATACAGATCTTCTCCTTCGATCTTGTACATCATGGCATCCATCTCCGCAAAGGACATGACGCCCGTGACCACATTGCTGCGGATCATGAAAGGCGGTACACAGTAGGTAAAACCTCTGTCGATCATGAAATCTCTGGCATAGGAGATCACTGCAGAGTGGAGCCTTGCGATGTCTCCCATAAGATAGTAGAAACCGTTGCCGGCTACTCTGCCGGCAGCATCCAGGTCGATGCCATCAAAGGTTTTCATGATATCCGTGTGATAGGGGATCTCAAATTCGGGGACCACAGGATCGCCGAATTTCTCCAGTTCCACGTTCTCGCTGTCGTCTTTTCCGATGGGGACACTGGGGTCGATGATGTTGGGGATGGTCATCATGATCTTTAAGATCTTTTCCTCCAGTTCCGTCTCCATGGTTTCCAGTTCTGCCAGACGGGCTGCATTGGCAGTGACCT
>CAJUJV010000039.1:28872-30254 GCA_910586845.1 uncultured Hungatella sp.
GGATTCTGCCTCTTCTTTCTTTCCCTGCCGCATCAGTTCTCCGATCTGTTTGGAGAGCTTGTTGCGGGAGGCCCGGAGATCGTCTGCTTCTGCCTTGGCGTTTCTGCTCTTCCTGTCCAGTTCGATGACTTCATCTACCAGAGGGAGTTTGGCTGCCTGAAATTTATTTCGGATATTCTGTTTTACCACTTCCGGGTTTTCTCTGACAAATCTGATATCTAACATAGTTCCTCCTTGGGTCTTTGTCTTCTCTTTTTTTGTGTGATTATACATCAGATTGCCGGGAAAGAAAACCCCTTTTATTTTATTTCGTCAGGAAATATGGAAAAACAGGCCGGCTTTCTTCAGTACGGGACGCACGGCCATGTACACCACCACAACTACGATGGTACCGGCAACCGCATTGATGAAGGTGACGCCGGCAGCCCAGGTGGACATGATCTTGGCTGCGGAGGACTCGACTCCCAGGACATAGTTCTTATAGAAATATCCTGCGATGGGATCCATGACCACATTAAATCCCAGACCGGCCACGGAGGCGATGAGAGTCCATTTGACCACGTATCGGCTGTCGTGACTGTCGGTAATATGGGCAATTCTGTGAGCCACGAAACCGGCGATAAGGCCGATGCACAGTTTCAGGAAAAAGGTCTTCGGCGCGCTGGTCACATAGGCGGGATCGATGAGATCCGCGATGGTCATGCCCAGAGAACCGGCCAGACCGCCGTAGAACCCGCCCAGCAGCAGAGCCGCCAGAACACAGAAGGCGTTGCCGATATGGAGGGCCACCATATCTCCGCCGAAGGTGGGAATGGGGATCTTCAGATAAGTAAAGGCAACATAACACAGAGCCGCCATAAGGCCGGTTATCACAATCTTATATACTTTTTCATTTTTATCATTCATAAAGCTTCACTCCCTTATGCTTTTATCACACATCACAATTTTGCCGGCATTTTTGTGTGTTTCCGCCATCATAGCATATAAGTGGAGTGATTAAAATAGCCAGTTTTAATCAAATCGACCAGTCCAGTTTTCGCCTTCTTCTCTGGATTCGATGCAGATCAGGATACCGCTGTCAAAGGTGACGGCAGCCAGATCTTCTGACAGCTCATTGCTGACGCAGAGTCCGGTCTCCGTTCCGATGGAGATGTTTTTTCCCTTCAGAGGATATTTGAACCCCGTAAGAGTAATTCCACGTACCTGTTCGGTGAGAGGCAGAAAAGAGACATAAGGGCCGTAAAGTGTCTTCCTTTGGAAGACCGCCCCCTGTCTGAGAAGATAAACTTTGTTCCAGGGGTCCCAGAGACAGGCTTCTACCTGGTGATCCAGACAGTATTTCAGCAGATGGAGATTGGACAGTTCATGGTCCAGGCGTCCCC
>CAJUJV010000039.1:30264-31133 GCA_910586845.1 uncultured Hungatella sp.
CTGTGGCGCCCAGGATGGCCAGGTGGGTACATCCCAGTTTTATGGCCGTGTTGATGGCCAGTTCTGTGTCTGTCTCGTCTTTTTCCGGCTTGTGGACATCCCAGAGGATCCCCTGCTGTCCCTTATATTCCTCCAGTACAGAGGGATCCACCGTATCAAAGTCTCCGACGACGGCATCCGGTTTCAGGCCCAGAGCCCTGGTTTTTTCCAGACCTCCGTCTACGGAGATGACGCAGTCCACAGATGTTTTTTCCAAAAACTGACCGGCAAAAGCCAGATTCAGTCTTCCGCCGGTTATGATCAGTCCCAGTTTCATAGATTGTCTGCCATCCCTTCCGGCAGTTCGCTGCAGATGTCGAAAATCTTCAGGAATTTTTTTACGTTGGTTCCCGCATCTCCCCGAAACACAGAGGATCCGGCTACCAGGATATTGGCTCCTGCCTCCAGAAGATCTTTTGCATTGTCCAGGGTGACGCCGCCGTCAACCTGGATATCCGTATCCAGTCCCAGTTCAAGGATCCGTTTTTTCAGCTGTCTTACCTTTTCCAGGGTATAGGGGATAAATGTCTGCCCTCCGAATCCGGGATTGACGGACATGAGCAAAACCATATCCACCCGGGGAAGGATCAGATCTATGACAGACACAGGAGTGGCCGGATTCAGGGCGATGCCTGCTTTTGCTCCGGTCTCATGGATCCGTGAAATGGCAGAATCCAGGTGCCTGCAGGCCTCGGCATGGATACAGATCAGATCGGCTCCCGCTTTTCTGACATCGTTTACATAGCGGACCGGCTCATCCACCATCATGTGTACGTCGAAGATCAGATCGGTGCAGCCGCGGAGCGAAGCGATGACAGGCATCCCGAAAG
>CAJUJV010000039.1:31173-34526 GCA_910586845.1 uncultured Hungatella sp.
CAGCCCCCAGCAGAGAAGGCGCTAAAATCCTCATATTCAGTATCTCCTTTTCTCTTTCACTTCCTGATAAAACAGCCGGTAGTTTTCATAACGGCTCCGGCTTAACTGTCCTGCCCTCACAGCCTCCTTGACGCCGCAGTTCCGCTCTCCCATGTGGACGCATCCCAGAAATCTGCAGTTTTCCTCACAGGGCCTGAATTCGGGAAAATACTGTTTCAGCTCTTCCGGTTCCATCTCGTCAACAAAGACGGAGCTGAATCCGGGAGTATCCATGAGATAAGTATTTTTTCTCAGACAGAACAGTTCCGAATGTCTGGTGGTATGACGCCCTCTGCGGATCTTCTCGCTGATGGAGCCTGTCTCCATGTTGGCCTCGGGCATGAGAAGATTGGTGAGGGTAGATTTACCCACGCCTGAAGGCCCTGCCAGAGCGGTGGTTTTCCCTTCCAGCAGGTCGTTTATGTCCCCGATGCCGCTTCCCTCACAGGCGCTGAAAAACATGACCGGATATCCGGCCGGTCCGTAGATATCCTCATACCGTTTTCGGGCGGAAAGATCCGCCAGATCCGACTTGTTGAAGGCCAGGGTCACCGGAATCCGGTTTCTCTCCATAAGGACCAGAAAACGGTCAAGCAGGTTCAGATTCGGTTCCGGATCCGCCATGGCAAATATGACCAGGACCTGATCAATATTAGCCACTGCCGGCCGGATCAGAGCCGAGATCCTGGGGAGGATCTGGTCAATATTGCCTTCGGGAGGATCCTGGCTCAGGATGGAGATCTCCACATTATCACCAGGCAGGGGTTTGATCTTTTTATTGCGGAAGATCCCCTTGGCCCTGCATTCATAAATTATGTCATCACTTCCGTGTACATAGTAAAAACCGGCAATTCCTTTTATGATCTTTCCTGTCACAGATTTCCCCTTATCTATTCTGTCTCAACAAATTTCAGCGGATAGCTGATGAGAACGGTTGATGTATCTACATTGAAGACTTCCACTTCACCGCTGTCCACGCCCGGTTCGCCTTCAATATTGGTAAAGCTTACAGGGAGAAGGGTGTGGCCTGTCATGGCAGTGGGTTCCATGAGAGTTTTATATACAGTTTCTCCGTTTACAATCTGCTTTAACCGGATTTCCACCGTCAGGTCTGCCGCCAGGACCCCGGGACCTACCATAGAGCCCAGATTATAACTTTCATTGATGGCAGCCACATACCGTTTCAGTTCCGGCCCCCGGCTCACTACAAAGGAGACTGTGGAGCCCTCTTTCAAAAGAGTTTCCGCCGCCGTATCCTGGCTGATCACGTATCCTTTTGGTATGGTATCATTAAATTCCTCCGTCACGTCGCCGGGAGTCAGACCTGCCTCTGTCAGGCTGGCGACGGCGTCTTCCTGAGTGATCTGCCTGATCTCGGGTACGATCTTCATGGCGGAGATGGGGCCTAAGCTGATATATAAAGTCACGGTCTCCCCGGGTCTTGCTTCTTCTGGTTCAAAACGTATGACCAGTCCCTCCTGTATGGTGTCGTGGTATTCGTTCTGGGGATTGACTACCAGCTTGTTCTGCTCCAGAAGGAGTTTGGCGGCTTCTGCCGACATGCCGTCCAGGGACAGATCCGATAATTTTACAAGATCACTGCCCTTGCTTACTATCACGGTGACTGTCGAATATTTCTGCACTACTGTTCCTTCCGGGATGTTTTGGGAGATGACACGATCTTTTTCTATAGTATCGGAATACTGATAATTACGATCCACTTTTAATACAAGAGAATTTTCCGAGAGTCTGGCCTCAGCCATGTCCACAGGAAGTTCCAGAAGGTTTGGCACTTCAACCTCCATATCGCTTAGGGTTTCCGGTGTCTCGATAGTCTCTGTGTGGATAGCCGTAGTGGGATCGGAACCGAATTTCAACAGTCCTCCCAGCCTTGAGAAGACCACGATCAGAACGGCCACGATGACGATGGCGATGAGCACCCCAAGAGCAGTAAAAAGTCTTTCAAAACCGGGTCTGACATAATCGTCTTCCGAATCTCTGAGGCTCCGTCCGGATCTCCTGTTCCGGCGCTCTTCCCACTCATCCTCTTCGTCTTCCCATTCCGGTTCAGGATCCGGATCCAGGGCCTCGGCGGTCTCCCGCTCTCTCACGTCCCGTTCCCGGATTTCTTTCAGCTCTTCTTTTTTGATGACCACCGTCCCGGCCCCCAGATCCACTTCAGGGACCGGCTGCACAAAATCTTCGTCAGGCCGGACCAGGACCCGGCGCAGATCCGCGATCGCATCGGTAATCTGGCTGTACCGGCGTTCCGGTTTTTTCTCCGTACATTTTAAGATGATGCTTTCCAGGCTGACCGGAATCTCCGGATTATAGATGCTTGGTCTGGTAATAGGCTCCTGAAGCTGGGCAAGGGCCACGGCTACGGTGTTGTCGCCTTCAAATGGCAGAAGACCTGTGACCATCTCGTACATGGTGATACCCAGAGAGTAGATATCGCTTCTGGCATCGCTGTATCCTCCCCTGGCCTGTTCGGGAGAGATGTAATGGACAGATCCCATGGCCTCGGAAGTCATGGTCTGAGTCGTGACTGCCCGGGCGATGCCGAAATCAGCCACTTTTACCTTGCCGTCTTTGGAGATCAGCATGTTCTGAGGTTTGATATCTCTATGTATGATCTTCTGTTCATGGGCAGCGGCGATACCCTGGGCCACCTGGATGGCGATGCCCACGGCCTCTTTGATATCCAGCATCCCTTTTTTGGCAATATAGCTTTTGAGAGTGATCCCTTCGATCAGCTCCATAACAATACAGTGAATGCTTCCCTCATCTATTACATCATAGACATTGACGATATTGGGATGGGACAGTCTGGCTGCTGCCTGGGCTTCCATTTGGAATTTACCTAAAAAGCTTTCGTCGTTGCTGAATTCTTCTTTCAGCACTTTGACTGCCACCAGGCGGTTCAGCTTGTGACATTTGGCTTTATAGACATCGGACATCCCGCCGGATCCGATCAGACCGAGGATCTCATATCGTCCCTGCAGGTAAACACCTGTTCTCAGCATGGTCTCACCTCACTTATCTGCGGGTCCGCCACGACTACCGCAATATTATCGAAACCACCCCGTTCATTGGCCCGGCCCGCCAGTTTTTCTGTCTTGTATTTTAAAGAGGTTCCATCCGCCAGGATGTGAGCCATCTCATCTTCCGTAACCATGTTGCTGAGTCCGTCGGAACACATGAGGATCAGATCTCCCGGAAGCAGTTCTTCTTCGAAGAAATCTGCCTCTACATATGCCATGACCCCCAGAGCTCTGGTAATAATGTTCTTTTTCTGCTGATACGCCGGGCTG
>CAJUJV010000039.1:34536-37160 GCA_910586845.1 uncultured Hungatella sp.
AGAGCGACCAGCTCTTCTACATAGGAATGGTCTCTGGTGATCTGCAGCATCTGCCCATGACGGAAGAGATACAGACGGCTGTCTCCTACATTGGCCACATAGAGAAGATCCTCCCGGACCGTAGCGGCCACAAGCGTGGTCCCCATCCCGGACAAAGCGGCATCTCCCAGGGACTTTTCATATAATTTCTCGTTCACAGACCGGATGCCTGCCTTCAGTACCGGGATAGGAGAATGGTCCTGACAGTGTTTTACATAGTCTGTAAGGCCATTTACCACGAAACGGGACGCATAATCCCCGGCATTGTGCCCCCCCATGCCGTCTGCCACTAAAAGCAGGTTCTCCATCCCTCCCACAGGGTACGATGAAACATAGAGATAATCCTGATTGCGGAGTCTTACCCGTCCCACATCAGTCAGTGCATATACTTCCATCTGTCATCCCTCCCTTTTCCATGTAACGTTTTCTCAGCTGGCCGCAGGCGCCTCCGATGTCACGGCCCATCTCTCTCCTGACCGTCACGTTAATCCCCTGCTGTTCCAGATAATGCTTAAAAACCTCTATGGCCCTGTCATCAGACTGGATATAGTCCCTTTCCTTAATGGGATTTACAGGAATCAGGTTTACATGGGCCCGATGATGCTTTATGAGGGCCGCCAGAGCCGCTGCCTCGGACAGATTATCATTGACCCCCTTTACCAGGCTGTACTCAAAGGTGAGACGTCTCCCTGTCTTCTGAAAATAAGTATCACAGGCCTTCAGTACATCTGCCAGAGCATATCGGCGGGCCACAGGCATCAGCGTCTTTCTGATCTCATCGTTCGGCGCGTGAAGAGACAGGGCCAGGGTAACGGAAAGCCCTTCTTCCGCCAGCTTTTCGATTCCAGGAACGATGCCGCAGGTGGACACGGTAATATTCCTCTGACTGATATTGAGCCCCTTTTCGTGGCTGAGAAGCCGGATGAACCTTACTACATTGTCATAATTATCAAAAGGTTCTCCCGATCCCATGATGACGACATTGGACACCCGCTCTTTTGTATCTTTCTGAATCTCATAGACCTGCTCCAGTATCTCCGACGGCCGCAGATTTCTCGCCAGCCCATCCAGGGTCGAGGCACAGAAACGGCAGCCCATGCGGCAGCCTGCCTGAGAAGAAACACAGACAGAGTTGCCGTGTTTATACTTCATAAGTACGCTCTCAATGACATGGCCGTCAGGAAGCCGGAACAGATATTTGCGTGTGCCGTCGATCCCCGATACTTTCACGTCGGCGATCCGGAGCGTTATCATTTCATAGTCCTCTGCCAGCCTGCAGCGGAGCTCCCTGGACAGATTCGTCATATCCTCAAAAGAATCCGCCAGCTTCTCGTGAAGCCACTGGAAGATCTGTTTTGCACGAAACCCCTGGATACCCTGTTCTTTAAAACAGCTTTTCAATTCCTCCAGTGTCAGGGATTTGATATCTGTCTTTTCCTCCATCATATCCTCTTAAATACGGCCAGAAAGAAACCGTCTCCCGGATAATCGCCGGGAAGAAGCTGGACATATCCCTGCTTCATGGTCTCTGACCGAAGTTTTTCATGAAAATGTTGTTCTATATTCACTGGTATGAAAGGATACTCCCTGACAAACCAGGCTGCGTTTTCTTCATTTTCCTGTCTGCTCACCGTACAGGTACTGTATACCAGGGTTCCTCCCGGCTTTACATACTGCCATACAACAGACAGAATCCTGCGCTGAAGACCGGCCAGTTCACGGATGGATTCCGGAGTTACCCGGTATTTAATGTCCGGTTTTCTGCCTGCGATTCCCAGACCGGAACAGGGCAGATCAGCCAGGAGAATATCTGCTTTCTCCGCGGACTCCTCATAATATGTCAGAGCATCCATCACCCTGACGATTACATTGCCAAATCCGGACCGCCTGACGTTTTCTTCGATCAGAGCCGCTTTTGCGGGAGTAAGATCTCTGGCCTCTATGGTTCCGTCTTTGCCGAGGAGATCTGCCATGTGAAGACTTTTTCCTCCCGGAGCAGCGCAGACATCAATACAGTACTGTCCTTTCATGGGAGACGCCGCCGGAGCCACCAGAGAGGAGCTTAAATCCTGCACCTGTATCCAGCCTTTCCTGAAAGCCTCTAAAGACTCCAGGTAGTCGATGGCATCCAGATACAGAATTCTGTCGGAATATTCGCTTTCCCGCACCGACACCCCCTGACTCTCCAGGCTTTTTATGATGGAGGCCTTCTCTTTCAGACTCAGATTGCACCGGACGCTGAGGCCGGGCTTTTCCAGGAATGCAGAAAGCATCTTCCGGACCGTCTCTTCCGGATAGTCCTTTCTCCACATATCGATCAGCCACCGGGGCATGGACCAGCGCACAGAATCGTCGGGAAACACAAGATTCCCCTTCTCTCTTGCAATGGTTCTCAGCACTCCGTTGACAAAGCCTTTCAGGCCCTGAAACCGGCGCTTTACAGTCAGTTTTACCGCCTCGTTGCAGACCGCGCTGTCCGGTATGGAATCCATATAAAAGAGCTGATACACACTCATCCGCATCAGCTGCCTGATCAGCGGCTTCATTTTAGGGACGGGGACGCCGGAGAACTGGTTCAGGATATG
>CAJUJV010000040.1:0-33281 GCA_910586845.1 uncultured Hungatella sp.
TGAAAAATTTGAAAAACAGGCGGATCTCTTTCTTCAGCTCCGGCATGTCGCAGACCGTATCCATGAGATAGCCTTTCATGCGGGCGGCCTGTGAGAGGATGTCCAGATCCAGGGCGGAGACGGCGCTGTAGATGGCTTTCCCCAGGGTATCGATGTTCTCCGGTTTCAGAGGCCTGGGAATCTCGGCTCTGCAGAAAGGGCAGGAAGACACAGAACCGGACAGGCTCTCGTCTACGTACCATTCATTCCGGCAGGATCGGCAGGTGAATTTTTTCATGAAACGATTCCTCCGGTGTTTTAGTTGTCAATATATTTTCCAGCCAGGACATCCAGCAGATACTGGCCGTATTGATTTTTCTTCAGGGGTTCGATGTTCTCCATCAGCTGATCCCTGGTGATCCAGTGGTTTAAGTAGGCGATCTCCTCCAGGCAGCCGATCTTTCTGTGCTGGTGGGATTCTACGGTGCGGACGAAATTGGTGGCGTCCACCAGAGACTCGTGGGTTCCCGTGTCGAGCCAGGTAAAGCCCTGTCCCAGCAGTTCCACCTCCAGCCTGCCTGCTTCCAGATAGATCCGGTTCAGATCCGTGATCTCCAGTTCGCCTCTGGGAGAGGGAGTCAGGTTTTTCGCATATTCCACCACTTTGTTGTCATAGAAATAGAGGCCGGTGACACAGTAGTTGGATTTGGGATGGGTCGGCTTTTCCTCGATGGAGACGGCCCGCCCGTCGGAGTCGAACTCCACGATGCCGAATCTCTCCGGATCATCCACGTAGTAGCCGAATACGGTGGCGCCCTCCTGCTTGTTGGCGGCCCGGAGAAGCCGCTTCTTTAATCCGTGTCCGGCAAAGATGTTGTCACCCAGGATCATGGCCACATGGTCGTCTCCGATAAAATCAGCTCCGATGATAAATGCCTGGGCCAGTCCGTCGGGAGAAGGCTGAACCGCGTAGGAAAGGTTCAGGCCGAACTGATGGCCATTGCCGAAAAGGTGCTCAAACCTGGGAGTGTCCTCGGGTGTGGAGATGATGAGGATCTCCCGGATGCCTGCAGTCATGAGCACGGACAGAGGGTAGTAGATCATGGGCTTATCATAAATGGGAAGCAGCTGCTTCGATGTGACCGTGGTCAGAGGGTAGAGCCTGGTGCCGGAGCCTCCTGCTAAAATAATACCTTTCATAGTTTGTCCTCCATTTTTTCTTTAGGATCATTATATAAGGTAACGTAACGTCACTGTCAAGGGCTTTTTCAGATTTTTCCGAAAAGATAAGAGATACTGTACTTTTTCCGGCGCCTATATTACAATAAAATGACGGAAGCCCATGAACTGAAGAAACAGGCACGGTAAGAGGAAAACAGAAATAAGAAAAGACAGGAGATGGAGAAACTGGATAAGAAAGAAGATAAAAGCCTGGACCGTCTCAGGACGGACAGGGAGAGGAGCAGAGGGATCCGGCTGGCAGTCAGCGATATGGACGGTTCCTTTCTCAACAGAGAGAGGAAGGTGAGCCGGGCCGGCGTGGAGGCGGTGAGAAAGCTTCAGAAAGCAGGGATCCTGTTTGCCGTATGTACGGGGCGTAATTATGAGGATGCCCTCAGACCCCTGAAGGAGGCGGGGATCACCTGCGCCGTGGTGGCCATGAACGGGGCCGCCGTCTATGACGGAGAGGGAAAACTGCTGCAGCGCCATGTTCTCTCCAGAGAACAGGCAGGCAGAATCCTGGAGGTGCTGAAACCATGGAAAGACCGTCTGATCATCCAGCTGATCACGACAGAGGAGGTCTTTGTCATGGCCAGGGAAGAGCTGTTCCGCCATTTTTTTACAACCAGAATCTTACCCGAAGCAGACAGAAGCCGGGAAGAGGAGGAGGCTCTCCTGGGGGCTTATTACAGGATCACGGCAGAGGAGTTTCTGGAGAAGGACAGGGACTGCTGCAAAATAGAGATTTTAAGTGAGGATACGGAGCTGATCCGGCGGATCAGAGAGCCTTTGGGACAGGTGGAGCATATTACCGTAGCCGCCTCTTTTCCCACCAACTGGGAGATCACCCATGAGGCGGCCAGCAAGGATCAGGGACTTAAAAGCTACGCGGCTGTCCTGGGATACGGGCCGGAACAGATCATGGCAGTGGGAGACGGGGACAATGACCGGACCATGCTGTCCCTTCCTCTGGGCTGGAGCGTGGCCATGGGCAACGGGACGGAGGTCGTCCGAAAGACGGCTCAGGTCATAACCGGGACCAATGAGGAAGACGGATTTGCCATGGCGGTGGAGGCCCTGCTGGAGGGCAGGAGAGAATGAAAAAAGAGAGGACATGAAGATGAAGCAAGAGAAAGACTGGTACAAGGAACTGGTGATCTATCAGATCTATCCCAGAAGTTTTAAGGATGGAAACGGAGACGGTATCGGAGATCTGAAAGGCATGACGGAGAAACTGGATTATCTGAAAGAGCTGGGCATCACCGCGGTGTGGATGTCCCCTGTATATGCATCCCCCAATGTGGACAACGGTTATGACATCTCCGATTACCGGCAGATCATGGAAGAGTCCGGCACCATGGAAGACTGGGAACGATTTCGGGACAAAGCCCATGAGAGAGGGATCGCCGTCATCATGGATCTGGTGCTGAACCACAGTTCCGATCTCCATCCCTGGTTTCAGGAGTCGAAAAAATCAAAGGACAACCCATACAGCGATTATTATATCTGGCGTGATCCGGCGCCGGACGGAGGCGCTCCCAATCAGTGGCTTTCTGTTTTCGGAGGAAGCGCCTGGGAGTATGTGGAAGAGAGAGGGCAGTACTATCTTCACTTTTTCGCCAAACAGCAGCCGGATCTCAACTGGGACAACGATGAGGCCAGAGAAAAGATCTTCGACATCATCCGTTTCTGGAATGACAGGGGAGTCGACGGTTACCGGGTGGATGCCATCAGCTATCTGGACAAGGGGCTGGATGGAAGAGCAGACATGACAGAGGCCTTTGGGACCGCTTCCTGCGCCAATCTGGAGGGGACCCACAGGTACATCAGGGAGATGGCTCAAAAGACCATCAAACCGGACAATCTGATGACCGTGGGGGAAGTGATCATCCGGAATACCCGGGATGCCAGAGATTACACAGGCAGGTCCAGGGAAGAATTTGACATGGCTATCCCCTTTGTCCCGCCGGTAGTGGAGATCAGGACCTGGAGTCCGGAGCGGTTTAAAAAAGACCTGGAAGAAACTTATGAATGCCTGAAAGAGGACGGCTGGTGGGCCAGATTTTTAAGCAACCATGACAAACCCAGGCAGGTGTCCCTCTACGGCGACGACAGACGGTACTGGAAGGAGTCGGCCAAGATGCTGGGCTGTTATCTCCACACTCTGCCGGGAACGCCCTTTGTGTATCAGGGAGAAGAACTGGGAATGACCAATCTGTATCTTCCCTCCATCGAAGAATATGACGACATTGATACGAAAAACTATTATTACACCATGATCAGGGAGGGGGCTTCCCATGAGAAGGCGCTCTCGGAATCCCAGATCATCAGCCGGGACAACGCCAGGACGCCCATGCAGTGGGATGGCAGCGCCAACGCAGGATTCTCAGAAGCCCGCCCCTGGCTGCCGGTCAACCCCAACTACACAAAGATCAATGCGGAGCGGCAGATGGAAGAGGAGGATTCGGTCTTCCGGTTTTATCAGAAGCTGATCGCCCTCAGAAAAGAGAATCCGGTGATGGTACACGGAGACTTCCGCCTGTGCTGCGACAGGGAAGGGCCGGTGATCGCTTATACCAGAAGCCTGGGCCGGGAGACCTGGCTGGCGGTCCACAATTTTTCCGGCGGGAAAGTGCGGTTTGACCATGAGAAGCTGACCGGCCATGGAGAGGTGGTGATCTCCAATTACGAAGAACCGGAAACCGAACAGGGATCCGTCACCCTGAGACCTTATGAAACCCTGGTGGTCAGAGTGTAGAAAATACCGAGATTCTGTTACAAAGTAATTGAAATCCCGGAAAGGATTTTGTATAATAACTGTCACGGGACAAAACCAATACGAGAGGAGAACCATGTAATGAAGAAAGCATATTCCACAGCCAATGCACCTGCTGCTATCGGCCCCTATTCTCAGGCCATCCAGGCAGGAGATTTTGTATATGTGTCAGGCCAGCTTCCCATCGACCCGGCCACGGGAGAATTTGCGGGAACAGATATCGCCAGTCAGACCAGACAGTCTCTGACCAACATCCGTTCTATCCTGGAAAGTGAAGGACTGTCCATGGATCATGTGGTGAAAACCACGGTCCTGCTGCAGAACATCAGTGATTTCGGAGCCATGAATGAGGTCTATGCCACATTTTTTACCGGAGAATGTCCGGCCAGGGCTGCGTTTGAGGTGGCCGCGGTTCCCAGGGGCGCTCTGGTTGAGATCGAGGCAGTGGCCTACTGCGGAAAATAAGGAGAGAGACCTATGAGACATGAGATGCGCCCCCAGGGGGTATGTTCCAGCCTGATCTGTTTTGACCTGGACGGAGATGTGGTGACCAATGTATCCTTTACCGGAGGCTGCAACGGCAATTTAAAAGCCATCAGCAAAGTGGTTGACGGCATGACCGTAGAGCAGATCGAAGGATATTTTGCAGGAAATACATGCGGACGCAAGTCCACATCCTGTGCGGATCAGCTGGCCAGGGTTATACGGAAGGCTTATGAGGAGTCCAGATAGAACATAGGACATCATGAGAAGGGTCCTGTAGAGGCAGGCGAGAGACTCTGCCCTGCAGGATTCTTTTTATCGGAGAATCATAAAAAGGAGGTGGCAGATGAACAAATATGAGCTGCTGAATCCCATGCAGAGGGAGGCGGTGTTCTGCACAGAGGGCCCGCTGCTGATCCTGGCCGGAGCAGGTTCAGGCAAGACCAGAGTGCTGACCCACAGGATCGCTTACCTGATCGGGGAAAAGCAGGTGAATCCCTGGAATATCCTGGCCATTACATTTACCAACAAGGCGGCAGGAGAGATGAGGGAGAGGGTGGATGCCCAGGTAGAACACGGAGCAGACAGCGTGTGGGTCAGCACCTTCCATTCCACCTGTGTCAGGATTCTCAGAAGGCACATCGGATATCTGGGATACGAAACCGGTTTTTCCATTTATGACGGGGACGATCAGAAGACGGTGATGAAACAGGTTTATAAACAGCTGCAGGCAGATTCCCGGTTTCTCAAAGAGAGAGAGGCCCTGACGGCCGTCTCCAGGGCCAAGGACCGGCTCATCACCCCGGAACAATATAAGGAGATGGCAGGGGGCGATGCCAGGGAACAGATGATCGCCGATATCTATGAGGCTTATCAGAACAGCCTTAAGAAAAATAACGCTCTGGATTTCGACGACCTGATCATGAAGACCGTGGAACTGTTCCGGACGCAGCCCCAGGTCCTGGACTATTATCAGGAAAGATTCCAATACATTATGGTGGACGAGTATCAGGACACCAACATGGCTCAGTTCGAACTGGTGCGCCTTCTGGCCTCCAAATACAGAAATCTGTGTGTCGTAGGCGACGACGATCAGTCTATTTATAAATTCCGGGGGGCGGATATCCGGAACATCCTGGATTTTGAACATGGATTTCCCGGCACAAAGGTGATCAAGCTGGAACAGAATTATCGGTCCAGCCAGAATATCCTGGATGCGGCCAACGCTGTCATCAGAAATAACAGGGGCCGGAAGGACAAGACTTTATGGACAGCCAACGGCAAAGGAGGTCCGGTCAGATACAGGCAGTTCGATCAGGCTTATGAGGAGGCAGAGTTTATCGTGAGGGATATTCTGGCTCAGAAGGCCCCGTTTCAGGACTGCGCCGTCCTGTACAGGACCAATGCCCAGTCCCGTCTTCTGGAAGAACAGTGTATTAATTTCAACGTGCCTTACCGGCTGGTGGGAGGGGTCAACTTCTATCAGCGGAAGGAGATCAAAGATATTCTGGCTTATCTCAAGACCATTGCCAACGGGAGAGACGATCTGGCAGTAAGCCGCATCGTCAATGTTCCAAAGAGGGGCATCGGGGCAGCCTCCATGGCCAGGGTGACCGTCTTTGCATCGGCCAACGGATACAGCCTTTACGATGCCATGGCCAGAGCCAGAGTCATCCCGGGACTGGGAAAAGCGGCGGACAAGATCGGGGTCTTTACGGATCTGATCGGGGACTTCCGGTCCAGGCTGAAAGAAGAGGGCTATACCTTAAAGCAGCTGATCGAGGATGTTCTGGAGGAAACCGGTTACCGGGCAGAGCTGGAGGAATCCGACGATGTGGAAGACGAGAGCCGCCTGGAAAATCTGGACGAGCTGATCAACAAGGCGGTCGGATACTGGTCCTCTGCCGAAGAACCGACTCTGGACGGATTTCTGGAGGAAGTGGCGCTGGTGGCGGATATCGATCAGCTGGACCAGTCAGAGGACCGGGTGACGCTTATGACGCTCCACAGTGCCAAGGGGCTGGAATTTAAAAACGTATATCTGGCAGGCATGGAGGACGGTCTTTTCCCGAGTTACATTACCCTTCTCTCGGAGGATGAGGGAGAACTGGAGGAGGAGAGGCGGCTGTGCTATGTGGGCATCACCCGTGCCAAAGAGCAGCTGACCATGACTTCAGCCCGGATGCGCATGATAAAGGGAGAGACCAGATACAGCAAGGTCAGCCGTTTCCTGGAAGAGATCCCCGAAGAGCTTTTAAAGGCCAGCCGCTTAGAGCCCAGACATGCCTTCACTGTTTCGGATACTGACCGGGAAGAGGACCTTCCCTGGAACCGGCAGACCGCGGCGGGAATCGAACCGGCCATGCCCAGTCCGTCGGGATTTGGAAGGCCCAGGACCGCAAACGGCGGTTTCACGCCGGCCTCCGCTCCGTCATTCGGCAAAGCATTTACAGTACAGAAGGCCAAATCCCTGGCCTATACAGAAGGCGACCGGGTAGTCCACCAGAAATTCGGCTCAGGAACCGTCCAGTCCATAAAAGACGGCCCCAAGGACTACGAAGTAACCGTCTGCTTCGACAAGGCAGGAATAAAAAAGATGTTCGCCTCCTTCGCGAAACTGGAAAAAGCAGAAGAAAACAATTAAAATACTCTCCGCCGCAGGGAGAATAAAAATAAAAAATCAGGGAAAAATAGATAGTAAAATTTCTCAAAGAATGGTATAATGTTCACGAAAGCAATGAGCAGTGCGAAAAAAGTCAAAGATGCATTTTCGTCATGCTCGCATGTAAGAAAATGCATCTTTCACTTTTTTCATAGGGCGAAGCCCGTGA
This sequence comes from uncultured Hungatella sp., assembly GCA_910586845.1. GTDB lineage: Bacteria > Bacillota > Clostridia > Lachnospirales > Lachnospiraceae > UBA3402. The sequence continues at coordinate 7,291 of CAJUJV010000040.1, forward strand.
GCGACCTGCAGCGAAGCGGAAGGGAGCGGCACTGCGGATGCGGCGTGCCAGACCCCACAGAATTTCAGTGTTTTATCAAGGTGTCAGCACCGCCCATCCGTGAGCGCCCCTGGGGGCACAGGCGAGCCGCCCCCCGCAATACAAAAATCCAAAAAAGGAAGGGAAGGGACCATGAATAAATTGGACATGATGAGCAGAGATGCCATGAACCGTGTGGAGGACATCATCAACTCCACAAAGCTCAATGAATTTCTCCACAGAAAAGAAGAAGAGGACAAAAAGAAGAACAACATCTTATGGGTCCTGGCGATCATCGGCACCATAGCGGCCGTGGCAGTTATCGCATACGCCGTATATCGTTTCTTCACACCGGACTATGTAGAAGATTTCGAAGATGATTTTGGAGAGGACCTCGAAGATGAATTCGACGATGACTTTTTCGAGGATGAGACAGAATCAGAAAAATAAGAAGAATCATAAAAAGGGATGTTGCCGGTGCAATGTCCCTTTTATACGTACACAGGGCAGAGAGGAATACAGCCGCTAAAGCAGCCCCGCCCCGGCACGGCGAGCAGGGGAAAAGCCTTCCCTGCTCGAATGTACACGGGGCGGGCAGTGGGAAAAGCCTTCCCCTTCCCGATTACATAAATAAGGAGCAGCAGACCATGAAAAAAGGCCAGATCTATACAGGAACCGTAGAAAAGATGGAATTCCCGAACAGGGGGGTCATCACCGCAGACGGAGAAAAAGCCATAGTAAAGAACGCCCTTCCCGGCCAGAAGGTCCGGTTTGTCATAAATAAAAAGAGAAACGGCCGCTGCGAAGGCCGTCTTCTCGAAGTAGAAGAACCCTCTCCTCTGGAGACTGTTTCCGATCCGTGTCCTCATTTTGGCGTCTGCGGCGGCTGTCTGATGCAGACCATCCCTTACAGCGAACAGCTGAAGATCAAGGAGCAGCAGGTAAGGACTCTTCTGGATCAGGTATGTCCGGACTGCATCTTCGAGGGCATCAAACCCAGTCCGCAGTGGGAGGGATACCGGAATAAAATGGAGTTTTCCTTCGGAGACGAGACAAAAGGAGGCCCCCTGTGTCTCGGGCTGCATAAAAGAGGCAGTTTTCATGACATCGTGAATACGGATCACTGCCGGATCGTCCACCCGGATTTCACCAGAATCCTGACACTTACCCGCCGATATTTTGCCGACAGGGAGATTCCTTTCTACAGAAAGCTGCAGCACGAAGGCTATCTTCGCCATCTGCTGGTGCGCCGTGCAGTAAAAACAGGAGAGATTCTGGCTGCTCTGGTGACCAGCGGGCAGACAGAACATATCCCGTCAGAAAAACAGCTTCTGGAAGAGTGGTGCAGCGAACTTATAAGGCTTCCCATGGAGGGTGCCTTTGCAGGGATACTCCACATCCGCAATGACAGTCTGGCAGACGTGGTCCGCAGCGATGAGACCAGGGTTCTCTACGGCCGGGAAACTTTCTGCGAAGAACTTCTGGGTCTGCGGTTTCAGATTTCTCCCTTCTCCTTTTTCCAGACCAATTCTCTGGGAGCGGAAGTACTCTATGACATGGCCAGACAATATGTGGGGGACACCAGAGAAAAGACGGTCTTTGACCTTTACAGCGGAACAGGTACCATTGCTCAGATACTGGCTCCGGCAGCGGGACAGATCACAGGCGTGGAGATCGTGGAGGAGGCCGTGGAAGCCGCCCGTGACAATGCGGCCATGAACGGACTGTCCAACTGCCGGTTCATCGCCGGAGACGTGCTGAAGGTGATAGACGGTCTGGAACAGCTGCCGGATCTGATCGTCCTGGACCCGCCCAGAGACGGCATCCACCCAAAGGCTCTGGAGAAGATCATCGGTTTCGGAGTGGAGCATATCGTATATATCTCCTGCAAGCCCACAAGCCTGGTCCGTGATCTGGCACTCTTTCAGGCTCATGGATATCAGGCGGAAAAGTGCTGCTGCGTAGACATGTTCCCTTCCACCGGGAACGTGGAGACGGTATGCCTCTTGAGCAGCCGAAAACCTGATATGTAAAGTATCCTGCAGCTATTTTGGCGAAGTTCAGCAGAGCCTATAAAGAGAAAATTATTTCGAATTAGCCATACAAAATTCTCCTGAGTTTTGATAAAATATATTTTAGGATAACAGACCCGGAAAAGAAGCAGTTTATGAGGGCTCTGGATACCCCTGCCGGGAGTATGGCTGACCATACAGTTTTTGGCTTTAAGACCATGATAATTTGAGATACAGTATCAGGACTTTTGACCGGAGGTAATCACATGGCGACATACGTTGTATCAGACATACACGGAGAATATGATCTGTTTGCCGGACTCCTTGAGAAGATCAGGCTGAAAGAGGATGACAGCCTGTATATTCTTGGCGATATCCTTGACAGGGGGCCCTATCCGATCAGGACGCTTTTGAAAGTCATGGAAATGCCCAATGCGATCTGCCTGGCAGGCAACCATGAGCTTATGGCCATAGAGTGTCTTGAATTTCTTATGACGGAAATTACAGAGAAATCCATAGAGGAACTGGATGAGAAGATGGTGGATAATCTGTTGACATGGCAATATAACGGGGGCAGGACCACGATACAGGAATTCTGTGCTCTCGACCGCAAAATGCAGCGGCTGGTCATTGATTTTTTGAAAGATTTTTACATCTATGAGGAAATGACGGTCAATGACAGGGATTATCTTCTGGTACACGCCGGACTTGGAGGGTTTTATCCGGGAAAAGAGATAGAGCAGTATTCGCTGGAAGAACTGATATGGAGCAGGGCGGAATATGATATTCAGTACTATGAGGACATCTATGTTGTGACAGGGCATACGCCGACTCAGGGGATCATCGGCAATCCAAGACCGGGGTACATATTTAAAAAATTTAATCACATTGCCATAGACTGCGGATGTTACAGACCGGACGGACGGCTGGCCGCCGTCTGCCTCGATACCGGCGAAGAGTTTTATTTTTCAGACGATCAATGAAAGCATATTTATAATACGACAGGAGAAAACGCCATGAACTACGATTATATCGAGATATTCAAAGAATTGGACAGAGGGACAAGTCTGTCAAAAGAACTCCTTGATATTTTGGATATGGAGCTGTCACTTCCCAATATACCGCTTCCCACTATGGGTGGCGAGGTTTTCTGGAATACCCTTGTGGAGTACAACGGCTGGAAACTGCAGCAGAATATGCTTACACACCATGCAAGGATCTTAAACAGTGAAGATGTGAGGATTGCCTGGGGGACCATCAACGGCATGACAAAAACCATGGACAGGATGGTGGAGCATCTGCACAGATATCAAAAGCCGGCCCCCACTTCCGGCGACCGTCTCAACTCCATGGAAGAACTGAGAAAGCTGAAGGAACTGCTGGATATGGGAGCCGTCACAGAGAGAGAATATGCGGACAAAAAAGCTGAGATCAGGAAAAAACTGTAAAAACTCTGACAGAGAATGTCAGGATAAGTGTGCTGTAGTAATGTGACGGCAGGGTTATCCTGAAACATTCTGAAAACGGAGGCGGAAGATAGTAGTCAATTTGGCAGAGTTGTGGTACAGTGAAACAGGAATCAAGAAAAACTATACACAAGAGAGAGGAATCGAGATTATGAGGTTCAGAAAAAAAGCGGCTCTTCTGCTGTCGGCAGCCCTGTGTTTATCTGCTGCCGGTCCTCTTATCTGTCCGGCGCCCTTGTCCGGAATCCCGTCAGAAGTCATGGCGTCGGAGCGAGATGATGCCTGGGCGCTGCTGACTTATTCAGAGTGGGAGGCCATACGGCAGACGAACCGTTACCGCCGCAGCGCAGGTCTGGAGATGCTGTCCATGACCGAGGATACCAGAAGAGCCGCCGGGATCCGGGTACAGGAGCTCAAACAGGTTTTTGGCCATACGAGGCCTGACGGCACGGATTTCGGCACGGTCATGGGTGAAAACGGCCGATACATAGTCGGTGAGAACGCTGCCGCCGGCTACTACACGGCAGGGGAGGTGATGACTGCCTGGAAAAACAGCGATGGTCACAGGGTGAATCTGCAGGATTCCAGATACAGCCATATCTGTGTCCGGACAAAGGACAGTTACTGGGAGCAGCTGTTTACGATCTGTAGCGGCAGCATTCATCAGGATGTCAGGCTGCTTGCGGATTCCCGGACTCCGGTGGTGGTGGAGGGTACCGGCGTGGAGAGTCTGAATTACCTGATCTGCTTTACCTGCTCCGCCTGCGGGAAGACAGCCTATATGCCTGTTATCAAGGAGATGTGTCGGGGATATGATCCCTATATGGTGGGAGATCAGACGGTCACGGTGACTTATAAAGACTGGAGCGCTGCATTTCCTGTCACCGTGAGGGCCAAACGGCTTCTGACCAACATTTCCCTGTCAGCGGATACCCTTACCCTGAAGACAGGCGAGAGCAGCACAGTGCAGGCTTTTGTCTATCCGTCCGACGCGGATAACCCCAATGTGGTGTGGGTGAGCACCAATCCCAATGTAGCCGTGAAGACGGGGAACGGGATCACGGGATTTCAGCCGGGAACCACGGAGATCTACTGTGTGGCCTCGGATCAGGGCAAGGTGGAGTCCAACCGCTGTGTGGTGACGGTCAGGCAGATGGCCAAGGAGATCATCATCAGCCGGCTGGCTCTGGATATGAAAGCCGGGGAAGAATACGCCATGATATGGAAAGTCCGGCCCGCCGACACATCAGACACGTCGGTCATGTGGTACAGCACCGCTCCTTCGGTGGTCTCTGTGGATCAAAACGGAGTTCTGAAAGCCGTGTCCGAAGGAACGGCCACGGTCTACTGTACGGCTCAGGACGGAAGCGGCGTAAAGAGCCAGGAATGTTCTGTGACGGTCCGGAAAAATGGGACAGGCGCGTCGGCCGGCAGCAGCACCACAGAGAAGAAGACAGAGAAACCGGTCAGAAGTCTCAGCATAAAGGCCATAGATATCGAGTGTCATACAGGGTATCAGACCACCCTGTCTCTGACGGTGACTCCCCGGGATGCAGCGAATCCGTCAGTCACGTGGTACAGCACCGATGAACAGGTGGCGTCGGTAGACCAGCGGGGAAACGTAAGGGCTCTGTCGGCAGGAAGTGCGGAGATCTACTGCATAGCCCAGGACGGCAGCAATGTCTGGTCCAACCGCTGCAGAGTCAGAGTCAAGGAATCCAACGACAGCTCCGGGAGAAATTCGGGCAGCAGCTCCGGCGGGAATTCAAACAGCAGTTCCGGGGGAAATTCGAGCAGCAGTTCCGGAGGAAATTCGGGAGGCAGCTCCGGGGGGAGTTCAGGATCCGTCGTGCAAAAGGCCCTTCCCTCTTATGTGGTGAGAGGGTCCTGGAAAAAGAAGAGCGACGGTTCCTGGAATTTTACGGATTATGCAGGTCAGGTTTACAGAAATACATGGGCGGCGGTAGAAAACCCCTACGCCTCGGCTTCCCGGGGCCAGCAGCCCTTCGACTGGTTCCGTTTTGACCGGGACGGGAGGATGGTGACAGGCTGGTTTTATGACAGAGATGACGGATACTGGTATTATCTGAACCCTGTGTCGGACAATACAAAGGGACGGATGATAACCGGATGGAGAGTCGTGGATGGAGTGTATTACTATTTTAATCCCGTCTCCGACGGCCATCGGGGGAGAATGTATGCCGACGAGATGACACCGGACGGATATTATGTGGATCAGAACGGGAAATGGGTGCCCTGATTCTAAAAAAATTCTCTTTCCGCAAAGAGACAGACGTCATCTACAAACCGTTCTGCCGGATAGGGTTCATCCGATTCCAGATAACATTTTGCCATACTGATATAAAGGTCAGCCAGCAGGTAGGTAAACACCGGCTGGCTGATCTGCAGGCTGCAGCCGTCTTTTTTCAGTTCCTCTGTTTTCTCATCTAAAAGCTGGATGAGATAATCTCTCAGAATATCCATAAAAACTCCGTTTTTGTTGGTCAGACAGATCTTGCGGAAGGAATCCCTGTTCTGGTCCAGGGTGTGGATCAGTTTGGTCACAAACTTGCGTCCCTTGCCGTCTTTGAGATAGATCAGATCCTTATTCTGGTCCGCCTCCTCGAAAAAAGTCTGGAGACTGTAATACAGAAGGTCATATTTGTCCTCGAAATACCGGTAGAAGGTGGAGCGGGGCACCATGGAATGATCGCACAGCTGGATCAGGGAAATCTTTTCAAAGGGCGTGTCTTCCAGAAGCCGGAACAGGGACCGGCTCAGCAGCAGGTAGGTCCGGCGGGTGGAAATCTTTTCTTTTTTTTCTTTCGAAGCGTTCAAGACAAATCTCCTTTGTTGTATAAAAATAGACAGTTTTTCAAAAAGTGTCTCGTTTGACACAACAACCGAAAACTGATTCTTGAGTATTTTACCATAATCATACATAATATGGCAAGTAACAGGAATCAGAAAGAGAGGAACAGTGGGAGATATGGAAGAGAAAAAAACTTCTGACAATTTCATGATGAAGCTTGCGGCCTTTATCGTGAATAAGAGAAAGGCCTTTATCGTGCTGTTTGTACTGGCCTGTATCTACAGCGCCATTTCCATTCCCAAGGTGGGAGTGATCAATGATCTGACGGAATATCTTCCGGAGACTACGGAGACCAGGCAGGGCCTGGATATCATGGAACAGGAATTTACCACCTTCGGGTCAGCCAAAATCCTGGTCAGCAATATCACCTACGAGAAGGCCCTGGAGCTGGCAGGACAACTGGAGGAGATCAGGGGGATCTCGGCAGTGTCTTTTTACGATCAGGAGGACAGCGCTTATGACAGCGACGACAGGGCGGATTACTATAAAGACGCCAGCGCGTTGTTTACGCTGACTTTTGAGGAGGAAGAAGACACGGAGCTGTCCCAGACAGCCATGGTCCAGGTCCGGGAGGCTCTTCAGGGATATTCCTCTTATGTCTATACTACTGTGGACAAAGATGATGCCGCTTCTCTGAAAGCGGACATGAGAGTCATCGTGGTCATTGTGATCCTCATCATTCTGGTGGTGCTGCTGTTTACCTCCAAGACCTATATGGAGATCGTGATCTTTCTCATGGTCTTCGGCGTGGCGGCTCTTCTGAATATGGGGACCAACTACTGGTTCGGCGAGATCTCCTTTGTGACCAACGCTGTGGGGGCCGTCCTTCAGCTGGCCCTGGCCATCGATTACGCCATCATTTTGTTTCACCGTTTTATGGAAGAGCATGAGGACAAAGATACTATCGAAGCCATTACCGTGGCGTTGAGCAAGGCCATTCCGGAGATCTCGTCCAGCAGTCTTACTACCGTATCCGGTATGGTGGCGCTGATGTTCATGCAGTTCGGTATCGGCATGGACCTGGGCAGCGTGCTGACCAAGGCCATTATTCTCAGCCTCCTTACCGTATTCCTGCTCATGCCGGCGCTGATCGTCATGTTTGCCGGGGCCATCGACAGGACCGTGCACAGAAATTTTGTGCCCTCCATCAATATCTGGGGGAAGATCGTGGTGAAGCTGCGGTTCATCGGTATGCCCATTTTCCTGGCTATCGTGGTCATGGCCAGCATCTACGCGGGAAAATGTCCTTACATATATGACATCAACTCCATAGAGTCAAATAAGAAAAACGAATTTATGGCATCCAAAGAACGGATCCAGGAGACCTTCGAGGTGACCAACACCATGGCTATCGTAGTGCCCAAAGGCGACTATGAGAAAGAGGGGAGGATCCTGAAGCGGCTGGAAACCATGGATGAGGTGGATACGGCTCTGGGCCTGGCCAATGTGGAAGTGAGCGACGACGGCAAATACATCCTGGTGGATAAGCTGGGGCCCAGGGATTTTTCCCAGGTGGCAGAGGTGGATCTGGATCTGGTGCGTATGCTCTACCAGTTCTATGCATTTGACAAGGAACAGTACAGCGCATTTATGAAAAATCTCGATGACTATCAGGTCTCCATCATCGATATGATCGACTTTATCTACGAACAGAAGGAAAAAGGCGGACTGGAGTTTGACGATGAGCTGTCGGAAGAGATCGATGACCTCCACAAGGCGGTGTGCGATGCCAGGGAACAGCTGGAGGGAGAGGTCTATGACCGTCTGGTATTTACCCTGAAGGGCCCGGTGGAGGGAGAAGAGACTTTCCGCACCGTTGACCGGATCCGGGATCTTGCTCTGGAGTACTATGACGAGGTCTATGTAGTGGGGGATGCCACCAGCAACTGGGATTTAAGCACTTCCTTTGAGCGTGACAATGTGATCATCAGCGTGCTGACCGCTCTGTTTGTAGGACTGATCCTGCTGTTTACCTTCCAGTCCGCAGGACTTCCCTTCCTGCTGGTGCTGACGATCCAGGGAAGCATCTGGATCAATTTTTCCATGCCTTACCTGACCGGGAGTACCATGTATTTCTTAAGCTACCTGGTGGTAAGTTCCATCCAGATGGGCGCTACCATCGACTATGCCATCGTGATCACCAGCAGATATCTGGCCCTGAGGAAAGAGATGACGGACAGGAAAAAGACGGTGACAGAGGCACTGAATCAGTCCTTCCCCACAATCATCACCTCGGGAACGATCCTGACCAGCGCGGGATTTGTTATAGGATATCTGACCAACAATGCGGTCATCGCCTCCCTCGGAAAAGTTCTGGGACGGGGAACTCTGATCTCCATTATCCTGGTCATGATGGTCCTGCCTCAGCTTCTGCTGCTGGGCGATAAGCTGATCGATAAGACAGAGCTGACCAGGGCGGTAAAACTGGGAGAAGAGAAGGAGGGGTAAGTCATGAGAAGAACCGTGAAAAAGAATAGAACAACTGCCTTGTTCCTGGCTATGACGCTGGTCCTGTCCGCGGCGGAGACGGGAGGACTGTGGCAGATGGAAGCCATGGCTTCCCAGACCGGCCGGGAGGAAGCCGACGAAGAGATCAGGATCACCACCGGGGAGGAATTTCTGGACTTCGGCAGAAACTGTGTTTCCGAGACCTACTCCAAAGGGAAGACCTTTATCCTGGAGACAGACATTGACCTTCAGGGAAAAGACTTTCAGCCTATCCCCGTGTTTGCAGGGATATTTGAGGGGAACGGACACGGAATCATCGGCCTGTCCATCCACGACGCCGGTTCCGGCCTGGGCCTGTTCCGGTATGTACAGGAAGGGGCAGAGATAAAAAATCTCCGGGTTCAGGGAACCGTACAGCCGGAAGGCAGCAGAAAGAACACAGGGGGCATCGCCGGAGTCAACCGGGGGCTTATCGAAGGCTGCACCTTCGGCGGACTGCTCACCGGCCAGGAGGCCCTGGGAGGCATCGCCGGTTACAACGAAGAGACCGGGATCATCCGCAACTGTGAAAATCAGGCCGTTCTCACCGGCAACCTGAAGACAGGAGGCATCGCCGGGGTTTCAGAGGGACTGATCGAAGACTGTGTCAACAGAGGAGAGATCAACGGGACGGATCAGAAGGTGGAAGACCAATCCGGCTCTCAGTTTTCCCTGAACTCCATTGATCTGGAAGACAGTATCCGTGTGGAGAGAGTCAATGACGGAGGAGGCATCGCCGGGTTTTCTCAGGGAATTATCCGGGGCTGTACCAATTACGGCAAAGTGGGATATCCCCATATGGGATATAATCTGGGAGGCATCGCCGGGAGGCAGAGCGGGCTGATTGAGGGCTGCACGAACCAGGGAACGATCCGGGGGAGGAAAGATGTGGGGGGCATCACGGGACAGTTTGAACCCTGCCTGACGGTGAAGTATGAAGAGGATATGTTCGGAAGTCTGGAAAGCCAGATGGACCGTCTGTCTCAGATGGGAGATTCCATGTCCAGGTTGATCGAGGAGGCCGGCGACACTGCCTCCGGCAATCTGGACCGCATTGATGAACAGCTGGGAAAGATCAAGGACATCGGAAGATTTTATAAGAATATCTATAAAGAAGGCGGAGACGAGTTCGACAGGGATGCCGACCGGTCTCTTGACGAGATCCAGCGTATTCTCGATCATATGGAGCTGAGGCTGTCCACAGGCGAGACAAGAAGACGGATCAGCTCTGCCAAAGAGACTCTGAGCCAGATGAAGCGGCTGAGAGAGGAGATGAAGAAGGGATATGAAGGCGATGTCAGCGATGTGGAGGCCCTGAAAAAGTGGCTGGAACAGCGGCGCCGTCAGATGGAGGAACTGTCCCGTTACGGGGACCAGCTGAAAGAAGATATTGCCTATATTGCGGTCCACGCTCCCGGCGATGCGGCAGAAGGGGCAGAGAACTTCGGAGACGACCTGGAGGATCTTCAGGTGGAAGCCAACGGGCTCATTGATATGATCCGCATAAACGGCGATAAGCTGAAAAATGATCTGGATTCCATGGATGAGGAACTGACTGCAGAGCTGGATGCGCTGTCCGGCGATATGGATGCCCTTTCCGACGGTCTCAAAGACAGCAAGAGTCAGATCCGGGATCAGAAGGACCAGATTCAGGACCAGATCGATCAGATCCGGGACACCATCTCCGAAGGCGTGGACAGAGCGAGGGAGGAGAAGGATCTTTTTGAAGACATCTCCGATCTGGAGGCCCAGGAGCCGGAAGCAGGGATGATCATCGACTGTGTCAATGAGGGAGCAGTCTCTGCGGATTTCCAGGCAGGAGGCATCGCCGGTATCATCGGGATAGAGGCAGGACTGGACCCGGAACAGGATCTGGAGGCAGAAGAAGAACGGACTCTGAATGTGACCCGCAACATCAGGGCCATAGTATCAAACTGTGTCAACAGGCAGCAGATCCAGGTGAAAAATGATTATGCGGGAGGTATTGCCGGCAAGGCCAATCTGGGAGCGCTGATCGGAAATCAGAATTACGGAGATGTGTCCGCGGAAGATGGAAACTATGCGGGGGGCATCACGGGAAGCAGCGCTTATGTGCTCAGAAACAACTATAATATGTGCACCATTTCCGGCAACGACTACATAGGAGGCATCGCCGGCTGGGGAACGGATATGCTGGGCAATTACTCCATGGTATCTTTCGAAAACATGGGAGGAGAGTGGAGAGGAACCGTGGCCGGGGCCGCAGACGAAGAAGGACTGGTGGAAGGAAACTTCTACGTGGAGGAAGGTCTGGGAGCCGTAGACGGCATCACTTATGAAGGCCAGGCTCAGGGTCTTACGTACGAAGAGTTCCGGAACCTGGAGCAGATGCCGGAGGAGTTCGGAAGGCTGACCGTAGAATTTCTGGTGGAGGATCAGGTCCTGAAAACCGTGATCTGCCAGTACGGTGACAGTGTCCCCTCATCGGAAATCCCCCAGGTTCCTAAAAAAGACGGTTACTATTATGTATGGGAAGAAAAAGACCTGTCCTGTATCAAAGGCAACGAGAAGGTCCGTGCCATCTACCGTGCATGGAATACCACGATCGCCTCATCGGATGATAAGATGCCTCTGATGCTTGCAGAAGCCGATTTCTATCCCGGAACTTCCCTGACCCTGGAGGAGAGACCGGCCGGGTATGGGGAGAACCAGATTCCGGATGGATATCTTCCGGTAAAGGCTTACGCATACTCCATCCGGCAGCCGGAAGGCGTGGCGGGCCCGGAAATGATCAGGCTCCATGTGCTGGCAGAAGGCTGTTCCCGGTCTGCTGTCCTGGGGATCGTAAGAGACGGAGAGATCCGGATCACAGAAAGCAGATGGGACGGAGACTATCTGGTGGTGGAGATGGATGGAGTCGGCGAACTGGTGATCCTGGAGCGGGAAAAGCCTCTGCCTCTGTGGATAGCCGCAGCAGCCGCGGTTCTGGTTCTTGGACTCCTGATCCTGGCAGCCGGCAGACGGAAGAAGGGGAAAAAGAGACGCAGATCCCCGGAATCCGAAGCTGCCGGTGCAGCCGGGGACTCCAGAGGATCTGAAAATACGGATCACGGACAGGAATCCGGGGAGCAGAAAGATACAGCCTCTGCCCCCAAATCCCGGCAGGACGGGACCGCCGACAGGACGGAGGCAGAAAAGACAGCCGGGGAAACCCCAGACAGCGAAGCAGCCGAAGAAAGGAACCGGGTGTAATATGGAAAAAACAGAGGATCGATGGAAAGATATTGATGAGACAGACCTGACCATAGCGGAGCGGTGTGTATACAGAGCAAGAAAGAAAGCAGTAGAACTGTACAGAAGAGGAAGCAGTGCAGGGGAGATCTTCGGCGCTACGGGCTTAAGCGGAACTGCCGCGGCCCATCTCTGGAAAAAGTGCTGTGCGAAAGACCCGGAGACCGGGGAGAGCCGGGGCTATGAGGCTCTGATCCCCAGATCCCGTATCAAAAAATTTATCCGCTGATCTTTAAAGCCGGCGGGAAAGCCGCCATATCAGCCTGTGATTATCTTCCGGACTGTGTGGAGACTTTCCTGCCGGCTATTCTTCTGTCGGCCGTTGTTTTTTCCCGCAAGCCATATTATAATAGAAAGAAAGTTCCGTACCGGCTGAACTATTAATGAAAAAATAAGTGGTAAATCGGAACAGGGGGCAATATAATATAGGTAGGGACTTTGCGCCGGATACGGAAAGAGGATACATGATGAAAAGGGAGGGGAGATTGTTGACTACCATCAGAGAATCCATGGAGCGGCTGGAACAGCAGTATTTAAGCCCATATGCTGCTCTGAGCAGAGATACCAGGGGGAGGGAAAGACAGGAGGAGCTGTGCGATATCCGTCCTGAATATCAGAGAGACCGGGATCGGATCCTCCACTGCAAATCGTTCCGCAGACTGAAGCACAAGACTCAGGTATTCCTGGCGCCCGAGGGGGATCATTACCGGACCAGACTGACCCATACGCTGGAGGTGGCGCAAATTGCCAGGACCATTGCCAGGTCCCTGCGTCTCAACGAAAGTCTGGCAGAGGCCATTGCGCTGGGTCATGATCTGGGACATACCCCTTTCGGACATTCAGGAGAAGCTATCCTGGACAAGCTGTGTGAGGACGGATTTGCCCACTACCGCCAGAGCGTCCGGGTCGTGGAGGTGCTGGAGAAAGACGGCAGAGGGCTGAACCTGACATGGGAAGTGAGAGACGGGATCCTGAATCACCGGACCAGCGGCCATCCGTCTACGCTGGAGGGCAGTATCGTGCGTCTTTCCGACAAGATCGCCTATATTAACCATGATATTGACGATGCCATCCGGGCCAGGATCTTCCGGGAGGAGGATCTGCCCGCGGAGTATACAGACGTTTTGGGGCACAGCGTCAGAGAGCGGCTGAATACCATGATCCATGATATCATCCTGAACAGCCGGGACAAGCCGGAGATTCTTATGTCGGCAGAGAGGGAGAAAGCCATGAAGGACCTGCGTTCCTGGATGTTTGAACATGTCTACAGCAACAGCGTGGCCAAGGAGGAGGAGGGAAAGGCTCAGAGAATGCTGAAGTTTCTCTATCAGTATTATATGGAGCATACGCAGGATCTTCCCCGGGAATATCTGGAGCTGATGGAACAGAGAGGAGAAAAGAAGGCGCGTATCGTGTGCGATTACATTGCAGGCATGAGCGACCGGTACGCCATCGATATGTTTGAACAGCTGTTCGTGCCAAAGGCATGGAAGGCTGTCTGAAGGACCAGAGAGGAGATGGAGCTTCATGTTTTATCCGGAAGAGATCGTAGAAGAAGTGAGGATGAAAAACGATATTGTAGATGTGATTTCGGGGTATGTGAAGCTGCAGAAGAAAGGGAGCAGTTATTTTGGACTGTGTCCGTTCCACAATGAGAAATCCCCGTCCTTTTCCGTGTCTCCGGGCAAGCAGATGTACTACTGCTTCGGATGCGGGGCCGGAGGCAATGCCATCACATTTCTCATGGAGTATGAGAACTATTCTTTTCCCGAGGCTCTGAAGGTGCTGGCGGACCGGGCGGGAGTGGAACTGCCTCAGGAAGAAATGTCCCGGGAGGCCAGAGCCCAGGCGGATCTGCGGTCGTCTCTGCTGGAGATCAATAAGGGGGCTGCCAACTATTTTTATTACCAGCTCAAGTCTCCTCAGGGGAGGCTGGGGTATGAGTATCTGAGAAACAGGCAGCTGAGCGATGATACGATCAGAAGATTCGGCCTGGGATACGCCAACAAGACCTGGGACGATCTGTACCGTTATCTGAAGAATAAGGGATACGGCGACCAGCTCCTCCGGGAGACCGGTCTGTTTGTCATAGAGGAGAGAGGAGCCAGGGACAAGTTCAACAACCGCGTCATGTTCCCCATCATGGATGTGAACAACCGTGTCATCGGATTCGGAGGCCGTGTCATGGGGGACGGAATGCCCAAATACTTAAATTCCCCGGAAACCAGGATTTTTGACAAGGGCCGCAATCTGTACGGTCTCAATTACGCCAGGACTTCCAGAGAAAAATATATGCTGATCTGCGAAGGATACATGGATGTCATCGCCATGCACCAGGCCGGATTTACCAATGCGGTTGCCTCTCTGGGCACAGCCTTCACGGTCCAGCACGGCGCTCTCATCAGACGGTACACGGATCAGGTGGTCCTGACCTACGACAGCGACGGCGCCGGTATAAAGGCGGCCCTGCGGGCTATCCCCATCTTAAAGGAGGCGGGGGTTTCCGCCAGAGTGCTGAATATGGAACCCTATAAGGATCCGGATGAGTTTATAAAGAACCTGGGGCCGGAAGCATTTCGGGAGAGAATCGAAAAGGCGAAGAACAGTTTTCTGTTTGAGATCGATGTGCTGAAGCGGGATTATGATCTGGAGGACCCGGAACAGAAGACCCGGTTTTACAACGCAGCGGCCAGAAAGCTTCTGGAATTTCCCGAAGCCCTGGAGAGAGATAACTATATTCAGGCAGTGGCCAGGGAACACTATATCAACTATCAGGACTTAAGACAGCTGGTCAACAGTCTGGGGAGCAGACTGGGACCGCTGCCTCAGAACAAAGAAGAGAGAAGTGTTTCCTCTTACAGAGACAGGAAGAAGGAGAAAGAGGACGGGCCAAAAAGGTCTCAGAGGCTTCTGCTCACCTGGCTGATCGAAAACCCGAAGCTGTTTGAGAAGATTCAGGGGATCATCACTCCCGCAGATTTCGGTGAAGAGCTGTACCGCCAGGTGGCTCAGATGGTATTTGACAATTATAAAAAGGGAGATCTGAATCCCGGGGGGATCCTGAATTATTTTATTAATGACGAGGAAGAATACAGAACTGTGGCAGGGCTTTTTCACGCGGGTCTTAAAGAGTCCCTGAGCAGCGAGGAACAGAAGAAGGCGTTTGTGGAGATCGTGATAAAGGTGAAGAAGAACAGTCTGGATGAAGCCAGCAGAAGGGCCACGGACATCGTGGAACTGCAGGAGATCATCAGGGAACAGAGGGCCCTGAAGACGCTGAATATTTCCATGGATTAGGGCAACACTATATGGAAGAGTACGGAAAGGTTGGACCATATGGACGAAAAAACATTGGGATTTGACGAGAAACTTGCATTGCTGCTGGCGGAGGCAAAGAAGAAGAGAAATGTACTTGAGAACAGAGAAGTGCTGAACTTCTTTGCCGGGGAGATTCTGGATGCGGACAAGCTGGACAGGATCTATGATTTCCTGGAAGCCAACAAGGTGGACGTCCTGAGGTTGGGTGAAGAGACAGAGATGGACGCGGACTTTTTCGCGGAAGATCAGATGGATCTGGATCAGGAGGAGGAGATCGACCTGGAGAAGATCGATCTGTCGGTTCCGGAAGGCGTGGGAACCGAGGACCCGGTGCGGATGTATCTGAAGGAGATCGGCAAGATCCCTCTTTTGTCTCTGGAAGATGAGGCCAGACTGGCCAGACAGATCGAGATGGGGGACGAGAAGGCGAAGCAGGCGCTGGCAGAGGCCAATCTGCGTCTGGTGGTCAGCATCGCCAAACGGTATTCCGGGCGGGGGATGCAGTTTCTTGATCTGATACAGGAGGGAAATTTAGGCCTTATTAAAGCCGTGGAAAAATTTGATTACACAAAAGGATATAAATTCAGTACCTACGCCACATGGTGGATCCGCCAGGCCATCACCAGAGCCATCGCCGACCAGGCCAGGACCATCCGTATACCGGTCCACATGGTGGAGACCATCAACCGGCTGATCCGGGTGTCGAGGCAGCTTCTGCAGGAGCTGGGCAGGGAGCCCTTGCCGGAAGAGATCGCTGCCAGAGTGGAGATGCCCGTGGAGCGGGTCAGAGAGGCTTTGAAGATATCCCAGGAGCCGGTTTCCCTGGAGACGCCCATAGGCGAGGAGGAGGACAGCCACCTGGGTGATTTTATCCAGGACGACCATGTGATGGTGCCGGCAGAGGCAGCCGCCTTTACCCTGCTCCACGAACAGCTGATGGAAGTGCTGGAGACGCTGACAGAGAGAGAACAGAAGGTTCTGAAGCTGCGCTTCGGCCTGGAGGACGGCCGTCCCAGGACTCTGGAGGAAGTGGGCAGGGAATTTAATGTGACCAGAGAGAGGATCCGGCAGATCGAGGCCAAGGCCCTGCGGAAGCTGCGGCATCCCAGCAGGAGCCGGAAGCTGAAAGACTATCTGGACGAGTAAAGCAGGAGCAGAGATGAGATTATCAAAAAGACTGGAGATGGTGGCCGACTTTGCCGGGAGGGACAGAAGCCGGGGCCGGCAGCCTGGGAAGACAGAAAAAGACCCGTGGTACAGAGTCGCGGATGTGGGGACAGATCACGGGTATGTGCCCATTGCTCTGGCTCTGAGAGATCCGGCGGTAAGGGCCGTGGCTATGGACATCAGGCCGGGCCCCCTGAAACGGGCCGAAGAGCATATTGAGGAATACGGACTGGGAGACCGGATCGAGACACGGCTGGGAGACGGAGTGAAAGAGCTGAAAGCCGGGGAGGCAGAAACCGTGATCATCGCCGGGATGGGAGGAGAACTGGTGTTACATATTCTGGAGGGAGGACGCCATCTGTGGAAATCTGTGGACAGATGGATCCTGTCTCCTCAGTCAGAGCCTGACAAGGTGCGCAGATACCTGGAAAACCAGGGATTTGCCATTACCGGAGAAGACATGGTGGAGGAAGAGGGAAAATACTACACGGTCATGGAGGCGGTCAGGGGAGAACTTCTGGAGCCGGATAAGGCCGGGAGGGACAGGGAGCTTTCCTCTGACCCGGAACTGGCGGAGGCCGGATACCTGTACGGGATGGATCTGATCAGAGGAAAAAACCCGGTCCTCATGGAATTTCTGAAGAGAGAGAAAGGAAAGCTGACAGAGATCTTAAGGGACCTGGAAGGGAGGAACAGTTCCCGGACAGAAGCCAGGTCAGAAGAATTAAGGCAGAAACTTTCTTGGATCAGAAGAGCCGTGGAAGAGATGGGTCTGAATACAGAAGAAGAGAGGAGGGAAACAAGATGAGATGCACCAGGATCATGGAGGAGCTGGAAAAACTGGCTCCCCGGGCCTGTGCCTGTTCCTGGGACAATCCGGGACTTCTGGCAGGCAGGTCCGACAAGGAGATCTTAAAGATCCTTATCGCTCTGGATGCAGACGACGGTGCGGTGGATATGGCGGTGAGAGAGAACTGCGATCTTCTGCTCACCCATCATCCGCTGATCTTCAAGGCGCTGAAAAAGGTCAGCGATCAGGATCTGATCGGCAGGCGGATACTAAAACTGATCCGGGCGGATATCAGTTATTATGCCATGCACACCAATTTTGACAGCGTGCCGGGAGGCATGGCCGATTTGGCGGTACAGCGGCTGGAGATCTGCGACACGGTTCCCCTGGAGATCATGGGGGAATGGCCGGAGACAGGAAAAGCTTATGGGATCGGCGCCTGCGGGCAGCTGAGAAGGCCTGTTCCCTTAAAAGAACTGGCCCTTATGGTGAAAGAAAAATTCGGTCTTCCTTTTGTCAATGTGTACGGGGCAGAAGAGGAAGACCGCCTCATCAGCCGGGCAGCCGTATGCCCCGGTTCCGGAAAAGGCATGAGTGATCCGGCTCTGGCCCTGGGCGCTCAGGTGCTGATCACAGGAGATATGGGACACCATGAGGGCATCGATGCAGCCGCCCGGGGACTGGCGGTCATAGACGGAGGTCATTACGGACTGGAACATATATTTACGGATTTTATGGAAACTTATCTGAGAACACAGGTAAGTCCTCAGCTGACAATCATAAAAGCACCGGTGTCTTATCCGGTCACAGCCTGGTAAAGGAGGAAGCATTTTGGAATACGTAACCATAAGAGGAGAGCGGAAAGAGTACGCCACAGGAACCACCTATCTGCAGATTGCCCAGGAATACCAGCCCCTGTATGAAAATGACATCATGCTGGTATCGGTCAACGGGAAACTGAGAGAGCTCCATAAGACTCTGGACCGGGAGTGTACCCTGGAGTTCATCACGACCGCGGAAAAGCCGGGGATGCAGGCCTATCAGCGCAGTGCCAAACTGATCATGCTGAAGGCGTTTTACGAGATCGTAGGTAAGGACCAGATCGAGAAGCTGTCAGTGGATTTCTCACTGGGAAAGGGCCTTTTCGTGGACGTGAAAGGAAACTTTCAGCTGACACAGGAGCTTCTGGACCGGGTTAAAAGGAAGATGACGGAGTATGTGGACCAGGAGATCCCCATCATGAAGCGCAGTGTCAACACGGATGAGGCGGTGGGATTATTTGAACGCCACGGGATGTATGACAAGGCCAGTTTGTTCAAATACCGCATGTCTTCCAGAGTGAATCTGTACAGTATTGGAGGATTCGAGGATTATTTTTACGGCTACATGGCCCAGAACACAGGATATATCCGCTACTTTGACCTGGTATTGTACGGCGGCGGATTTGTTCTGATGCTCCCGACCATGAAAAATCCCAGACAGGTGCCGTCTTTTGAACCCAGCGAGAAGCTGTTCGGAGTGCTGAGAGAGTCGTCTGCCTGGGGCGAGAAGCTGGGCATCGGAGATGTGGGAGCCCTCAACGACGATATCGCCAGAGGCAACGCCAATGACCTGATCCTGATCCAGGAGGCTCTGCAGGAGAAAAAGATCGGCCAGATCGCGGAGATGATCGCAGGCCGGCCGGAGAAAAAATTTGTCATGATCGCAGGTCCTTCTTCTTCGGGCAAGACTACCTTTTCCCATCGGCTCTGTATCCAGCTGCGGGCACTGGGCATGAAGCCTCATGCCATCGGGGTGGATGATTATTTTGTCAACCGGGTGGACAGCCCCAGAGACGCTCAGGGAAATTATAATTATGAGATTCTGGAATGTCTGGACATCGCCCTGTTTAACAGGGATATGACTGATCTTCTGGCAGGAAAGACCGTGGAGCTGCCTCACTATAATTTTATTACGGGGATCAGAGAGTACAAAGGAGACAGGCTGACTCTGGGACCGGAGGATATCCTGGTGATCGAAGGGATCCACTGTCTCAATGACAAACTGTCCTATACTCTGCCAAGAGAAAGCAAGTTTAAGATCTACATAAGCGCTCTGACTCAGCTGAATATCGATGAGCATAACCGGATCCCGTCTACAGACGGCCGGCTGATCCGGCGGATGGTGCGGGACGCCAGGACCAGAGGGGCTACGGCCCAGGATACTATCCGCAGGTGGCCCTCCGTGCGCAGGGGGGAGGAAGAGAACATTTTCCCCTATCAGGAGGATGCGGACATCATGTTCAACTCGGCCCTGGTGTATGAGCTGGCAGTGTTAAAACAGTACGCCCAGCCTCTTCTGTTCCAGATCCCGAAGAACTCTCCGGAATATCTGGAGGCAAAGCGGCTTTTAAAATTCCTTGATTATTTTCTGGGGATCAGCAGCGAGGACATCCCTCATAACTCGATCGTGAGAGAATTTATCGGAGGAAGCTGTTTTAAGGTGTAAGAGTCTGACGGCCGGTTCGAATCGGGAAATACAATTTCATAAAATCAGGAGAAATAACAGAAGTGATTTATACAGTTACATTTAATCCGGCTTTGGATTATGTGGTGAGAGTGGAGCATTTTGGTCTGGGGGAAGTGAACCGGACCGTGGAAGAACATATTTTTTACGGCGGCAAAGGCATCAATGTTTCGGCGGTTCTGGCAAACCTGGGCTACGAGAGCAGGGCTCTGGGATTTGTGGCCGGATTTACGGGGGATGAGATCGAGCGCGGGGTGAAGACCCTTGGTTTTGAATCGGATTTTATCCATGTAAAGAAAGGCCTGTCCCGCATCAATGTGAAACTGAAGTCCGATGAAGAGAGCGAGATCAACGGCATGGGACCCCGGATCGAACCGGAGGATATGGAGAGGCTGTTTGAGAAACTGGATGGTCTGAATGAGGGAGATATCCTGGTGCTTTCGGGAAGTATCCCGGCTTCCATAGACAGGCAGATCTATGAGAGGATCCTGGCAAGGCTTGAGGGGAGAGGCATCCGGGCCGTAGTGGATGCGGAGAAGGAGCTTCTGCTCAATGTGCTGAAGTACCATCCCTTCCTGATCAAGCCCAATGACCATGAACTGGGCGACATGTTTGGGGTGACATTGAAAAATGATAAGGAGATTCAGGAGTACGCCGGGCGGCTTCAGCAGATGGGAGCGGGGAATGTGCTGGTGTCCATGGCCGGTGACGGTTCTCTGCTGGTGACGGAGGACGGGCAGGCATACCGCATGGGAACGGCCCGGGGAACGGTGAAAAACTCTGTGGGAGCAGGTGATTCCATGGTGGCAGGATTTCTGGCGGGATTTCTGGAGAACGGCGACTACGGCCGTGCCTTAAAGCTGGGGACGGCGGCAGGAGGCGCCACGGCATTTTCCGACGGATTGGGGACCAGAGAGCAGATCATGGGACTGTATGAGCAGCTGGACGAACCCGGGACAGCCTGCAGTCTGTTGTCATAAGTGTTCTGAGGATAACTCCCAGAGAGGGAGTAAAGATTCTATTAGACAAATCACGGATTATATGATAGAATTTCTTCGGAGTAAGACAAGATGGCCGCTGCTGCGATACCGAAAGGCCGCAGGAGAGGAAAGTCCGGGCTTCACAGGGCAGGATGCCAGATAACGTCTGGCGGAGGCGACTCCAGGGACAGTGCAACAGAAATATACCGCCGGCTTTGTGCCGGTAAGGGTGGAATGGCAGTGTAAGAGACTACCGCCTGGCTGGTAACAGGCAGGGCACATGTAAACCCCATCTGAAGCAAGACCAAACAGAGAGCATAAGGCGGCCCGTCTGCTTTCGGGTAGGTCGCTTGAGCCTGGCGGTGACGTCAGGCCTAGATAGATGGCCATCCAAGACATAACCCGGCTTACCGTCTTACTCCCCTCTTAACAGATATTTTAGAAAATTAAACTGCCCGGTCATCATGACGATCGGGCAGTTTTTATGTACACGGGGCGGAGAGGAATATGGCCGCTAAAGCGGCCCCGCCCCGGCACGGCGAGCAGGGGAAAAAGCCTCCCCTACTCGATTACACGGGGGCGGAGTGGAGTATGCCGCTAAAGCGGCCCGCTCCGGAACCTATTTCCCGTATTTTTCCTCGCAGTAGATACACCGATAGGTCTCCGTAGCCTCGTCGGACAGGACGAACACATGAGGCAGTTCCTGTTCAATGGAGGTGATACAGCGGGGATTTTTGCAGTGGATCACATTGGTGATCTTTTTCGGCAGCTTCAGTCTCTTTTTCTCGATGATCCTGTCGTCTTTTATGATGTTGACCGTGATATTGTGGTCGATGTAGCCCAGGACCTTCAGGTCAAGATTATCCAGGGCTCCCTCGATCTTTATGATGTCCTTGCGCCCCATCTTGTTGCTCTTGGCATTCTTGATGATGGCCACCTGGCACTCCAGTTTGTCCAGACCCAGATGGTAATAGATGTCAAGACTTTTGCCTGCCTGGATATGGTCCAGAACGATGCCTTCTTTTAATCCGCTGATATTTAACATGTCTTTTTCACCTCCAGCAGCGTCATGATCAGAGCCATACGCACATATACTCCATACTGTACCTGACGGAAATATGCGGCTCTCGGGTCGTCGTCTACCTCCACGGATATCTCATTGACCCGGGGAAGGGGGTGGAGGACAAACATATGCTCTTTGGCCAGTTTCATCTTGTTCTTGTCCAGAATATAGCAGTCTTTTAACCGGATATAGTCTTCCTCATTAAAGAAACGCTCTCTCTGAACCCGGGTCATGTAGAGGATATCCAGCTGAGGCATGGCCTCGTCCAGATTTCCCACCTCTGCAAATTCGATGTTGCCTGCTTTGAGCACATCCTCCCGGATATATTCGGGGACACGCAGCTCCGGCGGGGAGATGAGGACGAACTTCACGTTGGGATAGCGCACCAGGGCGTTGATCAGAGAGTGAACGGTGCGTCCGAACTTCAGGTCGCCGCAGAGACCTACGGTCATGTTGTCCAGCCGTCCCAAAAGAGAGCGGATGGTCATCAGGTCCGTCAGGGTCTGGGTGGGGTGCTGGTGGCCGCCGTCGCCGGCGTTGATCACCGGGATGGAGGAGTGGAGGGAGGCTACCAGGGGGGCGCCTTCCTTGGGGTGGCGCATGGCACAGATGTCCGCATAGCAGGAGATCATGCGGATAGTGTCGGATACGCTTTCGCCCTTGGCGGCAGAGCTGGAGGCGGCAGAAGAAAAGCCAAGAACACTGCCGCCGAGATTCAGCATGGCAGCTTCAAAACTCAGGCGGGTTCGGGTGCTTGGCTCATAAAAAAGGGTCGCTATCTTTTTACCGTCACAAACATGGGCATATCCGGGGAGGTTATGCTCAATATCCGCAGCCAGATCAAGGAGCTCGTCGATCTCTTCTACGGAAAAGTCTAAAGGATTTAAAAGATGTCTCATGGGGATCTCCTTTTCTTTTTGTTTAACGCTGTTTCCATTATAGCGAATCCCTCTGTAGATTGCTACTGTTTTTTTTAAAGTAAGAAAACCGTAAAGAACATTAAGAATAATTTATGGGACAAACCAGAAGGCAGGTTGTAAGATATAATCATGATTTTGATAATGGACAGAATATTCCCGGAAACCGGGAGGGACGGAGAGGAGACAGGATTGGCAGGAACAGATATGCCGAAAGACGGCTCAGGGAGTCCGGCCAGAGAGCGGATTCCCATCATAGAAGTGAAGAATCTATATAAAATATACCGCGTGGGCGAGACGAAGGTCTACGCGCTGGGAGGCGTGGATTTTACCATGTACAAGGGAGAGTTCTGCGCCATCGTGGGGCCGTCGGGCTCCGGCAAATCCACCCTTCTCAACATGCTGGCAGGGCTGGAGAAGCCGACAAAGGGAGAGATCATCATCGACAGGATCCACATTGAGAAGATGAAGGAGAACGAGCTGGTGGCTTTCCGGCGCAAACGGGTGGGATTTATCTTTCAGTCCTATAACCTGTTGAAGACCCTGAATGCCGTGGAGAATGTGGCCCTTCCCCTCTCCTTCAGAGGCATGCCCAGACGCAGGCGCAACGAGATCGCCAGAAAGTATCTGAAGCTGGTAGGGCTGGAGAAGCAGATGAACCACATGGCCAACGCCATGTCCGGAGGACAGCAGCAGAGGGTGGGCATCGCCAGGGCTCTGGCAGTGAACCCCAGTATCATCTTTGCAGACGAGCCTACGGGAAACCTGGATTCCAAGACTACCATGGAGATCTTAAAGCTGATGAGGCGGATCGTCAGAGAACAGAATCAGACTCTGGTCATGGTTACCCATGATAATCATCTGGCCTCCTATGCGGACAGACAGTTTCACATCGTTGACGGCAGGATCTTTAAGATAGAGGAATGCCATCATGAAGAGGAAGAGGAGATTGAGTGATGAAAAAGAACATGTTTACGAGGATTCTGGCTTTTCTGATAACAGGAGTCCTGGCGTTTTCGGTGCTGCCGCCCGTGGCAGCCAGGGCGGAACTGGTGGATACCAGCGATAACGAAGTGATCGTTTCCAAGAGCGTACCCAAGGGAAAGACCGGAAAGCGGATGAACGTCACCTTTACTATCAAGAATGACAGCGGAGAGAAATGGGAGGACGTGGAGGCCAGGATCTACAACAACGGCGCCTACATAGCGGGACCCAATGCCGTGGAAGGGGAGTATGTATTTCCCTTCGAGGTGACTACAGGTACTTTTGAACCAAAACATGTGGGTACCATCGAGGACGGGAAGAGCAAGAACGTGTCCATCCCGGCCCGGGTCCGGTCCGATCTGTCGGAAGGGTATTATACGGTACAGATCGAGATCACCAGCAAGGAGCACAAGGCTTCTGCCCTGGAATATGTGAATATCTGGGTCTCCAAATCCACAGGGAGCGACAAAGACGATGACGAAGAGGAACGGGAAGTGGGATTCGTGCTGGGAGAAGGCCAGTTTACTCCCTACGGAACCTACCCCAATGTCATGGAGTTTGCTATTAATATGCGCAACGACGGTCTGACCGAGGCCAGAGACGTCAATGTGGTCATGGTCCTCAACAAGGATACCAACGAATTTCCCTTTGATATCAATGAGGGAAATTATGACAGGAATTTTGAGAAGATCGGCGCCGACGAAGTGGTGCAGCTGCCCTACAGCATGGCGATCCGCTCCGATGCCTACACCGGATATTACCCGATCAAATTTGAGATCCGATACAGGGAGACGGCCACAGGCCAGATCATGAAGGAAGAAGAGACTTTCTGGGTCCATATCAAGAATAAAGACAAGGATGATACCAGCGGAGACTTTAACGAGCACGACAGGACCAAGGCCAGGATCGTGGTGGACGGTTTTGAGACCATCCCGGAGACGATCATCGCGGGAGAACCCTTCCGGCTGGTTCTCCGGATGAAGAATGCTTCCTCCAGCCTGGCTGCCAGCAATATCCTTTTTACCATGGAATCAGAGAAGGTGGACAACAGCTCCGTCTTTACCACGGAGTCCGGCTCATCGTCGGTGGTCGTAAACTCTCTGTCTGCAGGGGAGGTTACGGAGTTAACCTTTGATCTTCTCTCACGGGCAGGCATCGACCAGCGTTCCTACGCTCTGACTATCAAGGAAACCTACGACAGCCCGGAATTTAAGAACGCCTCCGAGTCCGTGACCATCGATATTCCCATTAAGCAGATCGCCAGGCTGAACACCGGGACCATGGAGGTGATGCCGGACAGCATCACCGTAGGCTCCGAGAGCAACATCATGTTCCCCATCAACAACACGGGGAAAGTGATCCTCTATAATGTGATGGTGGCTTTTGAGGCCGATTCCATCCAGCCCACCGACACCTATGTGGGCAATATCAAGCCGGGAGAGACAGGCAATGTGGATGTGATGCTGTCTGCCGTTGCTCCTACTCAGGATGAAGGGAAGGTCAAAGTCCTGATCACCTACGAGGATGAGAACGGAGAAGTGCAGCCGGCAGTGGAGAAGGAGCTTACTCTTTTTGTGACAGAGGCCATGGATGACGACTTCGGCATGGATAATATAGATGTGGGAGATTTTAGCGATATTCCCATGGAGAACGGATCCTTTTTCGGCAAATACAAGATACAGATCATAGCCGGCGGGATTCTGGCGGCAGCGGCTGTGGTATTTTTCCTGATCCGCAGGAAAAAGAAGAAAAAAGCTCAGCAGGAAGAGGATGATTTAGGCGATGAGATTTCTTGATCTGCTCACAATGAGCGTCAATAACTTAAGACGGCGGAAGCTGCGTACTGCCCTGACCGTCCTGGGCGTGATCATCGGCGTGGCCTCTGTGGTGATCATGGTGTCTCTGGGCATCGGGCTCAATCAGCTGATGCTGGAACAGTACGCGTCCTACGGGGATATGACCACCATCAGCATCTATTCCGACAGCTATTACGGAGGTTCGGACTCCGGAGATTCCGAACCTCAGTTTCTTACCGACGAGGTGCTGAAGCAGTTTCAGCACCTGGACCATGTTACGGGAGTCTCCCCCATGCTGTCCATCTATGTGCTGATGAAGCAGGGAGCCTATGAGGCCAATATGACC
>CAJUJV010000040.1:33291-36575 GCA_910586845.1 uncultured Hungatella sp.
TCATGGGAGTCAGCCGGGAGTATCTGGAGAAGATCCCCCTGAAGGAAGGCAAGGCGCCGGAAGAAGGGGACGAGATGAAACTGATCTACGGAAACTGGATCATCCAGAAATTCCGCAACAGCAAGACGGGAAAAGGATACTGGGACACAGGAGAACTGCCGGATATCGATTATATGAACAAGCCCATGTTTGTTATCTTTGACATGGACGCCTACTATCAGTCCCAGGGAGGCGGAGAGAACGCTTCCAAACCGCCCAAGAAATATATGATCAACGCCGCGGGAGTGGTGGAAGGCGATATCAATGATTACAATTCCTACTCCTATTCCGTGTACACGGAGATCGAAGCCTTAAAGACTCAGCTGAAACAGATCTTTAAGAAAAAACCGATTCCGAACCAGCCTACCAATAAAAAGGGAAAACCATATCCTTATTTTATTTATGAGCAGGCCGTGGTGTTTGTAGACGACATGGCCAATGTGACCGACGTGCAGCAGACCCTGATCGACATGGGCTTTCAGGCCGAAAGCCAGATGCAGTGGATCGAACAGTCCCAGCAGACCTATGACGTGATCCAGCTGGTCCTGGGGGGCATCGGTGCCATTTCCCTGTTTGTGGCTGCCATCGGTATCGCCAACACCATGATGATGTCCATCTACGAGCGGACAAAGGAGATCGGAGTCATCAAGGTCCTGGGCTGCGATATGGGCAATATCAGGAATATGTTCCTGATGGAATCCGGCTTCATCGGCTTTATGGGAGGAGTGATCGGTTTGATCATCAGTTTTACCGTGTCCTATGTGATGAACAACTATCTGGGCATCGGCCAGATCATGATGGGCATTGACGGGGACATCTCCAGGATCCCTCTGTGGCTGGCCGCCTCGGCCATCGGTTTTGCGATTCTCGTAGGTATGGTGGCAGGATTCTTCCCATCCTTGAGAGCCATGAGATTAAGTCCTCTGGCAGCTATCCGCAATGAGTAGAAAATGCTTGCATTCTGTCATAGAATCAGCTATGATAAAGTCAGGACGTGCGACTGGCGGAACGTGGAGAGAACCACAGGGGAGCACGTAATCAAAAAGCCGACCGCCTGGGCGCCCGAGAGGATGCTCAGGCGGTTTTTTATGTACAAGGAGGAAACATCATGAACATGCTGAACCTGGCAGAAGATTTAAGAAATAACTCTTATCCCGGCAGAGGGATCGTCATCGGAAAGACGCCGGATGGGACTAAAGCTGTTGCCGCTTACTTTATCATGGGAAGAAGTGCCAACAGCAGGAACCGGGTATTTGTGGAGGAAGGCGAAGGGATCCGGACAGAGGCCTTTGATCCGGCAAAACTGGAGGATCCGAGTCTGATCATCTATGCGCCGGTGAGGGTGCTGGGCAATAAGACCATCGTGACCAACGGCGATCAGACAGACACCATCTATGAAGGCATGGACAAACAGCTGACTTTCGAACAGTCTCTGCGGTCCAGAGAGTTTGAGCCTGACGGTCCCAACTATACGCCCAGGATCTCCGGGATCATGCACATCGAGAAGGGCAGCTACAATTATGCCATGTCCATCCTAAAGAGCAACAACGGAAATCCTGACAGCTGCCACAGATATACCTTTGCCTATCACAATCCGGCTGCAGGCGAGGGACATTTTATCCACACCTATATGCACGACGGCAATCCTCTTCCCAGCTTTGAAGGAGAACCCAAGCTGGTTGGAATTTCCGATTCCATAGAAGAGTTCACGGCGCTTCTGTGGGACAACCTCAACGAAGACAATAAGGTTTCCCTGTTTGTCAGATACATAGATATCGATACCGGCGCTTACGAGACAAAGATCGTTAACAAAAACGTGTGATCACGGAAGGAGGAATTTACCGATGAAAGAACTGGAACTGAAGTATGGCTGCAACCCCAATCAGAAACCGTCGAGGATCTTCATGAACGAGGATAAGGAGCTCCCCATTACGGTCTTAAGCGGCAGACCGGGATATATCAATTTCCTGGACGCCTTTAACGGCTGGCAGCTGGTGCGGGAACTTAAGAAAGCTACCGGGCTTCCGGCAGCCGCCTCCTTTAAACACGTATCTCCGGCAGGGGCGGCAGTAGGCCTTCCTCTTGACAAGACCCTGGCAAAGATCTACTGGGTAGACGACATGGGAGAACTGT
Organism: uncultured Hungatella sp.; assembly: GCA_910586845.1. Taxonomy (GTDB): domain Bacteria; phylum Bacillota; class Clostridia; order Lachnospirales; family Lachnospiraceae; genus UBA3402. The sequence goes on from CAJUJV010000040.1 coordinate 35,464, forward strand.
CTCCTCTGGCCTGTGCCTATGCCAGAGCCAGAGGCGCGGACAGGATGTCTTCCTTCGGCGATTTTATCTCCCTGTCCGATGTGTGCGACGTGGATACGGCCAGAATCGTGAAGAGAGAAGTGTCCGACGGCATCATCGCTCCCGGATATGAGCCGGAGGCCCTGGAGATCCTGAAGGAGAAGAAAAAAGGCAATTACTGTGTTATCCAGATCGACGAGAATTATGTTCCCGAGCCCCTGGAGCGCAAGCAGGTGTTCGGCATTGTGTTTGAGCAGGGAAGAAATGAGCTGGATATCAATGAGGAGCTTCTGGCCAATGTGGTCACAAAGAATAAGGATATCCCGGATGCCGCCAAAAGGGATCTGATGATCTCCCTGATCACGCTGAAATACACTCAGTCCAATTCCGTATGTTATGTAAAGGATGGACAGGCCATCGGCATCGGCGCCGGACAGCAGTCCAGAGTCCACTGTACCAGGCTGGCAGGCAATAAGGCGGATAACTGGTTCCTGCGCCAGGCGCCTCAGGTGCTGTCTCTTCAGTTCGTGGACGGCATCAAGAGGGCCGACAGGGACAACGCCATCGATGTGTACATCGGCGAGGAGTACATGGATGTTCTGGCAGACGGAGCCTGGGAGAAGACCTTCAAGGTGAAACCGCCCGTATTTACCAGAGAAGAGAAAAGAGCCTGGCTGGATCAGATGAAGGGCGTGGCCCTGGGTTCCGATGCCTTCTTCCCCTTCGGAGACAATATTGAGCGGGCCTATAAGAGCGGCGTGGAATATATCGCGGAGCCCGGCGGTTCTGTGAGAGACGATCAGGTGATCGAGACCTGCGACAAATATAACATGGCCATGGCATTTACGGGTATCAGGCTGTTCCATCATTGATGACGGGGACTGCCGTCCGGGGGCTTCCGGTAATTCCGGCAGCATTCTGTGATGCACCGTCCACCCTGTGAAAGCCGATTGCTCCGGGCCTTCGGCCCTCCCGCAATCGCCGCCGGTATTCATAATCCAGCCTGCCGGCTTACTTACACATACCCGGCTTGCCTGGCCGATATCCATGATTCGATGCAAGCAAGCTTGCTCTCATCATGGCTGCCGTCCAGG
>CAJUJV010000041.1:0-14505 GCA_910586845.1 uncultured Hungatella sp.
TCTGGTCCAGGGCGGTCAGAGCGTGGGAGAGGTGCTGAACACTTACTCCATTGCCACTGTAGGCGACGGTCTGGTAGGCCAGATCCCGTCTCTTCTGATCTCCGTAGCCACCGGCATGATCGTTACCAGAGCCGTGTCGGAGGGAAGCTTAAACGAAGATATCTCCAAACAGTTTATGGCCCAGCCTGTGGCGATCATGATAAGCGGCATCGTCATTGCCGTCCTGGCAGTGATTCCGGGTATGCCGGTTCTTCAGCTGCTGATCATCTCCATGGGACTGGTGGGATGCGGTTACTATCTCTACAGAAGACTGGAGGCAGAGCCGGGAGTGGCTCTGGCAGGAGCCCCCGGCGGCGCGGCTCCGGGAACGACTCTGAGAAACTACAGTCCGGAGGCAGAACCCGGCATGGAGGAAGCGCCTCAGCCGGGACCGGTGAGCGAGGAGGAGTTTTTCAAGGACGTGAACAACGTCTACAGCCTCCTGTCGGTGGAAGCCATCGAGATGGAGTTCGGCTACAGCCTGATCCCTCTGGTGGACGAATCCGTAGGCGGCCGCCTGATCAACCGGATCATCATCTTCCGGAGACAGTATGCCCAGGATATGGGATTTGTGATTCCTTCCATACGTCTTCGGGACAGTTCGGCACTGAATACCAATCAGTATTGTATCAAGATCAAAGGGGAGGAAGTGGCCAGGGGAGAGATCCTGGTGGACTACTACCTGGCTCTGGAGCCGGAGAATCCCGAAAAGGAGATCGACGGTATCGAGACCATCGAGCCGGCCTACGGTATCCCCAGCCGGTGGATCCGTCCGGAGGACCGGGAGCTGGCAGAGATCTATGGCTATACGGTTATCGACCCTCTGTCGGTGCTGGTAACTCACCTGTCGGAGGTGGTAAAGCAGCATGCCTATGAGCTGATCACCAGACAGGAAGTGATCCATCTGGTAGAGAATATCAAGAAGACATCACCGGAACTGATCGAGGAGGCGTTTCCCAACTTTATCTCCTACAGTCTGTTCCAGAAATTACTTACCAGCCTTCTGAGAGAAGGCGTACCGATCAAAGATTTAGAGACGATTATAGAGACAGCTTTGGAGACCATATCTGATACAGGCCTTCCGGTCAGGGATGTGGACGGCCTCATAGAAAATATCAGAGCGGCGCTGAAAAGGACCATTACCCGCATGTACTGCGAAGACGGCAGCATGAAGGTACTGACTCTGGATTCCGAACTGGAGCGGACCATGGTTGGCTGCCTGTCCAAGGGAGAGCGGGGATATTATCTGGCCTTAAGTCCGGATGTGCTCCAGAGCGTGATCAATCAGCTTACGGGACAGCTGAAGAAATTCAGCGGGCTCTCCCAGACCCCGGTGGTGCTCACATCACAGGTTATGAGAGTTCATTTCTACCGTCTGATTGAGCAGTTTTACCCCAATGTAAGAGTCCTGTCCTTTAACGAGATATCCAACAATGTTCAGATACAGTCCATCGGCAGTCTGACTCTTGAGAACAGGGGGAGAATGGGGGCCTGACCGGCCATAGGGAGATGACGGAATGGTTCAGACAGATTATTTGGAAGAGAAGACCAACGAAGAGCTTCTTGAGATGTACCGGGCAGAGGGCAGCATCGAAGTAAAGCAGGCCCTGGTGCTCCGCTATCTCTATATAGTAAAGACCATCGCCAACCAGATGCGCAACATCTATACGGGGTCGCTCCAGATGGAAGACATCATCAATGAGGGCGTCATCGCCATCATGAAAGGTCTTGACAGATACGACCCGGAGCGAGATAATAAATTTGAGACTTTTATCTCCAGACGGATCCGGGGGATGATCATTGATCTGGTGAGAAAAAACGACTGGATGCCCAGAGATTTCCGCAAACAGGTAAAGGCTATGGAGGATGTCCAGGCGACTCTGGGAAGACAGCTGGGACGTCCGCCTGCAGATGAGGAGACGGCTTCGGCCATGGGGATGGATATCCGGAAATACCACAAACTGCAGCGGATGAGCGTGATGATGAACGTGCTCTCTCTGGATATGATTACCGACGACGAGGGGGAGCATCAGTCTATCCAGCTTTCCAGCGGGGATGTGGAGTCCCAGCCGGAGAAAGCCTTTCTGAAGGTTGAGTCCCGCCAGATTCTGGCGGAGGCCATTAACAGTCTGAAAGAAAAAGAAAAAATGGTGGTTTCTCTGTATTATGTGGAGGAACTGAATATGGGACAGATCGCCCAGATCCTGGAGGTCAGCGAACCGCGGATCTCCCAGATCCACAGTTCGGCGATCCGCAAACTGAAAGCATATATGAGCAATTACACATAAAGTGCCGCATAAGGCAGGGTAAAAAGGAGGAGACAGACATGTATCAGGGGTTTTATAATCTGGCATCAGGCATGCTGACCCAGAGCAGGAACCTGAATGTAATCAGTAATAACATGGTCAATATCCAGACTCCGGGCTATAAGAGAGACAAGATGGTCAGCACCACCTTCCAGGAGGAGATGCTGTATCGGACAGGACGGCGGTATAAGGATGAACCGGAGCCTTTGGCCACCACCTCCAAGATACGGTCAGCGGAGAGAACATATGTGAATTATGAGCAGGGCAGTTATGACCAGACAGAGGGTATCCTGGATTTTGCCCTGATGGATAAGGGATTCTTCTGTGTCGATACGCCGGCAGGAGTCCGGTATACAAGAAACGGTTCCTTCCATGTAGACGATCAGGGGTATCTGGCCCTGAACGGCGTGGGAAGAGTGCAGGGAACAGACGGCGGTCCCATTGCCATCGATACGGAGAAGTTTTCCGTGGACAGCCGCGGCGTCATCCGGGTGCCGGCTACCAGCACCAGCGGCGAGGACGGGGAGGTCGAGGTGACCGAGGCCAGGGAGCTGGGCACTCTCCGGGTGGTGGATTTTGCGGACTATGAACAGCTCCACAAGGAAGACTACGGTATGTTTTCCACCGGTCAGGCTGCCCAGGATGTGGAGTCTCCCTCGATTTTATGGCAGGCTCTGGAGAATTCCAATGTGGATATGGTGGAAGAGATGACGTCCATGATGACGTCTCAGAGAGCTCTCCAGAGTGCGGCTCAGGTGCTCAGGATGTACGATCAGATCATGAGCAAGGCTTCAACTGATGTAGGAAGACTGTAAGGGAGGAAGCAGATACATGAACCAGTCATTTTATACAGGCGCTCTGGGCGCCGGAACATGCATGGCAAAGATGAGCGTCATCTCCAACAACCTGGCCAATATCAACAACCATGGATTTAAGCCGAAGACGGCCGCCTTCTCCGACCTTCTCAACTTTAATCTCAACGATTCGGAGGATGCCACCACAGAACTGATGGCAGGCAACGGCGTTCGGATGGAGCGCACCTATTCCAACTACGGCACAGGAGCCCTGACGCCGACCAACAGTCCCATTGATTATGCTATTCTGGAGGATAATGCCTTTTTCATGGTTCAGGATCCGGTCACAGGAGCCATAACCTATACCAGAAGCGGTCATTTCCACAGATCGGAGACGGAAGAAGAGGGCGTGTACTATCTGATGACCGACGGCGGAAAGCTGGTCCTGGATCAAAACGGCGAACCTCTGGAGGCGGAGACCGCGGATATCGAGAGGATCCTGGCTGCGCTGGGAGGCGAGGAGTATGAGGAGGAAGAGGACGACGAGGATCTGGATGAGGATGAAGATGCTCCCAGGCTGAGCGTCTATACATTTTCCAACCCAAGCCGCCTCATCAGTGTGGGAGATAATGAATATGCGCCGCCGGAGGGGATGGAGCCCATTCTGGTGGAGCACGCAAGAATAGAGTCCGGCGTGCTGGAGCAGTCGGGAACAGATCTTGCCAAAGAGATGGTAAAGATGATCGAGTGCCAGAGGGCTTACAGCTACGCCCTCAGGATGGTGATGACTTCGGATGAGGTGGAATCCACCATTAACTCTCTGAGAGCGTAAGGGGGAGCCTATGAAACTGAAAAGATATGAAGACATGAATCTTCTGGAACTGGATGTCATGAAAGAGATCAGCAGCATCGGCACCAGCCATGCGGCTACGGCTCTCTCAAAGCTTCTTCAGAAGGAGATCCGCATCAGCATTCCGGAGGTCAATATCCTGGGATACGAGGAGACCGTAGACAAAATCGGCTACATAGAAGAGCTGGTGACCGCCACTCTGGTAAGGATGTCCAACGAGGTAAACGGTCTGATGCTGTTCATCTTCAAGCTGGACCTGGCCAATGCAGTGTTGGAGAAGCTTATCGGGAAGCAGTACGAATCTTTCATGGATCTGGACGAACTGGCATACTCCGCCCTGGAGGAAGTGGGTAACATCATCATATGTTCTTATGTCAATGCCTTTACCCAGCTGGTAGGGGTGGAGATTGATCTGTCTGTTCCAAGCTCTACGGTGAACATGCTGGGCGGCGTCCTGACAGTTCCCATCGCCGAGTACGGATATGAGACAGATAAGCTGATGTACATTAATGCGGAATTTATTATGGATGGCAAGAAGCTTTCCGACGGACTGCTGATGCTGCCGGATATTAAATCGCTTAATGATATTTTAGAGAAGTTAGGTGTTTCATAATGGCTGAGAGGGAATTAAAAGTAGGAATTGGCGATATGAAATTCGCCAGGGGAGACAGCCGGATCATCACCTACGCCTTGGGTTCCTGCATCGGGATCACATTTTATGACCCATTGATCAAGCTTGGTGGGCTTCTGCACATCATGCTTCCCAACAGGGTGGATCCCAATGATCCCAAGGTGTTCAAATATGCGGACAGCGGGATTCGGGAAACTATCCGCAAGCTTACGGCTTTTGGCATGGTAAAGAGCCGTACAGTGGTGAAGATTGCCGGGGGGGCTAAGATGTTCGAGATGAAAGGCAGTTCGGATTTCGGCAACATCGGACAGAGAAACGCTGCCATGGTCAAAAAGATCCTTATGGAAGAGAGATTTCGTATCTCGGCAGAGGATACCGGCGGCGCTTATGCAAGAACCATGCTGATCGACGTTTCAAACGGCGATGTAGTCATACGTACTGTAGGAAAACCGGAAAAGCATCTCTAGAGAGGAGAGGATAAACGTGGAGAAAGAGAAAGATGGAATCCTTCTGGAATCAGGGACCAATGAGATTGAGATCATGAAGTTTACGATCCAGGGGGAATTTTATGGCATCAATGTAGCCAAAGTAAAAGAGATCATGATGGCCGAGAAGGTAAAGGCCATGCCCCATGCCCACCCGGCAGTAGAGGGGATCTTTAAACCCAGAGATCTTCTGATCACGGTAATCGATCTGGGATTTTACCTGACCAACGAATACCTGGAGCACAAGGGCAGAGACCTGTTCATCGTGACCAACTTCAATAAGATGACAGTGGCTTTCCGTGTTCAGAGTATTGAAGGCATCAGCCGTATTTCCTGGAAAGACATCCAGAAGCCGGATAAGACTCTGAGTCATGGGGAAGAAGGAGTGGCTACAGGAATTGCCCAGTGTGCAGGAGAACTGGTTACGATCCTGGACTTCGAGAAGATCGTGGCTGAGATCGCGCCCCAGACTTCCATCCAGATCTCCGAGGTAGAACAGATGGGCGACCGTCCGATCTGTGAAAGCCCTCTTGTTATTGCCGAGGACTCCATCCTTCTGCAGAAGATGATCGACGATTCTCTGCAGCGGGCCGGTTTTACCAATGTGACCAACTTCAATAACGGCCAGGAGGCCTGGAATTATTTAAAGAATCTGGCTCATGATCCCAGGCTTTACGACAAGGTAAACCTGATCATAACGGATATCGAGATGCCGGAGATGGACGGCCATCGTCTGACCAAGCTGGTAAAAGACGATCCCAGACTGAAACATCTCCCGGTTGTCATCTTCTCATCCCTGATTGATGATCAGATGAGGATCAAGGGGGAGCAGCTGGGGGCAGATGAGCAGCTGACCAAGCCGGAGATCGGCAAGTTGGTTCATGTCATCGACAAGCTTCTGGAGCGGTTCGAAAGGAACAGAGAAGCAGGCTTGATGGAATAGAACGCTTTGTGATGCGCAGCGAAGGCTGCGGACAGAGGACAGCGGGAAAGGAGAGAAGAACATTGAAGAAACGGACAACAGGGCTGTGTCTGGCCCTTGGATTAGCCGCCGCAGGTTCTTTTACCGCCCAGGCCAGGGAAGGCCAGTGGGAGCTGTCGGAGAACGGAAAATACTGGAGGTACATGTATGCTCCTGACGAACCGGCCAAGGATGAGTGGATCGAGGATCAGGGGAAGACTTACTATGTGGACTCCAAAGGCAATATGAAAACAGGCTGGGTGACGGATAAGGACGCAGGAAAGAAGTATTACATGGGACCGGACGGAGCCATGTGTTTTAATACCTTTTCAGCGGATAACAAGTATGTGGGCCCCGAGGGAACCGTGGTGGATGCTTATGACAAATATCGGAAAGCCATAAGGTCCGAGATCAAAAAAAGCACCCAGAAGAAAAAGACCAGGAAAAAGGGCTCTCAGGCCGAGCCGGAGCTGCAGCAGTTTTTCCTCCTGACGGACCTGAACATGGATGGCTATAAAGATCTGGTGATCATGGCAGGGGTTCAGGAGGCCGAGAACCTGGTAAAGGTGGCCGTATGGGTTCCCCAGGAGCAGAAGTTTGAACTCTCCGCAGAGTTCGATGTGCCGGATGACAGAGGGCGGAGCACTCTGTACCTGGACCCGGAAGGGGAGGAAGTCTGGCTTGAGATGTCAGAGAAGAGCGGAGAGATGAATCTGTTCCAGATGGAGTATGACAGCACCTGGTTCAAAAATGTCTGGAGCTTCTCCCTGGAGAACGACGAGGACGGAGACCTTCGGTACTATGTCAACGGCGACGAGGAAGACCGGGAATACTGGGAACTGTCCATGGCCGAAGCCAGACAGCAGAGAGGCAGTACTCCTGTGACCGGTTATCTGCCGGCCACGGAGGAGAATCAGAAGGCACAGATCGACAGGATCCTTACGGAAGAGGAACTGGATCTGTGGGAATAATCGTTAAACAGTCTATGAGCCCCCGGCTCCGCCATGGCGGAGTGCGGGGGTATTTTGAATATTGCAATGGAATCCGCAGTATGATAGAATAATACTGTAAAAAAAGTACATTTTATAAATATAAAACAGTAAAAAAATGACGAGGTATCTCCATGCTGAAAAAGATGATCATCAAAAATTTTAAATGTTTTAAAAATGAAACGGTTTTTGATTTCAGAAAGACAAATTACAGGCTGTTGGAAAAGAATACCTATGAAAAGACCGTAAAAGGAGCACTGTTTGTCGGAGAAAATGCTTCCGGAAAAACTACGGCCATTCAACCTGTCAAACTGTTGCTTGACCTGCTTTTGGCGGACAGAGATATCAGTCTTAATTTATATCAGTGCTTCTTTTCAGACAACAAAATAACAGAACTGAAATACGAATTTTTAATTGGCGGCCATGAGATTAATTACGGATTTTCTTTTTCCGGAAACCGTTTCCTGACAGAACAATTAGAAGTCGATCACGACGAAATCATTGACAGAATCGGAACGAATGCCATGCTGAATCTCGAAAAAGAAGATTCTTTTTATGACATAGACGACTCACTGCTGTTTTTGAAAAGGGTCTATTTCAATACAAAATTTTCCGGGCACAGGGTTTTACTGGAGTGGTTCGATTACCTGAAAAAATCTGTTTATATAGACTCTCTTCGCAGGCGCATCGCCACCTATAACGGGGAGAGTCTGACTTATAGAAACTATTTAAAAAAATATGGGACAGATAAATTAAACCGTTTTCTGGAAATGAATCATTTCAGATATTCGGTACAATATGATCATGAAAAATTTGATGAAGAAGGAAGAGAAGTTTCTTTTGTTCATGAGGATATCGGCATATCGATTCCCATGTTTATGGAATCGGCTGGTAATCAGGCATTTATCAATATACTGCCTGCGATCCTTACCACGGTGGAAAGGGGAGGGATGCTCATCATAGATGAATTCAGCAGCGGCCTCCATAACAAATTAGAAGAACTTCTTGTGTCTTATATCATGCAATACAGTGATGCTCTGCAGTTGTTTTTTGTATCACATTCAACGAATCTGCTTTCCAATTCACTGCTGTGGCCAGATCAGATCTATGCTGTCGAATTAACAGATACGGATGGGAGCAAATTGCTGCGTTTTTCAGAGGAACAGCCCAGAGCCGCTCAAAATCTGGAAAAGATGTATCTGAGCGGTGTGTTTGGAGGGATACCCGAGTATGGAATTGATAAAAAATAAGAGAGTGGGAAAAATATAAAATCTGCTGATGAACAACAGTATCTGGATACTATTTTTTCAGAATTAATTGAAATATATGAATTTAATGCAGACAATGCAGCTATATACTATCTGTTTGACAGAGATCCGGAATCTAATACGGATGTCCGGTTGATTAAAAATCTGATCTGCTCTCTGAAGAATGCGAGGGATAATGATAACAACATGCGAGGCGGTATGCTGATACTCAGCTATCCTTCTATAGAAGCATATGAGGTGTCAAATTTTGTAGATCAGTCATATAGGAAGTGTGTGAAATTAGGATCAGAATTAAAAGAATACATAAATAGTCATGCTAAAGAAATGTCTATGAATAAAATAAGTGAGACCACTATTTTACATGCGGCAACAGAATTAAAGAATATTTTTCAGGAAAAGAATATTGATATAAATCTGGATAATTTTTCTGAAACCAATTACGCTGTTTTTACAGATCAAGAACAACATTATAGGGAGAAAGAAAATTTTTGGATATTGTCAATGCTCTCGTGCGTACTGTTAGATTTGGGAATATTGAGAGAGTAGGGGAGAAGGGGGAAATAAGCCCCCGGCTCCGCCATGGAGGAGTGCGGGGGTATTGACTCTTCAATTATCTTTAACCAGCCCAAGTTTAACAATTTCCCTCATAAAAGCTTTTTCCGTCATGCCCTTCCGGGCAGCTGCCTGCTTCAGAGTAATGGTTCCATCCTGAGTCAGAATATAGAGAGTCTCGAATTCTCCTTTTCTCTTGCCGGCTTTTTCCCCGATGCGCTGTCCTTCTTTTATGCCTAATTTTTTTCCGCGTTTTTCACCTTCCATAACTCCCTGATCCCATGCTTCCTCAAAAATCATTCTTTCTACCTGTGTCATTCGAAGCTCTCCTTTCACAATTTCCCGATACTGTTCATCGATAACTTTGTCTGTAAAGGTCAAAAGGCCGGCCAGAACCTGTGTCCTCTGATGGATATCAGAGATTTTTTTAGCCAGATTTACAGATCTGACGATGACTTCCTGTTTATTGTCCCGGCCTTTGACAGTGAGGGGAAGGATCATCAGCCGGGAAGCCTCTTCTTTGTTCAGAACCCCTCTGGTTAAGACAGCAGTTTTCAGATCTCTGTAAATGGCCTCTGTATTCATCCCTGTCAGGTAGGCCGGTTCCACTTTCACCGTAACCCCGTCCAGATCGTATACCTCACATGCCTGTTCTACATCCGCAGTATAGATTACAATGATTTTCAACTTTTTCAATTCATCCAGCCTGTTTTGTTCGGCATACCGTTTGATCACTCTGGCTGCATAGTTGAGATATTTTATAAAATCTTCCTGTTCATAGTCAGATTCGTAGTCAATGATGGCCACTGCTTCATCATCCAGCAAAAACAGATTGTCCAGGCGCAGCTCATTACTCTCTATGACTGGCAGGTTCGTGGGCATGATATCCTTCACTCTGATGTGGGGAAGACCAAAAGGAGAGAGATTCCTTCCGATCATGGCTTCTCCTGTGATCTTTGAAGCGATATCCTTGTTCTGCCAGGCAATGCCACGGGCAGATTTGTCTGCAGTTTTCTGCCCTTTTCTTCGGACACTGGTTCCCCTTTGAGGGTTTGCCGATCCTGATTTTTCTAAGTTTGTTTTTTTAAACGTCATCTCTCTCCTTTCATTATACGGACAGTTCATGGCTTCTGCAAGACAAAAAACGCCTGTGCTGCCCATGTGGGTAAGGTAAATTTTACCATATTCGGGTTTCCGGGGTTTCAGCCTCCGGCTGTAGGGAAATAAGGCGCAAATGCCTCCCTGTGAATAACAGACAGTACCGAATCAGTACCAAAAAACAGAAGATTTCTGTTAGACAGATCATATCACAGTTTGACTTGTTTTACAATATAAAAATGAGTTGGAAAGTTATAATAAAAATCATAGCAAAAAGGAGTCATGGCCGGTAAAGCCACAACTCCCTGTTCCTGCCGTCATAGAGGCGGCGGACTTATTTTTATGTCTCGGATTCCCGCTTTTTATGTCTCGGATTCTCGCGGACCTTGTTGCAGGCCTTCATCATCTCGGTCAGAACCGGGATCTTGTACTTGTTCTCATAGTAGCTGAGAAGAGGAGAGATAGAATCCTTGCTGGTAACCACATACTTGGACGGAAGGCCTGTAAGGGCCAGAGCACACACGTCGGACATACAGCGTGGGCAGGGACACACTCCATGCTGTTTCAGCACGGCATCCAGATCCTGGCGCATGAGAAGCTGTTCCATAACATTGACGAAACGATATTCCCGGTGCTGTGTGTGGTTGCTGAAATGGCTTTCCGGGATAATGGGATGAGGCTCCTTCTTAGGTTCGGAATCGGGCTGGGAAACGTTCTCAGAGGCCTCAGAAGCCTGCGAAGCAGCGTCAGCGGTAGAAACCTCATCTGCCTGTTCAGAGGCCCCAGCAGAGGTCTGTGGCGTACTTTCAGGAGCAGTTTCCTCAGATGTTTCCGTCTGGACCGTCTCGCCTGCCGGCGGTTCCTGGGATACGGACTCTTCCTCACTGACGGACGCAGAATTTGCTGCGGAAACTTCCGCTGCACCTGCTTCTGCTGCACCTGCCGGAGCCGTATCAGCCTCTGTCTGGGCTGTGTTCCCGGTCTCTGCCTTCAGTTCTTCTGTAAGCTTGTCCAGAATCTCCTGGGAAACCCGGTCATTGATGCTTCCTTCATCTACCACAGTGACCTTGGCTGGTGCGGCTGAGAGGGACTGGACGTCGCTCTTCTTCTCCTGTCCGGAAGCCGCCTCGCTGACTGTCTCGGGAGCCTCCCCGGAAGCGCCGTTGGTCAAAAGATCCATAACGTGTGATGTTCTGTTTGTTTTCTTAGCCATTCTCTATGCCCTCCTTTAAATGGATGTCAGCCGCAATCTCGTCGATGAACGCCTGATAATCCTTTACCGCAGCTGAGCGCGGATTATATGAAAAAATGCTCTCCCCGTGGGCCGGAGCCTCTGCTATGGCCACGCCGGAGCGGATTTTCGTATCAAAAACCCTGGAATTGATCTGGTTGGCCAGCTGTCCGGCCATGTCAAGAACGTCCCGGGACAACAGGGTCCGGGGATTAAAGCGGGTCAGAAGGATTCCCAGCACATTGAGGCCGGGGTTAAAGGACTCCCGGACAGACTCTATGGTCTCCTTCAGCTGGGCGAGACCTACCAGGCTCAGGATGTCCGAAGCCATGGGGATGATCAGAAAATCGGAAACAGAATAGGCGTTGACTGTCAAAAGATTCAGAGCAGGCGGCGTGTCGATGATGATGTAATCATAAAAATCCATCACGGGCTGAATGGCGTCTCTGAGAATATATTCCCGGTTTTCGGTGATCCTGTCCAGGCCGTTGCTGCTGAGGGTGATGTCGGAAACCAGAAGATCTCCGTAATCACACCGGACCAGGGCCTTGACCACGGGAATCGTGCCTTTCATCACATCCAGGATCGTATGAGGATTGGCCATGCCGGTACCCAGGCAGAAGCCCAGGTTGCCCTGGGGATCCAGGTCAATACCCAGAACTCTCTTCCCTTCCATGGCCAGCCCGGACATGAGGGCCGCAGATGTGGTGGTCTTTCCCACACCGCCCTTCTGGTTGGAAACAGTAATAATGATAGACAAAGTTGTACCTCCAATATAAAAAATAGTAAAAATGAAATCTCGGATATTATTTTTATTATATAACATGTCGATAAATAAGTATAGATTAAAAATGAATTTTTTCAAGGTATTGAAGTGAAAGGAGATAGAGAGATGGCGAGTATATCAAGTACCAGCGGCAGCAACAGTCTGGGCAACACGGCGCTGAGAGGATTCGGCGGCATGGTTTCCGGCATCGACCGTGATTCCATTGTTGAACAGATGACATTGGGAACCACCACCAAGATCAATAATCAGAAGAAAAAGATAACCGAACTTCAGTGGAAGCAGGAGGCGTACAGAGGATTCAGCGATAAGATCATTGACATCTCCGACAAGTACGCCAGCTATTCCTCCACATCGAATCTGAAGAATGCATCCATATTTGGAAAGAATAAAATCACGGTTCACGGCAAAGAGGAGTCCACAGCCTTTATCACGGCTACGGGAACCTCTTCCATGGTGAATAACGTATCTATCCTGGGCGTGAAGCAGATGGCCACCTCCACGGTGCGCCAGTCCGATGCACACCTTACGGGCAGCATCGCCACCGGCTTAACGGATCTGTCTGACAACACCCGGTTCACCTTCTCCAACCTGGAGGGAGCGACCATCACTTTCGCCACATGGAACAACACCGACAAGAATAAGGGATTTGAGAACAACACGACTCTGACGCTTCCCAGTTCTTTTAATTACACCACAAAAGGCGATGACGGGAAGGAGAAGACGGAAAAGATCACCATTGACTACATCAAGGATTCACCGGAGCAAATCGCTGATAAGCTGAATCAGTACCTGGAGAGTTCCGACCTGAAGCTGGGCGACAAGGCCATGAAGGACGCCTTCAAGTTTGAATATAACAAAACAACGGATCGGATGGAGCTGGTCGAACAGAAGGGCGACGGCAAAGGCATGGGCGGCTTCGTGATCCGGGGAGGCTCCGCCCTGGAGGGTCTGGGATACAAAAAGGGAACAGACAGCAATTTACCCGATGATTTTGACGCCCAGGGAATCACGCTGGATAATTTTAATAAAAACCTGACTAACTTTAAGGATTCTTACCAGAGACACCCAACCGCCCTCAGCTATCTGACGGGAAAGAAGCTGACCTTCAACTATGACGGCAGCCAGAAGTCCATCGAGCTGATCACGAAAGAGGAAGCGGCAGCGATGAAGGACATGACTGCTGAAGAACGGGCGGAGGCCATGGAGAAAAACCTTCAGAAGCGCCTGGACCAGGCCTATGGAAAAGACATGGTCAAAGCCGAATTCGGAGCAGACGGACTGCAGTTCTCTACAGGCAAGCCGGACTCCACTCTCTCCGTCGTGTCCAGCGACGGGGAGTTGCTGACGAACCTGGGCCTTGAGTACGGCGCCTCCAACAAGGTGAACCTTTACGGAAAGCTGGATCAGGCTGCGCTGGCAGACGGCTTTGCCGCGGTCGGGATGACGGTTCCGGGAAAAGACGAGGCGCTTAATCTGGTGATCAATGGAGTGGAGATCAAAGGTCTCACAGGAGACAGCAGCATCAGCGATATCCTCTCGAAGATCAACTCGAACAAAGAGGCCGGGGTGAAGGCCACCTATGTGGATGCCACGGGAGAGTTTATGCTGGTGTCGTCAGAGACCGGCGAGGGCCGTCAGATTACTCTGGACAGCGACCTGGCGAAGGCCATGTTCGGGGCTTTTGAGAGAGAGGCGGACGGCTCGGTTAAAAAAGATGCGGACGGCAAGGCCGTAGAAGATCAGACAAAGATAAAACAAGGTCAGAACGCTCAGATCGCGGTCAGCTACGGCAACGGAAAGACCGTTGTCTTGGACCGGGCTTCCAACACCTTTAACCTGGAAGGTTTAAACGTCACCATATCCGGAGTGTTCGGCGAGGAGATAAAAGACGGAGAGTGGAACACTTCCAAAGCCGTCACATTCACCGCCAAAGCCGACGTGGACGGCGTTACGGAGAAAGTAAAGAGTTTCTTCGAGGATTTCAATGCCCTGGTGACCGAGATCGGCACTGCAGTCAGGACCCGACAGCGGTTACGGCGCTCTGACCGACGAGCAGAAGGCGGAGATGGATGAGACATCCATCGAGAACTGGGAGAAGAAGGCGAAGCAGGGCATCCTCTACGGCGATTCCGCCATGAGAGACTTAAGCGCGGATGTGGAGACCATTTTCACCCAACTTATGCAGAACGGCGCCAGCTACGAGGATCTGAAAGAGATCGGTATCACCTACTCCGAGGATTATCTTGACGGAGGTACCCTGGTGTTTGATGAGGCCAAGTTCCGTTCCGCCATGGAGAGCGATCCGGATAAAGTGGCTGATATCTTCGCAGGCGGAGGCGATATGAAGAAAGGCCTGATCGACATTGTAGACGAGACCTTCACCCCATACGCCACCAGATATGCTTCCAAGAACGGCGGCAACTCTTACGGACGTCTGATCGATATCGCAGGCTCCGAGAAGAAGCCCACCACACTCATGAGCAACCAGATTTACAAACAGCTGAAAGAGATGCA